>CAZKSR010000004.1:48398-68166 GCA_964555465.1 uncultured Oscillospiraceae bacterium
GAAAGTGTTCTGGCCGCAAGAGGCTCGGGTGCGGCCGAATGGTCGGAACAGCACCACTGCGCGGTTTTGAATCTGGACATCGGCGGCGGAACAACAAATTTCGCCCTGTTTGACGATGGTAAGCTTCTCGACACGGGTTGCCTGAATGTCGGCGGACGGCTGATGAAATTTGACCCCGACGGAGGCTGCACCTACCTCTCCCCCGTCCTGCGCCCGTTTTTCAATGAAGCGTCGCCTCCACAGGAGGTCTGCGAGCTTCTGGTCGGCGTTTTGGAAGAGGCCGTCGGTCTGCGGCCGAAAAAACTGTCTCGTCACTTTATCACAGACAAGTTATGTAAACCTGCCGAAACGCTCTGCTTTTCCGGCGGCGTGGCCGATCTGATCGACGAAACGCCCCGAGATCCCTTCGCATACGGCGACCTCGGTGTTCTGCTCGGCAAGGAAATCCGGCGCTCTCCCCTCTTTCGCCGTGCCGTTCCCGCCAAGCAGACCATCCGCGCGACCGTGATCGGCGCAGGCTGCCACACGGTCGAGCTTTCGGGGAGTACCATTTTTTATGACGATGCCTCGTTCCCTCTGAAAAATCTGCCCGTGATCACGCTGAGCGAGTCGGAGATCAAAGCAGAGCCGAACGAGCTGGCCTCTGCCATCGAGCGCAAGCTGTCGCTCTATCCCGATGAGGCGGCCGTCCTCTGGCTAAAAGGGCTTGAAAATCCCCGTTTTTCGGAATTATGTAAACTATCGGAGGGCATTGCCGACGGGCTGAAGCATTGCAGACACGATCCGCTTGTCGTTGCGGTGCAGTACGACATGGGCAAGGCGCTCGGGCAAGCACTGCGGACGTATCTGCCGCAAAGACCTCTGATCTGCCTTGACGGGATTCGGCTTTCCGAGGGCGCTTTTCTGGATATTGCAGCGCCCATCGCCGACGGTCGGGTTCTGCCCGTCGTCGTCAAAACATTGGTATTATAATAAGGAGTTGATTTTTTGAAGCTGAAAACCGCTCTCTTCGGAAAAGCATACACCTTTCGCGATGTGAAGGATGTTCTTGCCAAAGCGAACGAGGAAAAGTCGGGCGACCGTCTGGCCGGGGTCGCTGCCGAGAGTGCCGAGGAGCGTGTGGCGGCGAAGGTCGTCCTGTCGGAGCTGCTGCTGTCCGATCTTCGGGAAAATCCCGTCGTCCCCTACGAGGACGACGAGGTCACTCGCATCATTCAGGACGACCTGAACGAGACGATCTATGAAAAAATTCGCAATTGGACGGTATCCGACCTTCGGGAATATCTTCTCTCCGAGCGGTCAAGCCCCGATGATCTGCGCCGTCTGCGCCGCGGCCTTACGTCCGAGATGATCGCCGCCGTCTGCAAGCTCATGGGCAGCCTCGATCTCATCGTCGCTTCACGGAAGCTCCCTGTCTCGGCGCACTGCAACACGACCATCGGTCTTCCCGGTACGCTGTCGTGCCGTTTGCAGCCAAACCACCCGACGGACGATCTCGACGGCATCCTCGCCTCGACCGTAGAGGGGCTGTCCCTCGGCGCAGGAGATGCCGTGATCGGGTTGAATCCTGCCGGGGACAGTGCCGAGACTGCCAAGCGTATTTTGTTGAAATTTGAGGAAATCAAGCAAAAGCACGCCATTCCGACACAAACCTGCGTTCTGGCGCACATCACCACCCAAATGCGTGCAATCGAAAGTGGGGCGCCCGCCGACCTGATCTTCCAGTCCATCGCCGGCTCGCAGAAGGGCAACGAAGCCTTCGGCTTCAATGCCGCAACCGTCGAGCAGGCGCGGCAGCTCGCCCTCACGCACGGAACCGCCGAGGGGCCGAACGTGATGTATTTTGAGACGGGACAAGGCTCGGAGCTTTCCAGCGAAGCGCATCACGGCGCCGATCAGGTGACCATGGAGGCGCGTTGCTACGGCTTTGCAAAGCACTTTTCGCCGTTTTTGGTCAACACCGTCGTCGGCTTCATCGGCCCGGAGTATCTTTATGACGCGCGTCAGGTCACAAGAGCCGGCTTGGAGGACCACTTCATGGGCAAGCTTTCGGGCGTTCCGATGGGCTGTGACGCCTGCTACACGAACCATATGAAGGCCGACCAGAACGACATTGAAAATCTCGCCGCCCTTCTGACCGCCTCCGGGTGCAACTATTTCATGGGCATTGCGCACGGGGACGACGTGATGCTGAACTATCAGACCACGGGCTTTCGTGAGACGGCGGCTCTGCGTGAAATATTCGGCCTGACCGCCATTGCGCCATTCCAGCAATGGCTGGAAAAAATGGGCTTTTATGAAAACGGTCGCCTGACCGCAAAGGCCGGCGACGGCTCATGCCTGCTGTGAGGGAGGGGTACGGATGAATCAGGAGGAACTGCGAAAAATCGTTGCGGATATGCTCGCGAATATGCGCGCGGAATCGCCCGTGAAGGAGCATATCGCACCTACGCCGACGGTCGAACATGAGGCCGTCGCGGACATCACCGCCGTCGATCTGCGAAAGCTCTATCTGGTCGACAACGCCCACGATGCCCACGCCTTTGCGTCCCTGAAGGCCAAAACTCCGGCTCGCCTCGGCTTCGGCCGCGTGGGAACACGCTACAAGACCGCCACCATGCTCCGCTTCCGTGCCGACCACGCCGCCGCACAGGACAGCGTTTTCTCTCTTGTCCATGAGAATTTTGCCAAGGCCAACGGCCTCATCCCCGTGCAGACCGAGTGCAAGAGCAAGGACGAATATTTGACTCGCCCCGACCTCGGCAGACGCTTCGACGAGGCCAATCAACGGGTGATTCGAGAGGTCTGCGGCAGTCACAGAGTTCAAATCGTCATCGGGGACGGCCTGTCCTCTGCGGCAATCGAGGCCAACGCCGTTGACTGCGCCGCCGCCATCGAGCAGGGCCTGCAGGCACGCAGCATTGACCACTGCAAAAAGCTTTTTGTCAAATTCTGTCGCGTCGGTGCAGGAGATCACATCGGTGACCTGACAGGCTGCGAGCTTGTCTGTATTCTCGTCGGTGAACGGCCGGGACTGGTGACAAACGAGTCCATGTCCGCATATATCACCTATCGCCCCCATCGGGGCATCTCGGAATCGAGCCGCACCGTCGTCTCGAACATCCATGCACAGGGCATTGCCGCTGTGGAGGCAGGGGCACATATTGCCTCACTGATCGAAGAAATTTTGAGGAAAAAAGTCTCCGGCGTTGCGCTCACGCAGGGGCAGACGCCATGATCGGTGAAAGAATTCCCGTCAAAATTTTGGCCGTTCGCCTCATCGCCAACGCGTCGGAAGCGTTGTGTCGATCGCTCGGTCTGACGGGGCAGCACCGCACACTCGGTCTGATCTCCGCCGACTGCGACGATGCGACCTATCTTGCGCTGGACGAGGCGTGCAAAAGCGCAAATGTCGAGGTGGTCTATGCGCGCAGTCTTTACGCCGGTGCATCAAACGCCTCGACAAGCCTCGCAGGAGAAGTCATCGGCGTTCTCGGAGGCAAGACGCCCTCGGAGGTTTCCGCCGCCCTGAGGGTCGCCGTGAATTCTTTGAAAATACTCGGCTTCCGCACGGCAAATGAGGCCGGTAGCATCGTCTATCTGGCGCACTGCGTCAGCAGCTCCGGAAGCTTTCTTTCAAAGTCCGCCAAGGTTCCCCTCGGGCAGCCGCTGGCCTATCTCATCGCGCCGCCCGTCGAGGCCGTGGTCGGGCTGGATCAAGCGCTGAAGGCCGCCGATGTCGAGCTTGCCGCCTTTTACGCACCGCCGACCGAGACGAATTTCGCAGGCGGCCTCTTATGCGGCACGGAATCGGCCTGTCAAGCCGCCTGTCAAGCCTTCGCAGAGGCCGTAAGAGCCGTAGCCGCCGCACCGAAAGGAGAGTTTGAATGAAATTGGACAAGGATCTGCGCTCCCGTCAGGAAGCACGTGACCACATCGCCGCTGCAAATGCCGCCTATGAGCAATTGAAGCACTTCGATCAGGCCGCCATTGACCGCATCGTCTCCGCCATCGCAAAGGCAGGGGCGGAAAATGCCGAGGCACTCGGACGCATGGCCTGCGAGGAGACGGGCTTCGGCAATGTAGCGGACAAGGCCGAGAAAAACCGCTTCGCCGCCGAACGGGTTCATCAGGCCATCGCATCCATGAAAACCGTCGGCATCCTGCGCAGAGAGGACAAGGTCTGGGACATCGGTGTGAGCGTCGGCGTGATCGCCGCCATCGTCCCCTCAACCAACCCGACCTCGACCGTCATCTACAAGGCGATGATCGCCATCAAAGCGGCCGCGCCCATCGTCTTTTCGCCGCATCCGGCCGCCCTGAAGTGTACGCTTGAAACGGTGCGAATTTTGTCGGAGGCCGCAAAAAGCGCCGGCTGCCCGGACGGTGCGATCTCGTGCCTGACCGAACCGACCATGGACGCCGTTCGGGAGCTGATGCAGCACCCCGACACGAAGCTGATTCTGGCGACCGGTGGAGGAGCCATGGTGCGAGCGGCCTATTCCAGTGGGAAGCCGGCCATCGGCGTCGGCGCGGGAAACGGCCCTGCCTATGTCCACAAAAGTGCTGACATTCGTCGAGCGGTGCGCGACATCATCCGCTCGAAAACCTTTGATAACGGGACGATCTGCGCCTCGGAGCAGAGCGTGATTCTGGAATCGTGCTGCGCAGATAGGGTCAAGGAGGAATTTCGTCGACAGGGCGGCTACTTCCTGTCGCCCGAGGAGGCCGCGCGGATCGCCGCCGTTTTGCTCCGTCCCGACGGGTCAATGAATCCGAGGGTCGTCGGCAAAACAGCCTATGAAGTTGCACGGCTGGCCGAGGTCTCGGTACCGAAGGAAACGACGGTATTGCTTGCGCACGAGACACAGGCCGGCCCCACGCGCCCGTATTCACGGGAAAAGCTCTGTCCCATTCTGGCGGTCTTTGTCGAAAAGGATGAGGACACCATTCTCGCCCGTGCCATCGAGGTTCTGCTCGGTGAGGGCGCGGGGCACACCTTCTCTATCCATGCAACGGACGAGGCCGTCATTCGCCGCTTTGCGCTGGAGATCCCCGTCTCCCGTTTTCTGGTCAACACGCCGTCCTCACTCGGCGGCGTCGGCTACACGACAAAGCTCTTCCCTGCCCTGACCCTCGGCTGCGGTGCCGTCGGCGGCAGCTCGTCATCCAACAACATCGGCCCGATGGATCTGATCAACATCCGCCGTGTGGCTTGGGGCGCGGAGGAGGCCGCCGTCGATGCGGATGAATCCCTCATCGAAGCACTGACGGCAGAAATATTGAAGAAATTACGCTAGGAGGATTTTTTTATGATTGCAAACACAAATGCGCTGGGTATGGTCGAAACACGCGGTCTGGTCGGGGCGATTGAAGCCGCCGACGCTATGGTCAAATCCGCAAACGTCCAGCTCGTCGGTAAGGAGCAGGTCGGCGGCGGACTGGTGACCGTGATGGTACGAGGCGATGTCGGGGCAGTCAAATCCGCAACCGACGCCGGTGCCGCAGCAGCGGAGAAGGTCGGGGAGCTGATCTCCGTCCATGTGATCCCGAGGCCGCACAACGAGGTCGAGCTGATCCTGCCCCACGGAAGAGAGAAAGCGGAGGGCTGATGCTTTACACGGAACAATCCGTCCGTGCCGCCGTTCGGGAGGAGGGCGGTCGCTCGATGCTGTATCTGGCCGAGGGCGACCGTCTGACCCCTGCCGCGTGGGATCTTCTGCGCAGGGAGAACATCGTTACCGCCAAGAAAAAGCCGGAGCATATGACCCATCTGGATCGGGAAACGGTCGTTTGCAAGACGCATCCGCGCATCGCCCTGCGCGGCAGGCTGGACAGTCTTCAGTCGGAAATCCTGCTTCTGCAAAAAGAGCCGGGTGCGCCCGTTGCCGCGCTGGAGGATATGCTAAGGCTGGTTCGGGAGCTTGTCCGTGCGGAGGTGCTCGGGCACTGCCTTGCGGAGTATACGATCGGCGGCATGGACGAAAATGAGCTGCAAGAGCGCAGCCATCAGCCGCAGAAATACTACGGCATCGGGCACTTTCTCCCCTCCGCCTCCGACAGTGTCGTCCTACTGCGGCTCAATCATCTGCGCACGACCGTTCGGGAGACAGAGCTTGCGGCGTGGCAGGCATTTCTCGGCAAGGATAAAAAGCTCAGCCGCACAGACATCCCAACGGCACTCAATCGCCTGTCGTCTGCGTGCTGGGTACTCTGCCTTGCGGAAAAAGGAGGGAAAGAGGATGGATCAGCTTGTCGAACAGGTGATCCGAAGGATCGTCATTGAAATGGAAGCCTCCGGACGTCATGTCCATCTGACGAAGGAGGTGTCCGAGTATCTTTTCGGGCACGGCTTGACCGAAAAAAGGCCGCTGTCGCAGCCGGGTCAGTTCGTCTGCAATGAGCGTGTGACGCTCATCGGTGAACGGGGTAGGATGGAAAATGTCGCCGTTTTGGGGCCGGAGCGAAAGAGCTGTCAGGTCGAGCTGTCCATGACCGACTGCGTTGCGCTGGGGATGGAAGCACCCATCCGTCTGAGCGGCGACACACGGGACACAAACGGCATCACGCTGGAGCACAACGGCAAGCGTCTGTCGCTTTGCGAGGGCGTGATCGTGGCCAAGCGGCACATTCATATGACGCCGAAGGATGCCGCGCTGCGAGGGCTTCACGACGGCGATGTGGTTCGCCTTCGTGCCTTGACCAAAAGGCCGGTGATCTTTGAGGACGTCTGCGTTCGGGTCAGCAAGGATTTTTGCACCTATGCTCATCTGGACTATGACGAAGCCAATGCCTGCGGCTTTCGCAAGGGCGACGTGGGGTTAATCGTATGAACGAGGAGCTGGTCGACCGCATCGTTGCCGAGGTTCGTCGGCGTCAAGCGTTGCCCACTGCGCTTTTGATCGGAGACGAGCCGCCGATGGATTTGGGC
The DNA here is from genome assembly GCA_964555465.1 of uncultured Oscillospiraceae bacterium. GTDB lineage: Bacteria > Bacillota > Clostridia > Oscillospirales > Oscillospiraceae > JAZOXB01. The sequence continues at coordinate 55,330 of CAZKSR010000004.1, forward strand.
TGGGAATATGTGACACAGGGAGAGTATCAGGCCGTCGTGATCGGCTCGATGAGCGCCGCCGAGGTGCTTCACTTTCCCTCAGACGCCTGTGCGCAGGCACTTCTTCTCGGCAAGCCCGTTTATCTGTATGAAAACGGGCTGAAATATCGTCCCTTTGCGAAAACCGCCAACCGTGCATTTTGGTGCCGCCTGCTGTCTGCCGAGCGCCAAATGAAGCAGCTCGGTGTCCGTTTTCTCGGTGCAAATCGAGAAAGGCTCCTGACGGCGGAGGAGGTGCGTCGCCGTCTGCGTGACGGACAGCCGATTGAGGGTCGTCTCACGCCTCTGGCTCGTGACATTCTGGAGGGCAAGGCATGAAGCTCGGCACGGTAACGGGGCCTCTCTGGGCGACGAAAAAAGCCCCTGCGCTTTCGGGACAGATTTTTCTGCGTGTAGCCTGCGAGGAGGGCGAGCTGGTCGCCGCCGATCTTGTCGGCGCGGGTAAGGGCGATCGGGTCGTCCTCGTCTTCGGCGGTGCGGCTCGGATGGATCGAAATGCGCCGCTGGATGCGGCGATTATTGCCATTTTGGATGAGACGGAGGGAGAATATGTCGGTTCATGAGATCATATTATGGGTCATGGCGGTGTTCATGCTCCTCGGCGCACTCGACCGCATTTTCGGCAGCCGTTTCGGGCTCGGCAAGCAGTTTGAAGAGGGCATGGAAGCCATCGGCGCACTGTCGCTGTCGATGCTCGGTATCCTCTCGCTTGCTCCCGTTCTGGCACAGCTCGCGGCGCCCGTGCTCGTCCCCGTGTATCATTTTCTGGGTGCCGATCCGGCGATGTTCGCAGGGACGATCTTGGCCAACGACATGGGCGCGGCCTCTCTTGCGCTTGAGCTGACGCAAGATATCGACGCCGCTCGCTTCGGCGGCCTCATCGTCGGGTCGATGCTCGGCGCAACGCTGGTCTTTACCATCCCCGTCGCGCTGGGGATTCTCAAGGCGGAGGATCGCCCCTACCTTGCCAAGGGGATTCTGTGCGGCGTGATCACCATCCCGATCGGTGCCTTCTTCGGCGGTCTGATCGCAGGCTTTGAGATCTCCATGATCCTTCGAAATCTGATTCCCGTCGTCCTCTTCGCCGCTCTTCTCGCCCTCGGCCTCAGCTTCTTTGAAAGGGCGATGATCACAGGCTTTCTGTGGTTCGGCCGCATCATTCTGGCCGTCATCACCGTCGGCCTCGCCGTCGGGATCTTTGAGGTCTTGACCGGCATATCCCTCATCGGCGGCATGGCTCCGCTGTCGGACGGCGTACCGGTCGTGGCGGAGATCGGATTTGTATTGGCAGGTGCCTTCCCCTTGGTCTATTTCATCACAAGGCTCTGCAAAAAGCCGCTCCTGAGGCTCGGTCGGCTGATGGGAATGAACGATACGGCGGCAGCCGGACTCGTCGCAAGTCTTGCAAACTCCATCCCCATGCTCAGCATGGTCAAGGACATGGACAAGCGCGGAAAGGTCATCAATATGGCCTTTGCTGTCTCGGCAGCGTTCGTTTTCGGTGACCATCTGGGCTTTACGGCCGGCTTCGATGCGCAAATGCTCCTGCCCGTGATCTCGGCAAAGCTCATCGGCGGGATCTGCGCAGTCGTCCTCGCCCTCCTTTTGACGAAAAAACCGCATAAAACACGGCTGCACCCCTGATCGGGATGCAGCCGAAAATTATTTGACGTGAGAGAAGTTGCCCATAGTCTCCTTGACGGTGGACAGGTAGGCAAACGAGCCGGGAAACTGCTCCAAAATGCGCTGGAATTCGACGATCTGATGCTTGTTCACGAGGCAGATCAGAAGCGTTTTGTCGTGATTCGTGAAGCCGCCGGTGGCACGCAGCTCGGTGACGCCGTGATGCAGCCGTTCCATGATCATCTGCTTCATCTCCGCCGGGTGCTCCGTGACGATCTCGAATTTCAGTGCCTCCTTGAAGCCTTTGAGCATCGTGTCGCTGACCTTGCTGGAAAGGAAGCAGTAGACGAGGCAGAGGATGACCGGCTCGAGCTTGAAGCCGTAGACAAAATACGAAACGGCGGCAACGCAGGCATTGAAGGTGAAGAGCACCCAGAGCATATTCATATGGGGCTTATAATGGTGGATCCAAGCGGCCACGAGGTCGGTACCACCCGTGCAGCCGTTTCTGCCCATCACGCAGGCATAGCAGAAGCCGCTGACCACGCCGCCGGCAAGCGGCGCCAGGATCTGACTCGTTCCGTTGTCGGTTTTGTAGATGAACATACTCAGGTCGACATGGTCGAAGATCAGGAGGAAGCCCGAAAAAAACGCCGCAAACAGAGCCGTATGGAGGGCATATTCCCGACTGACCAGGCGGTAGACCACGATCAGAAGCGGAACATTGACCAAAATCGTCAAATAAGCCACGTTAAAGCCCGTCAGGTATTGCAGGATCGTGGCAATGCCCGGAATTCCGGACGGCGCAAAATCGTTCGGATAGACAAAGATATGATAGCTCAGTGCCAACAGAATTGCGGAAAAAACAATGATGAAGTAATCCCGAAGGCGGCGAAATATTTGCATGGTGTTATCCCTCCGATGGAAAAATCCCACAAACATATATAGCAATTTTTCGACCGAATGTCAAGTATCATCCGCAGTATTTTTTCTGCCCGTGATAAGCTCGCTCATGGGGAGCGTCTCGATCCAGCGGCAGAACGCTCGCCACTCAGGTAGGCGATGCTCGCGCCGCTGGGCATAGATGGTTTTGAGCTGGCGGTAATTCGTCGTCATTCCGGCGCAAAGGCGGAAGCCGGCCGGGTTGCTGTAAAGGAGCTGCAAATAGGCTTCCCTTCGATCCTGCTCCGAGCTGTCCTTGCTTGCACACAGAGCGCGGTAGGCGGCGGTCTTTTCCTTCATGATCTCGACGATCCTCGGGTCGGTGTATTCGCAATAAGCTCCGTCCAAGTCAAATTGTGTGATGCGGTGCATCGTGCTTTGCGAGCTGACAAAGTCGAAAAAATGGTACCGCTCGGCCTCGACCCACGCCTTGTTCGTAAACGTCAGGTCAAACTGGACGATCACGCCTGTCAGCCATTGGTCATGTCCCTCTCCCCTGCCGCTGAGCGCGAGGGACAAAATGCCCTTCGTCAACTCGTCCGTCAGGGCAGACGGGTCGACTGCCATGGGGAATTTTGCCCTGCGGATGCTCTCATGCAGACCGTAGACCACCGCATTGGAGACGCAGGCGCAGTCCGCTACCCGAATTTCGCTCATAAAACGACCTCCTGTCCATGGTTTTGTGCGAAAAACAACGGAGATTCCAAAAGGAACCTCCGTTGATTCTGCTTTTGATCAGCCGTTCTCACGCATCTTAGCGAAGCACTCGCTGCAATACACGGGGCGATCGGTCTTCGGCTCAAACGGAACACGAGCTTCGCCGCCGCAATTTGCGCAGGTAGCGGTGAAGAATTCTCTCGGGCTGCGGGCAGCATTCTTGCGAGCGTCACGGCAAGCCTTGCAACGCTGCGGCTCGTTCTGGAAGCCTCTTTCAGCATAGAACTCCTGCTCACCGGCAGTGAACACGAACTCAGCGCCGCATTCTTTGCAAACCAAAGTCTTGTCTTCGAACATTTTGCATTTCCTCTCTTGTAAATAGATGTTTTGCCCTGACGCGATTTCCATCAAATATCATGCTGGGATCCAACAGGGTATATGCGAACGACCGATGGTCGATTGCGCCTTTATCACTTATACAGTATTATAACACTTTTTCAAGCGTTGTCAATGCTGCAAGGACAATTTTTTTGCATTGTGAATAAAAATTGTGGAAGTTGCCTGTTTTTCCGAGACGAAATTGTTCAAAATGACAATTGCTCCGGTGCATGATTGGGAATTTTGAGGTGGTCATAAGCCAATTGCGTCACGCAGCGGCCTCTCGGAGTGCGCGTGAGGAAGCCGATCTGCATCAGATAAGGCTCGTAGACGTCCTCGAGCGTGACCGCCTCCTCACCGATCGTCGCCGCGAGCGTCTCGAGTCCGACGGGGCCGCCGCCGTAAAACTTGATGATGGCTTCCAACATTCGGCGGTCGGTGGCGTCAAGGCCGAGGCGGTCAACCTCGAGCTTGCTCAGCGCATGATCGGCAGCCTCCTTGGTGATGACACCGTCGTAATAGATCTGGGCAAAATCTCGGACACGGCGGAGCATTCGGTTGGCGATACGGGGCGTTCCCCGGCTTCTCGAGGCCAGCTCCATGGCGCCGCTGCGGTCGATCTCCATCCCCAAAAGGCCGGCAGAGCGTGTGATAATGCGGCAAAGCTCCTGCGGTGTATACAGCTCCAGGCGGAAGCTGACACCGAAGCGGTCACGCAACGGCGCAGAGAGCTGACCCGCACGGGTCGTTGCGCCGATGAGCGTAAAACGGGGCAGCTCCAGACGGATGGAATTTGCCGAGGGGCCTTTGCCGACGATGATGTCTATGGCAAAATCCTCCATGGCCGGATACAGAATTTCCTCCACCGCCGTGTTCAGGCGGTGGATTTCGTCGATGAAAAGGATGTCCCCTTCCGACAGATTCGTCAGCAGAGCGGCAAGATCCCCGGCCTTTTCGATGGCAGGGCCGGAGGTAATGCGGATATTCACGCCCATCTCGTTGGCGATGACCCCGGCGAGCGTCGTCTTGCCGAGTCCCGGAGGGCCGTAAAGGAGGACATGGTCGAGCGACTCGTTGCGCCGCTTCGCCGCCTCGATATAGACCTGCAAATTCTCCTTGACCTTCTCCTGACCGTTATAATCGATCAGCCGCTTCGGGCGGAGACTGTATTCCATTTCGTCCTTCGGCGTGTAGCTCGTCGTGACGATCGGAGCTTCGTGGTCCTGAGAAAAATCAATGCTCATACGCTTACCTCATCACCATCGACCGCAGGCATTGGCGGACGATCTCTTCCGTGGTCATATTCTCGGCGCGGATGCCCTTGAGGGCGGCGCCGATCTCGGCATGGGAATAGCCCAGCTCGGCCAGAGCCGCCTGCGCCAGGGCCAGAGCGCTCCCGTTTTGGGGAACGACGGAGGGCGCACCGCTGTCGCCCCCGACCTCAATCACCGCACCGCCGAGCTTGTCCTTCAGCTCCAGAATAATGCGCTGCGCGAGCTTCTTGCCGACGCCCTGCGCCGCCGTGAGAGCCTTCTCGTCCTGCGTCATCACCGCAAGGGTGAAGCGCTCGGGACTGAGTGCCGAGAGAATCGCCTGCGCGGCCTTCGTCCCGACGCCGGTAACGCCGATCAGCAGCTCAAAGCAGCGCAGCTCCTCTTTCGTGGAGAAGCCGAAAATGTCAAAGGCATCCTCCCGAATATTGCAATAAGTATACAGCTTCGCCCTCTGCCCGACGCGGAGCTTTGAGAGCGTATTGGTCGTGCTGTAGCAGGCATAGCCGACGCCGCCGCAGTCAACGACAGCCAGATTTTCTTCGATCACGGCAATTTCGCCGTTCAAATAATAAAACATACTCAACCTCTTCGAGAAAGCAGGCTCGTGCTGGTTCGTGCATGGCAAAGTGCAATGGCAATGGCGTCGGCGGCATCATCCGGTCGGGGCATTTTCTCCATCTTCAAAAGACGCCTTGTCATATCCATGACCTGATGCTTTTCTGCCTTGCCGTAGCCGACAACCGCCTGCTTGACCTGCATGGGCGTATACTCAAATAAGGGCAGTCCGGCTCGCTCGATGGCAAGCAGGATCACGCCGCGTCCGTGGGAAACACCGATACCGGTGGTGATATTGTGTCCCCAGAACAGCTCCTCGACCGCCACGGCATCGGGCTTCGTCACCTCCAGCAGGCGATTCATGTCCTCAAAGAGGACATTGAGCCGTTGCGGAAAGGCCATGTCCGGCGATGTCGTGACCGTGCCGTATTGCAGCAGACGGAACTGCGAATGTTCCGCCGAAATCAATCCGAACCCCGTCGTGGCATAGCCGGGGTCAATTCCCAGAATCCTCAAATCAGCCCTTGATCGCGTCGATCCAAGTCGGGAAGGCGATGTTGAGCAGCCAAAGGACAATGGCGACGCACATAATGCCAAAGAGCACCCACGCCATCACCCGTTTCCACCTCGGGGAGGGGACATATTCCTCGTTCACTGTCTCAACGTTCTGATTTTCTTCGCACATTTTGCTTCACCTCTGTTCTATCATATCATACTTTTCCGATTTTTGCATCAACATTTTTCGTCGAATTGACAATTCCGCGCTTTTATAATATACTTCCGCAAAAAGAATAGGAGAATCCGGAACGAAAAAGACGCTCGTCCTTCTGCTCGTCCTTGCAATGCTGCTCGGCCCTGCCGTCTGCGCCGCCGCAGACGCCGGCAAAACCGAAGCCGAGGAAAGCAACGCCACGGAGGAACCAATGCAAGAGGCCGACGATTCGCGCATCGGCTCGCAAGTCGGCTTGACCTACGAAAACCAACGCTTCGGCGTCGGCTGCGAGCTGCCGGAGGGGTGGCGCGTCTACTCCCCCGAGGAGCTTGCAAGTCTGCTCGGTCTGACCTCGGATCTTTGGAACAATGAAGCCCTGACCGAAGCCATCGAATCCTTTGGCAATGTTTATCTCTTCTTTGCCGTCTCCGACGACGCCTCGAAAAACGTCGCCCTCATTGTGCTGACTTGCATGGGCGAGGATCCGTGCGACGAATTGCTGCACTTCTTCTATCCGCTTGCGCAATAAAAGCCGACCGCGCCGATGGCCGCAACGCCGTCGGCTCATTCGCTTTCACCGCCGCTCGCCGTCCAAGCGGCGGCTGTTTTATCTCAAAAAGCCCCTGTGGTTCCTTCTAATGTACGAAACGACACGAATTGCCACGCTCCCGAACTCGGAGCGTGGCAATTCGTGTCGTTGGGCTCGTGCTTCGGCAGCAGAGGCAGAGGATGAACTGCCTGTCGGTTGATCGAAGCGTCCTTAACGCAAGCCACTGCCTAGCGGCTCGGCAGCGCATCATGATAAATCGTTCGATACAGCTCCGTAACGCCCTCAAGGAAGCGGCGACTGTCCTCCCTTTCCATCTCTGTCCTGTCGATTTCCAGTAGGTCATAAAGATTCAAATGCAAAATTTCGACAATCCTTTTGAGCTGGAAAAGGCTCGGCTCCTGAATATTTCGCTCGATTTTCGAGTAGTTGGACTGATTCATCGGGATCAAGTTCGCGATCTCTTGCTGGGTCATGTCTCGATCCTCCCGTGCACCCCGAATCATAGTGCCAATGTCCATTTCGCTCACCTCAGCGAGAATTATAGTATATTTAACTTAAAAGGCTTGACTTTTAGTTTATTTTATTATATACTTAACTTGCCTTAGTTAAAATCAAACTAAAGCGAGTCGATTTTTACAAATATAGAGAGGAGAACTATCATGGAAAACCAAGATCAGCAAAGCTACAATCCTTCGCAGCCCTATCCTCAATCCGCACCCGGCTACCAAAGCCAGCAGACGCAGGTCGTCATCAACAACGTCGCTCCCAAGCAGCTCAAGAGCAAATGGGCGGCATTGGCTCTGTGTTTCTTCTTCGGTCTGATCGGTGCGCACAAATTCTATGAGGGCAAGACCGGCATGGGCATCCTTTACATCTTCACGGGCGGTCTGTTCGGCATCGGTGCCATCATCGACTTCATCATTCTTCTGTTCAAGCCGTCGCACTACGAGGTTTGACGGAGCCACGCCATGGCCAAAGTCGGCTTGGTGCTCTCCGGCGGCATGGCAAAGGGTGCTTATCAGCTCGGAGCACTGCGCGCCATCTCCGAGCTGTTTGCGCCGGAGGAATTCTCGCTCATCAGTTGCTCATCCATCGGGACGCTGAACGGCTACGCCTTTGCCATGCGGCGTTTGCGGCAAGCGGAGGAGATGTGGCTCGGGCTATGCGAGGCAAATCCACGGCAGAGCATCGGCCATGTCCTGCGCAGTGCTTTTTTACAGCAGGGGATCGGCTCGATCTGTTCTGCGGACGACACTGTCCCCACACGCTGCTACACGACGCTCTTGGACATCGGCAAGCGGCAGCTCACCTATTTTAATTTGCAGCAGGCAGCCTCGGGCACCTTACCGGATTATCTGAAGGCAAGCGTCGCCATGCCGATTTATAATCACTCGGTGCGCATCGGTGAGAATTCGTTTTTCGACGGCGCAATGGTGGACAATATACCGGTCTATCCCCTCTTGAACGATCCACCGGACTATATTATCTGCATCTATTTTGACAATTACAGCTACACCTTCGAAAGCGCATTTTTCGACCGACGCATCATCAAGATCACCTTTCCAGCGGAAAACCGTCTGAAGGATTCCGTCCTTTTCCGCAAAGAGACGATTCGGGAAATGCTGACGGGCGGCTACGAGGACGCTTCTCTTCTGCTTGGCACCGTGTTCCGAAACGGGAAGGACGATCTTGAGCGTATCGCACAGGGCATTACGTCTATCAATCGTCTCCTTCCCCCTCCCCGTATCCGCATCACGGGAGACGTGTTCGTAACGAACCTGAACCGCATCGCTCAAAAATTCGCACATCGTGACCTGAGATAAAGCGGAGGCTCCCGTTTCGGAAGCCTCCGCTCATTATTTTTGCCGTTTTTTCTCGGCCTCAGCCCCAGAGGGCAGAGAGCGCCGGAATGACCTGCTTCTTTCGGGACATGACCTTCGGGAGGAAGGCCACATTATGCTTGGCATCCGGAGAGAAGGCCATACGGATGGTGTCCTCGTCACCGAGGTAGATGAGCTGAGTGCCTTCCCTCAACACATCCGTCAGCATCAGGAGCATGAGATCATACTTGCGCTCGGTCATCGTTTTTTCCATTTCGGCCAAGAATTCATCCTTCCGCTCAAGGATATGCTCGGAATTGACGCAGGTGATCTGACCGACGCCGAGCGTGTTCCCGGCAATATGGAAATCCTTGAAATCCGCGAAAAGCAGCTCCTTGGCCGTCTTATCGTCCGACCACGAGGCCGAGAAAATCTGCTGACCCAGCTCCTCGAGGGAGACATTCGCGATTCTCGCCATACGCTCTGCCATGTTGCGGTCGCGCTGCGTGCAGGTGGGCGACTTGAACATGACCGTGTCCGAGACGATGGCCGCCGCCATCATACCGGCGAGCTTTTCCGACGGCATAAGTCCCTTTTCCTGATACATTCCGGCGATAATCGTCGTCGTGCTGCCGACCGGCTCGTTGCGGAAATAGATCGGGTTGCCCGTCTGGATATCGGCAAGGCGGTGGTGATCGATGATCTCCAAAATATCCGCCTGCTCCAGCCCCGGGACGGACTGAGCCGCCTCGTTATGATCGACCAGAACAACGCGCTTGCGGCGCGGCTTGATCAAGTGGTAACGCGAGAGGGTGCCGACGACCCGATCGTTTTCGTCCAGAATCGGATAGCAGCGATAGCGGCTGCGAAGCATTCCCTCCCGAACGTCGTCAACAAAATCGTCCAGATGGAAGCACTCGACGCCGTCGGTGCGGCAGATCCGGCTGATGGGCATGGACTGATAGATCATGCGCACCGCTCGGTAGGCATCGAACGGGGTAGAGATAATGCAGGTATCCGTCGGTATTTTGCGCAAATCCTCCTCCAGCTCGGCCTGACAGACGATGACACATTTGACGCCCAGCTCCAACGCACGGCGCACCATGTCCGGCTGCTGTCCGCAAACGACGATTGAGTCCTTCGAGGAAAACAGGAGGTTTTCGCAGCTCTGCGGCAGGGCGATGCAGACCTCGCCCGAGATGCTGTCGACCATGTTGCCGGCTTCGTTGAGGATACGCCCCTCCAAAACGCTCAGCAGGTTGAACATCGGGATTTCTTCGATATAGGGACGCTCGATCGACCGCATATCACAGGTGGCGATGTCTCCCGAGGATAGCATCCCGAAAAGCGTGCCGTCCTCGTTGGTAACGGGAATTGCCGCAATGGTGCGGTCTGCCGTCAGAACCGACCACGCACGGCTGACGGTCACGCCCGAGGAAAGAAGCGGCGGCGTATCGTAATCCAAGTCACGCACCTGCGTGCGCACCGTCTTGATCCAGTGCGGCGCGGAAAAGCCGAAGCGGTCGAGCACCATCTGCGTCTCGTCGCTGACATGACCCAGTCGGCAGGCCTGATACTCCCGATCTCCCAGCGCATTTTTCAGCGCTGCGTAAGCCATTGCGGAAACGATAGAGTCCGTATCGGGATTGCGATGACCGGTAACATAAATTTTTTCCATAGCAGCCTCCTTCGTTTTTCTAATACCATCGTAACCATTTTTTAGCTCCGTGTCAATGTTTTTTCGAAAAACTACGCAGAAAACGGTAAAATTCATTGCGCCAAACGGAAAACTCTGGTATAATGGAGCTGTAAAATCATTTGACAAAGGAAGTTTTTCTTATGAAAAAACCCACATTGGTCGTAATGGCCGCCGGTATGGGCAGCCGTTTCGGCGGTCTGAAGCAGATGACCCCCGTCGATGCGCAGGGCAACAGCATCATTCACTATTCGGTTTACGACGCCATTCAGGTCGGCTTCGGTAAAGTCGTCTTCATCATCAAGCGGTCGATCGAGGAGGATTTTCGGCGGATCATGCAGCGCGTGGAGCAGCATATCGATGTCGCCTATGTTTTTCAGGAGGTCGACTCTCTTCCGCAGGGCTACTGCGTCCCCGAGGGGCGCGAGAAGCCGTGGGGCACCGGCCACGCCGTCCTGTGCGCCAAGGATGAGATCGACGGCCCCTTTGCCGTCATCAATGCCGACGATTTCTACGGCCGCGAGACTTACCGTGTGCTGGCCGATTTCCTCGCAAGCGAGCCTTCCGACGACCTTTTCTCCATGGTCGGCTTCCGTCTGCGCAACGCCATGACCGACAACGGCTATGTCGCCCGCGGCGTCTGCGAGGCAAAGGACGGCTTTTTGACCGGGGTAACCGAGCGCACCCACATCGTCAAGCGCGGTACCGATGCCGCCTATACCGAGGACGGCAGCACCTATTATCCTCTCTCCGGCGACAGCGTGGTGTCCATGAATTTCTGGGGCTACAGTCCCCTCCTTCTGAAGGAATTGGAGCGCCGCTTCCCGACGTTTTTGGACGAAAATATTCCGAAAAATCCGACAAAATGCGAGTTTTTCCTTCCTTCCGTAACAAATTCCATGATTCGGGAGGGCTTGGCTCGCGTCCGTCTGCTGCACACCGACGAGACTTGGTACGGCGTAACCTATCGAGAGGATCTCGACTCCGTCCGCAATGCCATCGCAGAAATGCACCGGAGAGGACTCTATCCCGAGAACCTGTTTTAAGCATCGATTCTTGACGAGGGGAGCTGTTTACCATGATTGAAAACCTCAATCGCCGCACCTTTTCGCCGTTTGGTACGATCCTGAACCGCGGTCTTCCGCAGGGTGATGACCGTATTGAATCCGTCCGCTATTTTTCGTCGGAAAATCCCTGCTTTTACCGCTGTCCGACTCCGCTTTGTCTGGATTACGAGCTGGGCATGACCGTTCTGGTCGTCCGCGCCGAGCAAAAGCTGACCTATTTCTATCTGGACAAGCCGATCTGCCTGAATTCCGGCATTGATTTTGCCGTCGTCCCCTATCGGGACGAGTGCTCCGTGCGCCTGTCGCTTCCCATCGGGTCGGTTCTGCTCCCCCTCGGTGCCGCTCCCTCGCTGGATGAGCAAAAAATCACCGACCGTCTGCAGCTCGGCAGCATTTATACGCTGTTTTATCGGGAGGAGGAGCAGGGCTTTTTGTTCAAGGGCGAGAAGCATCCGATGTTTGAGCTGACCTATGTCGACCGTGGGCAGCTTCACTGCGTCGTTGAAGGCAACGGCTACCTCCTCAAGCAGGGTCAGATGATGCTCTTCGCCCCCGATCAATGGCATATGCAGTACACCGATCTTGACACAAGCGCACGCTTTTTGTCCGTTTCCTTCGAGCTGACTTACTCACGGGAGCTTCCGCTGGTCAATCGGATCATCGACCTTTCCTCGCAGGAGGCCTCGTTTTTGTCCGACCTCCTGCGAGAGTCGGAGCGTTCCGATCCGTTAAGCTCCGATTATATCCGCTGCGATCTGAAAATGCTTCTGCTCTCCGTCCTTCGCGACAGCAGCAAGCAGAAAAAGCGCCTGAAAACGCCCGTCGCCCTTCGCAATGAAAATTTCATTGTCAGCCGCACTCTGCAATACATTGCCGACCACGTCTACGACCGTCTTTCGGTCGACTCGGTTTCCAAGGAGGTCGGCGTCAGTACCTCGCATCTGACGGCTCTCTTCCATCGTCAGATGGGCATCTCCCCCGGAGAGTACATCCGCCGCGTCAAGCTCGAGGAGAGCAAGGTTCTCATTCGGGAGGGGCGCATGAATTTCTCCCAAATCGCCGCCGAGCTGAACTACTCCACCATCCATCATTTCTCCCGTCAGTTCAAGGACAACTTCGGCATCTCCCCTTCGGAATATTCCAAGTCCATCCACTCGGAATAATGCGCACCGCCTCCGCTTCTGTGGGCTTATCCCCTCATATACAATCAAGACCGTTTGCCGATTACGGCAGACGGTCTTTTGCAACCGACGGTTGATTTTGAAACAAATAATTGATGATTGCATCCGCCCGTGAACTATGATATCATCCTATCACACCGGTGATCAAGCACAAGGAGGAAGCAATATGCAACTCAATTTAGGTGAAAAAATACGTTTTCTGCGCCGTCGTGACGGCAGAACACAGGAGGAGCTGGCCAACGCATTGGGGGTCACCTCTCAGGCTGTCTCTCGCCGGGAATCCGGCGGTTGAGGGCTGCCGATGCAGTTGATTATCGGGACGGTATAGCGTTGTTTGCTTTAT
>CAZKSR010000005.1:0-13753 GCA_964555465.1 uncultured Oscillospiraceae bacterium
TAGGGCGCGCCATCGGGCGACCACGCCTTTTCCCGAAAGCACTATCTCTCATTTCCGCGTCTGCAAGGACGCTGTCAAGGAGGAGCTCTATGCGCATAGACGGCTTTTTGTTTTTTCTGATCGTCATCGCGGTCGGGTATTTTGCGGTCAAGCTGCGTCTGGTGCCGGATTCGGCGGCGGATGCGCTCTCGTCGATCCTGCTGAACCTCTGCCTGCCGGCGATGCTCCTGAACAGCTTCCTGCGCATCGATCCGCGCGAGCTTCTGCAAGCCGGCTCTGCGACGGTCATCGTCTCCCTCATTTTCAGCCTTCTGCCCTTTGCGGCGAGCCACCTTCTCCTGCGTGGGCGGCCGGGCGACGAGCGCGCCCTCTTTCGATACATCCTCAGTGTCGGCAACACCTCGTTTGTCTGTATTCCGCTGCTGAGCCTTTTCCTCAACGACGAGCAGATGCTCATCGTCATTGTCCACGGCGCGGTGATGGATCTTCTCATCTGGGGCGTCCACCATCCGCTCTTCCTCGGCAGCGGCGTCGGAGATCGCAGGAAGCGTTTCTTGAAAATTCTCACCTCGCCGTGCCTGATCGCCGTCGTGCTCGGCATCGTTCTGTGCGTCTGCGGTGCGGAGCTTCCGTCATTCCTGTCTTATCCGCTCGATGCGCTGGAGGCGACCGTTTCTCCGCTGTCCCTGCTCTTCATCGGGATGCTGATCTGCCGCTACGGTCTTCTGCGCCGTCCTTCCGAAAAAGCCATCGCGTATTCTCTCTGGCGCGTGCTCGTCTATCCGTGCGTCGTCTTTGCGTCGATCGTTTGGTTCGTGCCGCTGCAAACGGCGATCCTTCTGGCCGTTTTGTTCGGCTCTCCGACGCCGATCTCCGCCGTTCTGTGGTGCAAGGAGTACGGTCGCGACACCCGAGCCGTCGTCGACTGCCTCATTCCGTCCACCATCCTGTATTTCCTCGTCTTCGGCACACTCCTGATGTGCCTGACGTCCTTCGGGATCCTATGAAAAATCCCCCAAAGCTCTCGCTTTGGGGGATCCGTTTTGAAATTTTACTTTGCCTTGGGGCCTGCGTCGGCAATATGCGCCGGCATATTCGGGTACTTCTTGGTGAAGTTATCCTCAAAGAGCTGTGCCAGCTTGTTGGCCTGTGCGTCATAGGCGTCCTTATCCGCCCAGAGGCCGCGAGCGTCGAGCATTTCGTCGGGGACGTTCGGGCAGGAGGTCGGATAGTCCACATTGAATACATCGTGGTGCTTGAACTCGACGGTATCAAAGTCGCCGTTGAGGGCGGCGGAAACCATCGCACGGGTGTAGGCCAGCTTCATGCGCTTTGCGCCGGAGGCTGCGGAGCCGCCTGCCCAGCCGGTGTTGACAAGATAGACCTTTGCGCCGCTCTCACGGATGCGCTTGCCGAGCATTTCGGCATAGACGGACGGATCCATCGGCATGAACGGCTCACCGAAGAGGGTGGAGAAGGTCGGCTGCGGCTCGGTAACGCCACGCTCGGTGCCGGCAAGCTTCGAGGTGAAGCCCGTGACGAAGTGGTACATGGCGGCGTCCTCGCTCAGGCGGCTGATGGGAGGCAGGACACCGAAGGCGTCCGCCGTCAGGAAGATGACGACCTTGGGGATGCCGCCGACGCCCGGAATGGCGGAATTGGAGATGTATTCCACGGGGTAGCCCACACGGGTGTTCTCGGTCAGAGAGCCGTCGTCGAAGTCGAATTCACGCGTCTCGTCGTCCATGACAACGTTCTCGACCAGCGAGCCGAAGCGGATGGCGTGATAAATTTCGGGCTCGTTCTCCTCCTTGAGGTTGATGCACTTGGCGTAGCAGCCGCCCTCGATGTTGAAAATGCCGTCGTCTGCCCAGCCGTGCTCGTCGTCACCGATGAGCTTGCGCTTGGGGTCGGCGGAGAGGGTGGTCTTGCCGGTGCCGGACAGGCCGAAGAAAACAGCCGTCTCGTGCGTCTCGGGATCCATATTGGCCGAGCAGTGCATGGGCAGGATGTTCTCCTTGGTCAGAACGTAGTTCATGGTGGAGAATACGGATTTCTTGATCTCGCCTGCATACTGCGAGCCGCAGATGACGATGAGGTGAGCCTCGTAGTCGATCATGATGGCAGCCTCGGAGTTGACGCCGTCGACCTCGGGATCGCACTTGAAGCCGGGGGCGCACAGAACGGTATAGTCGGCCTCGCCGTAGGCGGCCAGCTCATCGGCGGTCGGGCGAATGAGGAGCTGATGGATGAAGAGGTTCTGCGAGGCCAGCTCGTTGACGATGCGGAACTTCTTGGTGTGCGCACGGTCTGCACCGGCAAAGCCGTCGAAAATGAAGACCTCACGACCCTGAAGATAGGCGCAGAGCTTGCCCTTGATGGCATCGAACTTTTCCTTGGAGATGGGGCGGTTGACCTTGCCCCATGCGATGTCGTCATGGATGGCAGGCGTGTCGACGATGAATTTGTCGTTAGGCGAGCGGCCGGTGTACTTGCCGGTGGTGACGACGAGCGCGCCGGTGTCGGAGAGCTTGCCCTCACCGCGACGCAGAGCAGCTTCGGTGAGCTGCGCAGGGCCGAGGTTGCGGTAAACAGCCTTCGGTGCCAAGATGCCCAGTTTTTCCAGACCGTAGGTTTCCATAGAATGTCCTCCTATTATTTTGCCGCAAAGCGGCGATTTTTATCTTTTCGGCGGAAGCCAATGTCCACCGAGTAAATTATAGCACAGCTCCGTGCAAATAGCTACAAATTTTTTCCTGAGTCTCGCAAAAAAATCCCGCAAAAGAGCTGCCGAGGAAGCCCGATGCGCCGTTGCAGGCGGCCTTGCACCGCGCCGTTTCGCGCGCAAGCCCTCGGCCGCTGTATGACACTTTGGGCGAAGCGTGCAAATTAAATGATGTTTCCCTTGCGTTTTCGACAAAAATCGACTATACTATAGGGTGAGAGAGAAGAACTCTGCGAATTTCGGTGGGGGTGATGAGATGGAGGAGACGAAATATCGTGCGGCCAGAAAAAACGCCGCCGTGCTTGAGCCGCTGCTCAATAGCTGCGAGACGGCGCAGGACATCGTTCACATCGAGCGCAGTCGCCTGATCGCCATCGAACGCGGACAGAAGCTGCCGTATCCCGAAGAGGTCGTGTCCATGGCGGAGGCTTACCATGCACCCGAGCTGTGCGATGACTACTGCACCGCCCACTGCCCCATCGGTGAGGGCCGAACGCCCCTGCTGCACGGCGACCTCAACCGAATCTCGGCGCAGCTCATGTCCTCGCTCTACTTCCTGCAAAGTGCCACCGACATGATCTTCGGGATTCTGGAGGACGGAGCGGTCACGGCGGATGAGGCGGAAGCCTTCCGCAAGGTGCTCCAGCTTCTGGACAAGGTGTCCTACGGCACGCAGTCCCTGAAGCTCTGGGCGAAGAAAAACGGTTTGATTTAGGAGCGAATATGAAGCATATGATAATGGCGGTGCCCTGCCTCTTCGGGCTGGAGGGGTTGGTCGGTGACGAGCTGCGCCGCATGAATTTCGAAAACGTAAGGGTCGAGGATCGTCGGGTCTTTTTTGAGGGTGATTTTTCCGCCATGGCGAAGGCCAATGTCTGCCTGCGCATGGGCGAGAGGGTGATGATCCTGCTCGCGCGCTTCCCCGTCAAGAGCTTTGAGGATCTGTATCAGGGCGTCAAGGCGATCCCTCTGGAGGCGTTCATCCCGAGAAACGGAAATTTCCCCGTCAAGGGCTACAGCCTCGATTCTCAGCTCCACTCCGTCCCGGACTGCCAGTCCATCGTAAAAAAGGCCGCCGTCGACCGTTTGGGCGCAAAGTACGGCCTGACATGGCTGCCGGAGGACGGCGAGGCTTACCCGATTCGTTTTTCCATTATGAAGGACATCTGCGAGGTCTTTTTGGACACCTCCGGTGTCAGCCTGCACAAGCGCGGCTACCGTGCCGTCGGCAACGAGGCTCCCCTGCACGAGACAATGGCCGCCGCCATGGTGCAGCTCTCCCGTTACCGTGGGCGTGATTTCTTCTGGGATCCCTTCTGCGGCTCGGGCACCATCGTCATCGAGGCGGCGCTGGCGGCGCTGAACCGTGCACCGGGTCTGAACCGTGACTTTGCCGCCGAAAAATGGGCGGTCGTGCCGGAGAACCTCTGGCAGGAGGTGCGTCGGGAGGCGAAGGAGAAGGAATACCGCGGAGAATATCACATTCTCGGCACGGATATCGACCCGTCGTCCCTGTCCATCGCCATCGCCAACGCCAAAAAAGCCGGCGTTTCGAAATACATCGACTTCCGCGAGGCCGACGCCACCAAGCTGAGCCTCCCTGCCGAAAGCGGCCTCATCGTCTGCAATCCCCCTTACGGCGAGCGGATGCTCGAGCGGCGTGACGCGCAGCAGCTCATTTCCCGATTCGGACGCCATCTGCGCTTTGCCGACGGGTGGAAAAAATATATCATCTCCTCCGAGGCCGAATTCGAGCACTTTTTCGGCAAGCAGGCGACGAAAAAGCGCAAGCTTTACAACGGCCGCCTGCAATGCAATGTCTATATGTATTTCTGAGGTAAGGACATGAAACATCTGTTTATCATCAACCCGGCCGCCGGAAAATACGACCACACCGGCGAATTCACGCAAAAAATTCGCCAAGCCTGCGAAAGCCGCTGCCTCGCCTATGAAATTCTCGTCTCGCGCGCGCCGGGCGACTGCACCAAGATCGCACAGGCCGCCGCCGCAACGGGCGACCCCCTGCGCATCTACGCCTGCGGCGGTGACGGCACCCTGAACGAGGTTGTCAACGGCGTCGTCGGCTATCCCAACGTCGCCGTGACAAATTTCCCCGGCGGAAGCGGCAACGATTTCATCAAAATATTCTCCGACCCGACGGCGTTCCGTGACTTCGGCCGCCTGCTCGACGGCGACGTGGCGCAGTTTGACCTCATCCGCTGTCAGCAGGATCACTATTCCCTCAACATCTGCTCGATGGGACTCGACGCAAGGATCGGCACTGCCATGAGCCGATACAAGCGTCTGCCGCTCGTCAGCGGTAAGGGCGCGTATCTCCTCTCCACCGGTGTCAATGTCATCAAGGGCGTGTCCGGCCACTGCATCGCGGACATCGACGGCGAGGTCTTCGACGCCGAGCAGACGCTGGTCTGCATCGCCAACGGGCGCTGGTACGGCGGCAGCTTTAACCCCACACCCGACGCCGAGCCGGACGACGGACTGTTGGACGTTCTTTTGGTCAAAAAAGTCTCGCGCATGACCGTTGCGAAGGTCATCGGCCTGTTCAAATCGGGGCGTTACGCCGAGCTGCCGCAGTTTATCCGCCACTTCCGTGCGAAAAAGATTCGCCTTATTTACGACCGCCGCAGCGAGGTCAACCTCGACGGCGAGCTGCTGATGGCAAAGGATGTCACCTTCGAGGTTCTGCCGAAGGCCATCCGATTCATTCATCCCAAGGGCTTGACCTACCACGCCAAAGCTCCCGTTACCGTTTAGAAAGGAAGCACGACCCTACATGAGCGACCGCAAATTCACCGTTACCTACAAAATCGTCCGTGCCCTCATCGACACCTTTTACCCCCGTTACGAGATCGTCGGGGCGGAAAAGCTGCCGAAGGAAGGCGTTATTCTCGTCGGCAATCACTCGCAGATGGACGGCCCCATTGTCGGTGAGCTGTCCATCCCCGATCCGCATCGCATCTGGTGCGTCGAGGAGATGATGTACCGCAAGCAGGTGCCGGCCTATGCGTTTCGGGATTTTTGGTCGCAAAAGCCGAAGTGGTCGCACCCGTTTTACCGCTTTCTCGCCTACCTGATCGCGCCGATCTCCGCCGCCCTCTTCCGCAATCCGGATACCATCGCCGTCTACCGCGACGCGCGCATCAAGTCCACCTTCAAGCAGACGATGTCGGCACTGGAGGAGGGGGCGAATGTCATCATCTTCCCCGAGCACGACGAGCCGCACAACCAGATCGTCTATGATTTTCAGCGGAATTTTGTCGATGTCGCACGTCTGTACCATCGGCGGACAAAAAAAGAGCTTGCGTTTGTTCCGATGTATATTGCGCCGGCGTTCCGCAAAGTCTATCTGGGCGAGGCAATTCGCTACTGCCCCGATGCCTCCCTTGAGGAGGAACGGGAGCGCATTTGCCGATATTGCATGGATGAGATCACGGCCATCGCCGTCTCGCTTCCGGAGCACACCGTCGTGCCGTACCGAAATTTTCCGAAAAAGCTGCGTCCGAAGAACACGGATCACAACTGGCAGCCGCCGAGGAAAAACGAGGACGGCGTGATCGAGTCAAAATAAGCGCCAATCGCACAGGCTCCCGACGGTGCCGTTCCATGCGTGGGAAGCCGCGCCCTCGGGCCTGCGCTTAACGGCCATGCGAACAGCCGCGCCGCTTCGCTCCCTGCCGCGCGGCTCGATACAAAACAATCAACAGCATTGGAGATATTATGTTAACCTTTCGAGAAATCACACTGGCCGACCGTCCGAGGCTTCACGAATTTTTTTCCCATGCCGACGGTCACGGAAGCGAATATTCCTTCGTCAATCTCTCCGGCTGGGGCGACCAGCAGGTCGCGTTCGCGGACGACGTTCCGCTGATCTTCAGCCGCTTCGGAGATTGGACGGCTTATCTTTACCCCTTGAACGCCGACCTTCTGCCCCTGCTGAAGCAGGATGCGCGGGAGCGTGGCGTTCCCTTCCGCCTCTGGGGGCTGACGGCGCAGGAGGCCGCCGCGCTCGATCCGTCCGAGTTTTCCGTCCGCCCGATGCGTGACAGCTTCGACTATGTTTACGACATCGAGCGTCTGTGCGAGCTGCACGGCAAAAAGCTGCAATCCAAGCGCAATCACTGCAACCGCTTTGAGGCGGAGCACCCCGATTTTCAAATCCTGCCCCTGACGGAAGCCCTGCTTCCGCAGTGCCGTGCCTTTACCGAGCGCTGGTATGCGGCGCACGAGGGCGTCACCGAGGACGATTACGCCGGTGAGCGCCGCGCCGTTTGTCTGGCCTTCGACCGCTTCTCCTCCCTGTGCATGGAGGGTCTGGCGCTCTTTGCCGAGGGGGAGCTTTCCGCCTTCTGCATGGGCAACCGCATCCGCAGGGACACCTTTGACGTCAATTTCGAGAAAGCCCTGGCCGATGTCAACGGCGCATACCCGATGATCAACCGTGCCTTCGCCCGTGCCATCCGCGAAAAATATCCCGAGGTCACCTACCTCAATCGGGAGGACGACATGGGCATTGAGGGTCTGCGCCGCGCGAAGGAGAGCTATCATCCCGACATTTTGCTGGAAAAATATCTCGCGGAGGCGGTCGAATGAAGCTCCGAAGGGCGCAGAGTCCCGATCTTCCCTCCCTGACCGCCCTCTGGACGACCTGCTTCGGGGATCGGGAGGAGGATGTTTGGGAATTCTGGAAAATTTTTGACAAAATATCCGTGTTTACGGCGCTGGAGGATGCACCGATCGCCATGGCCTGCGCCCTGCCCGTAACGCTGTTTGACAGCGAGGGCGAGGGGCACACCGCCGCCTATCTCTACGCTGTGTGCACCGAGCCGCAGCACCGCAGGCAGGGTGTCTGCGCCGCTCTGCTCGCCTTTGCGGAACAAGAGCTGAAAAAGGACGGCGTCGAAATCTGCGCCCTGGTGCCCTCCGACGGCGCGCTTTTCGGCTTTTACGAAAAGCTGGGCTACCGAACGGCGTTCCGTCAGCGGCGGTATTCCGTCGAGAGTGCTCGCTCGGATGTGAAAATTCGAAGGATCTCCCCTGCCGAATACGAAAATCTGCGGCAATTTTCGCTCTATTGCGATTTTATTTCCTATCCTGCGCCGCTTTTGGAGCTGCTCCCGTCCTGCTATCGCATCGAGACGAAGGATCGGATTTTCTGCGCAGCGGCAGAGCCGCGCGGCGAAACGCTCCGAATTGCGGAGCTGCTTCCCGACGATGCCGAGGCCGCCGCCGCCCTCGCCGCACACCTCGGCTGTCAGACGGCGGAGGTCAGAACCCTCGGTTCGGAGCTTCCCTTCGGCATGGCCAAGTCCCTGTCCGACTGTCCCTGCCCCGAAAACGCCTATCTCGGCCTTGCCTTTGATTAAAAAAGCATCTCTCTCCGTGCTTCGGAGGGAGATGCTTTTTTACGGCGCATGGCGGCATTGTTCTCCCAACGGGAGAGGCGAGGGTCGCGGCGCGTTGTATCGGCTCGGTGCATGGCGGCACGCCGGGGTCGGCGTGCCTTACGTCTCGGGCTCTCCTCTTTTTCGTCGGAGAAGAAGCGAAACGATCAGGACGGCGAGGGTTGCGCCGGAGAGGTCGATCCAGATATCCGTGACCTGACCGCTCCGCCCTTCGACAAAGAGCTGGATCGTCTCATCGGCAAACGCTGCGGCAAGGGCGCAGCCCATGGGCGAAAAGACGGTGAACCGCCCCCTGTGCGCAAAGGTCAGGGTCAGAAAGACGCCCAGCACCGCAAATGCCGAAAAATGCGCGATTTTCCTGAGAACGTGGTGCGTCAGCCACGGAAAAATATTCCGTAACACGGCAAGCACGCCGCCGCTTTCTTCGCGGCTGACGGAGGCCGGCATCAGCGAATGACCCCAGATCACGCACAGCCAGACCAGCGTCAGGCAGAGCCAAAGTCGGAATTTTTTACGGTTCATCTCGGTAACGCCTCCAGCTGCTCGATCGCGTCGGCAATGCAGCCGAGAGCGCTTTCTCGGGTGCGGCGAATGCCCGGCAGGGCGAGAATCGTCTCGTCGGCATCGGACGGGCAGAAGGCGAAGTCGGCCTGACGCAGCATTTCCTCGTCGTTCGGGGCGTCACCGGCGCAGACCAGAATTTTCCGTCCGAGCCGCTCGGCCAGCCAGCGTGCCGCGCGCCCCTTATTACAGTCGGGATGGCTGATCTCGATCAGACGGGGCATGGAACGGGTGACGAAGCACCGACCGTCGCAGAAATCTTCGATTTTCCTCTGCAAATCGAGAAAATCCCGGAGCTTTCCTTGCTCGATCGTGTCGATTTCTTCCGCAACGCTCTCGCCGTCGGCGCCGCAGACCAGCAGCTTCATCCACGGCTTCTCGGGCAGCTCCTCCGTGAAGGTCGGCACGAAGCCCTCCTGCGCCAAAAATTTCAGGCGAGAGGAAAACTGCGCGCCCAATTCATAATGGCGGTCGATGGTCTGCAGCTCGATGCAGACATTTCGGCCGCTCGCCCGAATCAGCTCGAGCAGATTCTCGGCAAAATCCGGCAGCGTGTTGGCATAGATCAGCTCCTGCGCCGCATAATCGTAGCAGGCCGCCCCGTTGTAGCACAGGCAGGGCGCGTTGATCGGAACTTCCTCCGCTCTGCGCCGCAGGAGGGGCACGCTGCGGCCGCTGTTCAGGCAAAATCGTCCGCCCTCGGCAATAAATCGGCCGATGGCATCGAGATTCGCCTGAGGCACCCGATTGTCCGGCCCCGTGACCGTGTGGTCAAAATCGCTGGTGAAAAGCACATCGGAAAATTTGCCCATGATGCACCTCCGTGTTTTTTCTTGATTTTACCACAAAAAGGGCGAAAAGTAAAGCAGTCTCGGCATCAGAGCCTTGCGAAAAGGCAGGCGCAGAGGAAGCCGACCATGTCGGCGGTGAGGGCGGCGGGGACGGCGAATCGGGTCTTGCGGATCCCCGCTGCGCCGAAATAGACCGAAATGGTATAAAACGTCGTCTCCGTGCTGCCGAGCATCACCGCCGCCGTCCGTCCGACGAGGCTGTCCGCGCCGTGAAAGGCCATCAGCTCGGCACCGACCGCCAAGGCCGCGCTGCCCGAAAACGGGCGCAGAAGCATCAGCGGCAGAAGCTCCGTCGGGATGCCGAAAAAATGCGCAACGGGCGAAAAGAGGGTCGTCAGCAGATCGACCGCTCCGGACGCTCGGAGCAGATGCACCGCCGTCAGGAGCATGACCAGCGGCGGCAAAAGCGACACGACGAGACGAAGCCCCTCCTTGCCGCCGTCCAGCAGCGCGGCGTAGGCATTCTGCTTTTTGGCCAGTGCCGCCACCGAAACCGCGAGCAAAAGCAGGGGGATCAGCAGATCGAGCATGGTCAGAGCACCCGACGAAGCATCTGCGCCGCCGCCAGCCCCGCCGCAACCGAAAGCACGGAGGTCAGCCAGACGGCAGGCAGGATATCAAACGGCGACGCCGCGCCCAGAGACGCGCGTACCGAGGCGACCGTCGTCGGCAGGAGCTGGATGGATGCGGTGTTCAGGACGATGAGGCGGCACATTTCGTCGCTTGCCGTATCCGTGCCGTCAAGCAGCCGCATCCGCTTGACGGCGGCGATACCCATCGGCGTTGCGGCATTGCCCAAGCCCAAAAGATTCGCCGTGACATTTCCCGTCAAATAGCCGAAAGCGGTCTCGTCACGGCTCACCTTCGGGAAAAGTCGACAAAGCAGCGGCCGCAGGATTTTCCCCAAAAAACGCAAAATTCCGCCCTTTTCCATCACCCTCGAAACACCGCTCCAGAGGCACAGCGGCCCTGCCAGCGCCACGGCCAGCGTCACCGCCGATTCCGCTCCCTCCATCGCCGCCGAGGTCAGCTCGCCCACTCGTCCGCTCATGACCGCCGCCGCGACCGACACGGCCAGCATGACGCACCAGACAATCCCCATCATACGCAACACCTCCGTGGACAGCCTATGCGCGCGGCCGCCCGATATTCCGCCCCTTGACAAGTTTTTCCGATTTGATATAATGAAGAAAACGACAGAAAGCGAGGGCGCACATGGAAAGCAGCGGAATTTTTCGCAGGGTCGACGAGCTGGGGCGCATCGTCCTGCCCATCGAAATGCGGCGAAATCTGGAGATCGAAGAGCGTGACCTGCTGGAGATCGCGCAGGAGGGCGAGCGCATCGTCCTGAAAAAAGCCCATCGGGTCTGTATCTTCTGCGGCAGTGCCGAGGAGCTCTCGGACTACCGCGACAAGCGCATCTGCCGCGAATGTCTGCTGGAATTGGCCGAGCTGGAGGCTTAAATTCAGCCGTCGGTTGAGAAAAATTCATATCCGAGTCCCTCGGCTTCTTGCAATCGGCACATCCCTGTGCTAAAATACCCCCATACCCCGAAAAGGAGGCATCACAATGCTGACATTCCCCAAAAATCTCTATGCGGACGTGCGCATCGAGGATCTGACGCAGACGCAGATTTCTTACGAAAACGGCATCCTGCGTCAAAATAAAGAGAGTACGACCAAGGGCGCGTTTTTGCGTGTTTATGACGGAACGCGCTGGTATTACTGCGCAACGACGCAGATGGATCGCCTGCAGGACGAGCTGGACGCACTGTCTGCCATGGCGCAGCCGAACGAAAGCATCCTGCTCGACCCCGTCGTGCGCCGCTTTCAGGTGCATCGGGATACCGTTCTGCGCTTCGAGGAAAACGATCTGCGGAAGATCCCCGTCTCGCAGAAGCAGGCCCTTCTGGAATCCTACCTTCCGCTTCTCCGAGAGGTCGAGGAGATCACCGTCTCGCGCGCGGTTTATGTCGACAGACACTCGGTGCGCCACTTCCTCTCCTCTCTCGGCGCGGACATCACCTATGACCACCAAATCGCAGGCATCGCCCTGCCCTATTCGCTGAAAACCGGCGAGATTCCCTTCGACGGCTCGGCGCGCCTGAACGGGCAGGATTTCGATGCCCTGAAAAACGGCGCCGACACCATTCGGGAGAAAATTGCGGCGGATCTGGACTATGCCAAAAATGCCGTGCCCGTGGAGGCCGGCAGCTATACCGTCGTCCTTGCGCCGACGGTGGCCGGCGTTTTCGCCCACGAGAGCTTCGGCCACAAGAGCGAGGCGGACTTCATGCTCGGCTCGGAGACGATGCGCAGGGAATGGGCGCTCGGCACAAAGGTCGGCTGGGACGGTCTGAACATCATCGATACCGGCATCCCCGACGGCGCAGGCTACGTCCCCTACGACGACGAGGGCACCAAGGCGACCGAGACTTACCTCATCCGAAACGGCGTTCTGGTCGGCAGACTCCACTCGGCCGCGACTGCGGCGGCTCTGGACGAAATGCCCACCGGCAACGCCCGTGCGCTGGACTTCAATTTCGAGCCGATCGTCCGCATGACCTCGACCTACATCGGCGGCGGAGCCGACTCGCTCGAGGAGCTTCTGCGCGGCGCGGAGGGCGGCATCTACATCCCCGATTACAAGCACGGGTCGGGAATGTCCACCTTCACCATTGCCCCCTCCCGTGCCTACCGCATCCGCGACGGCAAGATCGCTGAGCCTGTTCGGGTCAGCGTCATCTCCGGCAGCGTCATGGAAACCCTGCACAAGATCGACGGCGCAACGCCGCAGGTTCAAATGCAGTGCTCGGCCTTCGGCGGCTGCGGCAAGATGGAGCAGTCGCCTCTGCGTGTCGATCTGGGTGGGCCGTATCTGCGCGTGCGTGACATCACCGTACAGTAAGGAGGAAGTACCATGGTCAGGGAATTATATCAGTTCAAAACCAATGAGGTCGCTTTGAACGTGACGAACGGCACGGTCGATTCCGTGCGCAAGAAAAACATCACGAAATCCGGCTGCCGTGTGTACGAAAACGGCTGCATCGGCATCTGCGGCACCCTCGGTGAGGCGTCGGAGGAGACATGGCGCAAGGCCTTGGCCGCCCTGCAAACGGGCGTCCCTTACCCCTATGCCCCGACGGGCGACCGAAAGCGCAGACGTGTTCAGGGCGAGATGCCCGACGAGGCGGAATTTCTGAGGCAGTCCGAGCGTCTGCTTGCCGCGCTGCGGGAGGAATTCCCCGAATTTATCCTCTCCAACAAAATCTATGCCTCTCGGGATGCCGTCCTTCTGAAAAACGACATCGGTCTGGAGCTGGAGGACGTGCAGAGTCAGGTTTCCTTTTCGCTGGTCGTCAAGGAGGAAAAATCCGCCAATATCTTCGACACCTTCATCGGTTGGGAGGGGAAGCGGCTCGATACGGACGCCGTCCTGCAGCAGGCGCGGCAGATTCTCCGTGCGCACCAAAGCCCCGTCGAGCTGCCCGAGGGACGTCTGCCGGTATTGCTGGGGGAGGGCGCTGTCTGCAACATTCTGGCCGATTATCTGAACATTCAAAAGCTCAAAAAGGGCGTGTCCCTGCTGAGTGAAAAGATGGGAACCCGGGCATTTTCCGAGCATTTTGACCTTTCGGCGTACCGCGGAGAGGAAAAGTACAGTGCCTTTTTCGACGCCGAGGGAACGACTTTGCCGAATGACACCCTGCCGCTGGTCGAGCACGGCGTCGTGGTGCGCGGCTTGGCCGACAAAAAGAACGCCGCCGAGTACGGCGCGGAGCTGACCGCCAACGGCTACGGCGACTATGACGACGTGCCGCAGCTTGTCGGCGCATCGCCTTGGATGAAGATTCACCCCACCGGGACGCTCGAGGAGGTGCTGGGCGGACAGGACGCGGTCTATGTCGCCTCTGCCTCCGGCGGAGACATCACCCCGAGCGGTGACTACGCAACACCCGTGCAGACGGCTTACCTCTGCCGAGGCGGAAAGCTCGTCGGCCGCCTGCCGGAGCTGAATTTCCGTGGGAACATCTTTGACCTTCTGGGCAAGGACTACCTCGGCTGCGGCAAGGACGCCTCCTTTCATGTCGGCTCCCTGGTCGCGCTGTACGGAACACTGAGCAAGTAAATCACGGGCGCAAGTCCCGTGCAAGTAAAGCATAGGCGCAAGTCCTGTACAGACGGGGCATCGG
>CAZKSR010000005.1:13853-40426 GCA_964555465.1 uncultured Oscillospiraceae bacterium
GGCATCGGCGCAAGTCCTGTGCAGGAAATCAATGAACGAAAAATGGGAGCTTCCCGAGACGGGAAGCTCCCTGCTTCATGCCCAATTGCGTCATTGCGAGCGTAGCGTAAGAATCCGCACTGCACTCGGCTTGCCTCTCCCTATGGGAGAGGTGGCTCCGCCAACAGCGGAGTCGGAGAGGGCAGACAGCCACATATTTCCACCTTCGTAACGCTATTTGCGTGCGCTTTCCCTCTCAGCCGGCTGCGCCGACAGCTCTCCCAAGGGGAGAGCCGAGGAGCGCGGCATAATCTACGGGTGCGATGCATGGCGGTTCTCCCTCTCCGTAGGGCACGCCGACTCGGCGTGCCGACAACGCAGTACGGTTTTATGCGGCGCGCCGGGGTCGGCGCGCCCTACGGGGGTGCGGCGCACATTGCGGCGCGCCGCGCGCTCACCCTTCCCCTTCGGGGAAATACTCCTCGACGAAATCGACCCGTTCGACCCGAAAGCTCTTGCCGTCCAGGTACTCCAGCGCGCCTGCATCGGTCGTAAAGCGGAAGGTCAGGCGGTAGGAATACAGGGCTTGATAGCGGCGGTCGAAGCGCTTGTCGAGCTTGCCGTATTTGCCGTCGCCCAGAAGCGGATGGCCTGCGTGGGCAAACTGGGCGCGGATCTGATGTGTCCGCCCGGTGATCAGCTCGCACTCGACGAGTGACAGACCGTTGCGGCTTTGAAGGACGGTATAGCGTGTTTCGCAGGATTTCGACCCCTTTTGCGGCGTTTGCGTCACAAAGACCCGATTGTTGGCGGCGTCCTTGAACAAATAGCCCTTCAAAACGCCCTGCTTCGGGTTGGGCGTCCCCTCGACGACTGCCAAATATCGCTTGTCCATCTCGCGATCCTTGATCTTCTGATTCATGATCCGCAGTGCCTCGGCCGTCTTTGCGGCAATGACGATGCCGCCCGTGTTGCGGTCGATGCGGTTGCACAAGGCCGGCGCGAAGGACTGCTCCTCCCTCGGCCGCCACTCCCGTTTGGCGTAGAGATACGCCTGAATGTGGTCGATGAGCGTTTTGCCGTACTCCGCTCCGTCATGCGGATGCACGGCCTGACCCGGCCTTTTGTCCACAAGGAGGATGTGCTCGTCCTCATAGACGATGTTCAGCTTCGGCGCCGCGACTGTCAGATAGGCGTTCTCCTCCGAGGGCGTATCGAAAAATTCGTCGTTGATATATAATTGTAGGACGTCGCCCTCGTTCAGGCGGTCGTCGCGGTTCACTCGTGTGTTGTTTCGCTTGATGCGCTTCAGGCGGATGTATTTTTGAGCCAGCGAAGCCGGAAGCAGCGGCACCGCCTTCGCGAGAAAACGATCCAGCCGCTGACCTGCGTCATTGCTGCCGATTTTCAGTTCCTTCAACGTATTCCCTCCCGTCTGAGACTACTATGCGGCATAAATCGCAGAAAGTCAAGCATTTTTCGGGAAAAAACGAAAAAAAGCATTTGACAAACGGGACAAAGTCCGCTATAATATCTCGTGCATGATTACGGAATAGGGGATAACTATGCTGTTAAGCCTGTCGAACATCATCCGAACACCGGACAGCGTCCTTCCGTTTCAGACCTCGCTGGAGCTTTGCGACCTCCGCTTCGGGGATTCCTACCCGCTGCAGGAGCCGATCCTTGCCGAGGGCACGGTGCGCAATACCGCCGGCGTCCTTCTGCTGAATGCAACGCTCACGACGAATCTGCACGGAGTATGCGACCGCTGTGCCGCCGACTTTGAGCGGATTGTCACCGTTCCCGTCCGCGCCGTTCTGGTGCGCGAGCTGGAGAACGAGGATGAGGCGGATGAGTGGACGTTTCTTCTCAAAGACGACTGCGCTGACCTCGACGAGATCCTTTCGACCGCTTTCGTGCTGAATATGGATTCCAAGCTGCTGTGCAAGCCCGACTGCAAGGGTCTGTGCTTCCGCTGCGGCAGGAATCTCAACGACGGTGAGTGCGCTTGCCGTCCAGAAACTGATCCCCGTTTGGCTGTCCTTGGGCAGCTGTTGAAGGATAAGTAAGAAATATTTTTTGGAGGTGTCATTCATGGCTGTCCCTAAGTGTAAGGTTTCCAAGGCAAGACGGGATAAGAGACGCAGCTCTCATTGGAAGCTCTCCGTGCCCGGCATCGTGGCTTGCCCGAAGTGTGGCGAAGCTCGCCTGCCGCATAGAGCTTGCAAGAACTGCGGTACCTACAACGGTCGAGAAGTTCTTCCGGTTGCTGAGGCAAAGTAATTTTTGTTGCGAATAAGAGACGAGGGAGGGCAAAAAACCTTCCTCTTTTCTTTTACCGCAAGAAAACCATTGCAGTATCACGGAAAATGTGTCATAATATACCCAAAAGGAGGAGATGCGTCATGGCAAAGCCATTGGTCGCCATCGTCGGTCGGCCGAATGTCGGCAAGTCGATGCTTTTCAATAAACTGACCGGTCAGCGCACCGCCATCGTGGAGGATACGCCCGGCGTCACCCGTGACCGAATTTACGGCGAATGTGACTGGAACGGTCGGGAATTCGAGATCGTCGACACCGGCGGCATCGAGCCGGGCACGGACAGCGAAATGCTCAAATTTATGCGCCGTCAGGCGGAGATTGCCATTGAGACGGCGGACGTCATCGTGATGGTCACGGATGTCAAGACCGGCGTCACGGCGGCGGATCTGGACGTGGCGACGATGCTCCAGAGAAGCAAAAAGCCCGTCTGCCTTGCCGTCAACAAGTGCGACAGCGTCGGGGGCGTCAACCCCGATGTCTACGAATTCTATGCCCTCGGGCTGGGCGACCCCATCGAAGTTTCGGCGGTGCACGGCCACGGCACGGGCGACCTGCTCGACCGCTGCGTGGAGCACTTCCCCGAGCCGATCGAGGACGAGGACGAGGGCGAGATCATCCGTGTTGCGATCGTCGGCAAGCCGAACGTCGGCAAGTCCAGCCTGCTCAACCGTATTCTGGGCGAGGAGCGTGTCATCGTCTCGGATGTCGCCGGAACGACCCGTGACGCCATCGACAGCTATTTTGAAAACGAATACGGAAAATACCGCTTCATCGACACAGCCGGTATGCGCCGCAAATCCAAGGTGGACGATGCCATCGAGCGCTATTCCAATATGCGCTCCATCGCCGCCGTCGACCGCGCGGACGTCTGCCTGATTCTGATCGACGCCAACGAGGGCGTCACGGAGCAGGATACCAAAATCGCCGGTCTTGCGCACGAGGCGGGGAAGGCCTCCATCATCGTCGTCAACAAGTGGGACGCTGTCGAAAAAGAGACGAACACCATGAACGAGATGACGGCCGATATTCGGCAGGGGCTGAGCTTTATGCCCTATGCGCCGGTGCTCTTCATCTCCGCCCTGACCGGCCAGCGTGTCGGCAAGCTCTTTGAGCTGATCAATCGGGTGGCCAATCAAGCCGCCATGCGCATCACCACCGGTATGCTCAACAGCATTTTGGAGGATGCGACCGCTCGGGTGCAGCCGCCCACGGACAAGGGTCGCCGTCTGAAGATCTATTATATGACGCAGGTCGGCGTCAAGCCGCCCCATTTCGTCATTTTCTGCAACGACGCACGCCTCTTCCATTTCTCCTACCGGCGGTATCTGGAAAATCAAATCCGTGCCGTCTTCGGTCTGGAGGGTACGCCCACCCGCATCACCATCCGTCAAAAGGGCGACAAGGAGGAGTGAGCATGGCTTTGCGTATTCTGGCCTGCGCCGTGATGGGATATCTCCTCGGCACACTCAACGGAGCCATCGTCATTTCCAAGCTCCTGCATCACGAGGACGTGCGCACGAAGGGCAGCGGTAACGCCGGCATGACCAACTTCCTGCGCTCCTACGGCGGCGCAAGCACCCTGTTGGTCATTTTGATCGACGCCGGCAAGATGGTCGCCGCGTGCTTCCTCGCGGAGGCGATCTGTCCGCAGGAGGCCGCCGTCGCCAAAATGGTCGCCGGAACCGCCGTCCAGCTCGGTCATATTTTCCCCGTCTTCTTCGGTCTGCACGGCGGCAAGGGCATCCTTTGCAGCGGCGCACTGGCCGTTGTGATGGATTGGCGCATTTTCGCGGTGGCATTTTCCCTGTTTTTGCTCATTTTCCTGCTCACGCGCTACGTCTCCCTCGGCTCCGTCGCGGCGGCGGCGGCCTACTGCGTGATGTTTGTCGTCTGCTTCCCCTCTCAGCCGATCGTGCAGGGCTTGGGCGTCTTCATGGGCGCGCTTGCGATCCTCATGCACCGCGGCAACATCAAGCGTCTCTTGAAGGGTGAGGAGCGAAAAACCCATCTGCACAAATCCAAGAACAAGGAGTGACCTTCTATGAAAATTCTGGTTGCCGGAAGCGGCGGCTGGGGCACGGCTCTGGCGATGCTTCTTTTGAAAAACGGCCACGACGTGACGCTCTGGTCTTATTGTGACGACGAAAGCCGCCACCTTGCCGAAACACATACGAATCCCTTCCTCCCCGGCGTCGAGCTGCCGGAGGCGATGCACTTCACCGCCGACTGCGCCTGCGCCGAGGACATGGAAATGGTCGTTTTCGCAACGCCCTCCTTCGCCGTGCGCAAGACGGCTGCGGCATTTTCCTCTCATCTTCCCGAAAATATCATTCTCGTCTCCGTCACCAAGGGCATTGAGGACGGGACGGGCTACCGCATGAGCGAGCTGGTCGAGCAGGAGACGGGCAAAAGGGTCGTCGCCCTCTCGGGGCCTTCTCACGCCGAGGAGGTCAGCCGCGGCATCCCGACGGGTGTCGTCGTCGCCTGCTCCGACCGTGCACTGGCCGAACGGGTACAGGCCGTCTTTGCCTGCGAGCGTCTGCGTGTCTACACCTGCCCCGACGCCGTCGGCGTGGAGCTGGGTGCCGCGCTGAAAAACGTCATTGCCCTGTGCGCCGGTGTCTGCGACGGCATGGGCTACGGCGACAACACGAAGGCGCTGCTCATGACGCGCGGTCTGGCGGAGGTCGCAAGGCTCGGCATGGCGCTCGGCGCAAGCCGTGAAACCTTTGCGGGTCTTGCCGGTGTGGGCGACCTGATCGTCACCTGCACCTCCATGCACTCCAGAAACCGTCGGGCAGGCATCCTCATCGGTCAGGGAAAGTCCTCCGAGGAGGCAATGAAGGAGGTCGGCGCCGTCGTCGAGGGCTATTTTGCGGCAAAATCGGCGTGGGATCTGGCGCAGAAGCACGGCGTCGAGATGCCCATCACCAAGGCCGCCTACGAGGTGCTCTACTGCGGAAGCAGCCCGAGGGATGCCCTGAACCATCTGATGCTGCGCCACAATACCTCCGAGGTCGAGGGCGCAGAGTGGGCGAGGTGAGCGCATGAAACACAAGGAGCTTTTGCGCGGTCTGAAATTCATCCTGATCTCCGCCTCTGCCGGAATCATTCAGCTCGGCAGCTTCACCCTCCTCAACGAGCTTTTGAAGCTGCCGTACTGGGTATCGTACATGATCGCCCTGTGCCTGTCGGTGCTGTGGAATTTCACCTTCAACCGCCGCTATACCTTCCAATCGGCAAGCAACGTGCCCAAGGCGATGGCGCTCGTTGCCCTCTTCTATGTCTTTTTCGCCCCGGCGACGATCTGGCTGGAGCATTATCTGGCCGATGTGTGCCAATGGAACGAGTATCTGGTCACGCTGATCAACATGGCCCTGAACCTCGCTCTGGAATTCCCCTACCAGCGCTTTTTTGTCTTTCGCAACAGCATCGACACCAACGCTCGCGCCGCCGAGCGGAAATAAGCAGTCTGTCCCCTCTCGGCGTCCTTCTTCTTTCGGAGCAAGGACGCCGAGAGGCCGCCGGCGGCGTCGACGCACAACGCCGCCGTCCGAATGTGCGCCCTGCGGCGCAGAAAGGAGCTTTTATGAGCTATCGTTATTTTCAAAATAAGGACTGTGAATATTTTCCCTGTCACGAGGGAGCCTCGGCGGAGGACTTTAACTGCCTGTTCTGCTTCTGTCCGCTTTACGCGCTCGGTGAGCACTGCGGCGGCAATTTTTCCTACCTCGAAAACGGCATCAAGGACTGCTCGGCCTGTCTCGTGCCCCATCGGGCGAAGAATTACGACCGCATCTGCGACCGCTTTTCCGAAATCGCGGAAATTTGCGCAAAAAAGCAAAAATAGTGCTTGCATTTTCCGAAAAATACGCTACAATAAGAGCGACAAAACGATGTTGCAGGGAGTAGGAACAGTGCGTTAAGTACCGATCGGATGGGAGGTTGCCGTCGGGCGAAGGCATTTTTGCAGTGCCGCGATACTGTTACCGCAACCGCCTGAGCAGGATGCCCCTCGATTCTGGGTATAACATCGCATATCTTTCAACCTCCTCCATTCGGAGCTTCGTGCCCGAAGGAGGATTTTTTTCGGCAGAGAATGTCGAAAAATGTCCTTCTTCTCCCGTTGTCTCCAACTTTTGGGAGGAATTTTTTATGAAAACGAACACACAAAGGCTGGCAGGCAGTGCGCTCCTTGCGGCGATTTCCGTCGTACTGGCTCGCCTGATCGCCCCGATGCCGAGCGAATCCACCCGTTTTTCCGTTGAGGCCGTGCCGATCTTTCTGGCAGGACTTCTCTACGGCCCTGTCTACGGCTCGCTGGTCGGCTTTTCGGCCGACGCCGTCGGCTGCCTCTTCTCGGGCTACGGCTATAATCCGCTCTTCTGTCTGCCGCCCATTTTGTACGGTCTGTTCGGCGGACTGCTTCGCCTCGTCCTGCGGGAGAAGCTTTCGGTTCGGAAGATCGCCCTCGGATTTTTGCCGCCGGTCGTCCTCGGCTCCATCCTCTGGCAGAGCTTCACGCTGGCCTTTGCCTACGGCTCTGCCCGAACGCTGTGGGAGAGCTACCTCGGCTTCCTTGCGACAAGAAGCATCCAGTTCGCCGTGACCTATGTGGCCGACGTCGCCCTCGTGACCCTGGTCTGCCGCAGCAATCTCTTTTATCGTCTGGGGTATCTGCCCCGTTGGGAAGGAAGGAATCTCTATGAAAACCGCTGAAGAAGCCATCTCTTATATCCACTCGTTCTTCTGGAAGGGGTCGATCCCCGGCCTGAGCCGTACGCAGGAGCTGCTGGAGCGTCTCGGCAATCCGCAGGACAAGCTGAAATTCATCCACATCGCCGGCACAAACGGCAAGGGCTCCACCGCGGCGATGCTGGCGAGTATTTTCCGCGCCGCCGGCTACCGCACGGGGCTTTATACCTCGCCCTACATCATCTGCTTCAATGAGCGGATGCAGGTCAACGGCGAGATGATCCCGAACGACGAGCTGGCGGAGCTCACCGCCCTCGTCAAGCCCCACGCCGAGGCCATGGAGGATCACCCGACGGAGTTCGAGCTGGTCACCGCCATCGCCATGGTCTATTTTGCCCGTCATCGGTGCGACCTCGTCGTTTTGGAGGTCGGCATGGGCGGCGAGTGGGATTCGACCAACGTCATCGCCACGCCCGAGGCCGCCGTTATCACCAACATCGGCCTCGACCATACGGAGGTTCTGGGCGACACGCTCGAAAAAATCGCCGCCGCCAAAGCAGGCATCATCAAGGGCGGCGACGCCGTGCTCTATCGCAGCCGTGAGAGCGTTGAGGCCGTCTTCGCGGAAAAATGCCGAAAGACCGGCGCAAAGCTCCATTTGGCCGATTTCGATTCCATTCGGCTTCGCAAAAGCAGCTTTGAGGGGCAGCTCTTCGACTGCGGCAAGCGCACGGGCATCGAGCTTCCGCTGCTGGGCGAGCACCAGCTCCGCAACGCCGCCGTCGTTCTGGCAACCGTCGATGCCATGGTCGCCAAGGGGTGGCAGGTTTCGGAGGAGCAGCTTCGGGAGGGTCTGCGCACCGTCTCGTGGCCGGGTCGCTTCGAGCTGCTGCGCAAGGAGCCGATCTTCTTCGTCGACGGCGGCCACAATCCGCAGTGTATGCAGGCCTTGGTGCAGAATCTGAAGGACTATCTGCCCGACCGCCCCATCACCGCCCTGACCGGGGTGATGGCGGACAAGGATTTCCGTGATATGTATCGGATGCTCGCGCCCTATGTCTCCCGTTGGGTCACGGTCACGCCGCAAAATCCCCGTGCGCTCCCGGCTGACCGTCTGGCAGAGCAGCTCGCCGCCTACGGAAAGCCCGTCACTGCCTGCGCCTCCGTCGCCGAGGGCGTTCGCACGGCCATCGCTCAGACAGCCGAGGACGGCGCCGTCGTCGCCTTCGGAAGCCTCTATATGGTCGGTGACATCCGCTCCGCCGTCGGCGTGGGCTGATTTCCGTCCGCTGCGCCGCGGATGCCGCGTCGGTGAGCAGCGGCCGTTTCGAGCGCTTTTGTACTCCGATTTTTGTCACCGAAGCGCGCGGTGGGGCTTGAAAAACGGTTTTTTCGAAAAAATCCGAAATTTCCGTTGTGTTTTGCGAAAATCTATGATATATTGGGAATACCACGGTAGGCGCGGCGACTCCACTTTCTTGCCGCAAACCGCCGAACAAAGGAGGATTTTTTCCGCTTCGCTTGCGGTGCGGCAGTGTGGAGACCTGTCGTAAATGCGTCGCTCCTTCGGGAGGATGTGAGGTTCGGTCTGCGGAGGCAGTCGGATCAAAGCGGCTGTAATGGCAAATGTAAAGCTTGTCAACGTCAAAAAGATTTACCCCAACACCGAAAAAAAGAAAAAGAAGAAGGGCGAAGAGGCAAAAACCAATCTTCAGATCACCGATGAGGGCGTCGTCGCCGTTCAGGAGTTCAGTCTGGAGATTGAGGATCGGGAATTCGTCGTTCTGGTCGGCCCGTCCGGCTGCGGCAAGTCCACCACCCTGCGCATGATCGCCGGTCTCGAGGACATCACCGACGGTGAGCTGTACATCGGTGACCGTCTGGTCAACGATGTTCCGCCGAAGGATCGCGACATCGCCATGGTCTTCCAGAACTACGCTCTGTATCCCCACATGACCGTGTTCGACAACATGGCCTTCTCTCTCAAGCTCAAGAAGGTTCCGAAGAACATCATTCGCGAAAAGGTCACGGAGGCCGCCGAGATCCTCGGCATCACCGAATACCTCGACCGCAAGCCCAAGGCTCTGTCCGGCGGTCAGCGTCAGCGTGTCGCCATCGGCCGTGCGATCGTCCGCGATCCGCAGGTTCTGCTGATGGACGAGCCGCTGTCCAACCTCGACGCCAAGCTGCGTAATCAGATGCGTGCCGAGCTGATCAAGCTGCGCCAGCGCATCAACACCACCTTCATCTACGTCACCCACGACCAGACCGAGGCCATGACGCTGGGCGACCGCATTGTCATCATGCGCGACGGCTACATCCAGCAGATCGGCACGCCGCAGGAGGTCTTTAACCATCCGAGAAACCTCTTCGTCGCCGGTTTCATCGGCGTACCGCAGATGAACCTCTTCGATGCCGAGCTGATCCGCAACGGTTCGAATTATCAGGTGCGTCTTTGCGACCGTGTTTTCGACCTCACCGCCGAGCAGAACAAGGCTCTGCAGGCAAACAACATCGCCTCAATGGAGCGTATCGTCGTCGGCATCCGCCCGGTGCATATCAGCATTGAGCAGGACGGCATCCCCGCAAAGCTCGAAGTCTCCGAGATGATGGGCAGCGAGCTGCACCTGCACATGGATCTCGACGGCCGCGACGTCATCGCCGTCGTACCGACCGCCGGTTTGGATATGTCGAAAATCTGTAAGAACGGCACCATTCACTTCTCCGCCCGTCCGGAGCTGATGCACCTGTTCGACCCGGAGACTGACCTGAATCTCATCTGATTTTCCGCAAACGCCTACCGTTTCGGTAGGCGTTTACCTTTGATACGGAAGCCCGACGAAAATGCTCCGTCTGCGGCATCGCCGCACTCGGCTCGGCGGCGCACTCGGCTCGATGCCGCCCTCGGCTCGGTACCGTCCTCGGCTCGGCGGCGCGTGAGATCAGCCCCTTCCGCCCGTAGGCACGGCAGCCCAAAATTTCTTCAGAAAGTGTGATTCCTTTGAGAAGCTCCGGCATCCTCCTGCACATTTCCTCCCTCCCCTCGCCCTACGGCATCGGCACACTCGGCAAGGCCGCCTATGATTTTGCGGACTTCCTGCATCGCTCCGGGCAGCACTATTGGCAGATCCTCCCCATCGGCCCGACCTCCTACGGCGACAGCCCGTACCAGTCCTTCAGCACCCACGCAGGCAATCCCTACTTTATCGACCTCGATTTTTTGATCGACGACGGCCTGCTCACGCAGGCGGAGGTGGACGCCGTTGACTGGGCGTCACATTCCGAACGGGTCGACTTCGATTTCCAGTTTTCGGTTCGATTCGACCTTTTGTATCAAGCGTATCTCCGTGGCCGTGACCGCTATGCCGAGGAGATCGCCGCCTTCCGCGACGAAAATCCGTGGCTGGACACCTACGCCCTCTATATGGCCGTCAAACGCAGCCGCAGCATGGCCTCGTGGGAGCATTGGCCGGAGGAAATCCGTCTGCGTCACCCCGGCGCGGCGGAGACGTATGCCACGGTCTATGCCGAGGATATGAATTTCTTCATCTTTCTGCAATTTCTCTTCTACCGTCAGTGGAACGCCCTGCGTGATTACCTGCACCGTCTCGACATCGAGCTGATCGGCGATCTTCCGATCTATGTTCCCTATGACTCCTGCGACGTCTGGGCGAATCCGCAGCTCTTCCGACTCGGTGAGGACGGCAAGCCGACGGCGGTCGCCGGGTGTCCGCCCGACGGGTTCACCGTCGACGGCCAGCTCTGGGGCAATCCCCTGTACGACTGGGACGCCATGCAGCAGGACGATTACGCATGGTGGCGCGAGCGCATTGCCGCCGCCGGGAAGCTGTTCGACGTCATCCGCATCGACCATTTCCGCGGACTGGAGAGCTACTGGTCGGTGCCCTACGGCGACGAGACTGCTCGCAACGGTCATTGGGTGATCGGCCCGTCGCACCGCTTCATCGACTGTCTGCACCGCCACTTCCCGAGTCTCCGCCTCATTGCCGAGGACCTCGGCTTCCTGACGCCGGAGGTCATCGACCTGCAACGCGCCTCGGGCTTTCCCGGCATGAAGGTTCTGGAATTCGCCTTTGACCCGAGAGAGCCGAGCAACTACCTGCCGCACCGCTACGACCGCAACTGCATCTGCTACACCGGCACGCATGACAACGAGACGCTTTATCAGTGGCTCGGTGGTCAGAGCGAAGAAGCTCTGTCCTATATTGCGGACTATCTCGGCATGGACGTCGGCAGAACGGTCGACGATTACGCAAATGCCATCCTCCGCTCCGGCATGGCGAGCGTGGCCGATACCTTCATCGCGCAGATGCAGGACTACCTCGGCATCGGCGCAGAGGGGCGGATGAACGAGCCGGGCAGCGTTGCGAACGCAAACTGGAGCTGGCGCATGAAGGAAGGCGTCCTTACCGACGCCCTTGCCGACCGCATCGCCAAGCTTACAAAGCTCTACGAACGCTGATACCGACCATATTCGACAATGGAAATCCCCGTCCGATTTTTCACTCGGACGGGGATTTGTGCGTATTCGTTTTTTCGGCCGTTCGCCTTAATCGTCGCCGCCGTTGTGGATCGGCTCGATCGGTTCGTCGGGGTTTTGCGTGGATTCCGTTTCGTCTCCCGACGAGGGTTCTCCCGGGTCTTCCTCGGTCGGCGGCTCCGTCGGCTCGGTTCCGTCCGGTGTCGACGGCTCAGTCGATTCGGTCGGCTCGGGGTCGGTTTCTGTCGGATCCGTCTCCGTCGGCTCGGTCGGATCGCTTTCCGTCGGCTCTGTCGGGTCGCTTTCGGGTTCCGTCGGTTGGATCAAATTGCCGTCGGGGTCGAGCTGCTCATTCATCGGAATATCAGGGTCAAGGAGATAGGCGATTTCGCGGTCACGGCGGTCATACTCCGAGGTATTGACCTTGGTGGTCGAAAGGACATTGCCGTCGGCATCGACCTTTTCCATATAGGTATAGACGACATAGCCGGTGTAGGCCGTCTGGATCACTTCGCCGTGGGAATAATCCTTATATTTGTCGTAATTTTTCATATCCGGGTGGATATAGACGGTGACCGTTTCAAAGGGGTCGTATTTCACGACATCGTAGTACATCTTTACGGTGTAATCCTTCGTCTCGGTGCCGAGGAAGGTGACGTGGACATAACCGTCGGAGACGGAGGCATCGATGCGTATGGGATAGGGGGTATTGTTGCGGAAGCGGTAGTCCAGGCTGCCCCAGTAGACCGTCGCATCCATGCCATAGGGGACATAGGTGGGGGCAAACTGATGCTCGTACCGCTCGACGACCTCCAGATCGGACATCAGCGTGCACAGGTAGACGGTCGAGGCGACCTGGCAGACACCGCCGCCGAGCTGATCCTCGGTCTTGCCGCCGACATAGACCGCCGCCGCACCGTAGCCCTTGTCCGACGTGCGCTCACCGACGATCTTATTGAAGGAGAATTCGTCACCGGGCTTGAGGATGGTGCCGTCGATGGCCTCACACGCAAGCTCCAGATTGTGCGTTCTGGTGGGGTTATAGACGTGGGGGCTGTCATAGGAGGCGAGGACATCGCTGAAAAGCTTCGTGGAGAGCATTTCGGTGGTGTAGGTCGGCTCCAGCTCGGTCAGGGGGAGGATGACGGTGTCGCCGGGCACGGCATTGGACAGGAGGGTGTACGCATCAAGCATACGGAAGCCCCAGCCAAGCTCCCCGTCGGTGATCTCGTAAGTCTCTTCGTCGATAAAGGCATTGACGGGAGCCTTGCACTCATAATGCCGATAGAGCACATCGAGGTCGATCGTTCCGGGGAAGGTTTCCTCGTAGATATACTGCAGATCGAAGCTGCAGGTCATGTAGGAGTGCAGGATCGCGCGCTTCAGGTCGTCGAAGTCGATGCTCCGTGCAACCGTACCGAGAACAAGCTCGATGCAATCGACCTGAACGGGATTTCCGTCGTCATCGGTAATATAGGTGGTGCCGTCATTGACCTGCGTATCACTGCCCTCGCTGAGGCTTTCCGACAGATGCGAGAGGACATCGTCGATATAGCCGTTGTCCTCGACGCAGAGATAGTCGGAGATATCGATCTCGATATGGTTTTTCTCGTCGGGCAGTGCCTTGCCGGACTGGATGAATTGATATGCGGCCTCGACCACATCCTGGACGTCAAAGGTGATCTCGACATTCGCGGCCGGGATGCAGAGCGTCCGCTCCTCTTCATAGGGAAGGCCGTTTTGGTTCAGCGGCGCATCCGTCTCTACGTGCTCCGAGCTTCCGTCCGCCGCAATGGGAGCCTGCGGATTGGGCAGGGGCTTGCCGTAAATATCGACGGCATATTCGCTTGCGGGATCGTAGGTTGTAATGAATGGTGAATAATTGGCGGCATCCGTATAAAGACGGATGTTAAGATTTTGCAATTTGTCGCCGTACGAGACAGTATTTTTCAGTTTCTCTGCCTCTTCCTCGCTCAAGCCGGAGGTATCAACGGGCGTGTAGGCATTGCGCAAGGCCTCGAGTGCCTCTTCCTGCGTCATGCCGCCGACGTCCACCCCGGCGATATAAATATTCTTGTCGAAGAGCTGATCGTTGATCTTCACGGCGAAGTGATTTTTGAGAGGCTCCGAAGAGCCGGGATCGTCCGGATTGCGCAGCAGGAAGAAGGCGGCAACACAGGCGATCAATATCACCGCAACGCCGCCGATGCCCAGCAGGAGCGGCAGACTGCTTTGCTTTTTATGCTGCTTCCGTGCGGAACGCTGTGCCTGCGTGGGGCGCGCGTTTCGGGGATAAGCACTGCGGCTCGCTTGGGGACTCGCAGTGCGATTTTTCTTTTCAAATTTACCCATTTTATAACTCCTTTTAACACACTCGGCAAGGCCGAGAAAACACAGCTTGATAAATTGATTATACCCGATTCGTCACAAAATGCAAGCAATAATTGAAGAAAAAGAGTGATCATACTGCCGCTGATTTTTGTGCACTTTGTCGATGCGGCAGCGTCGGGGCACAAGGCCGCTCCGACGCGCTCGGAGCCGCGCCGCTTTCGCTCGCGCGCGGAAATCCGTCTTACCCTTGTGACGATTTTTTTCGCGATTCGTTCCGAAAAAATTACATCAGGGCGGAAAATTCTCTCACAACGAGCTGAGCGGCGTGGAGCGGATTCTCTTTCGCCGCCAGATGCAGCGTCAGCATGGGGCGGTCGACCTTCGGTGACAGGAAGAGTCGCTTGCGCAATGCCTCGACATTACACAGCGCGGAGACGGCGGCAAAGTCGAATTTCGTCAGCTTGAAGCAGATCGTCCGCCCGCTCTGCGAAATGTCCGAAATGCCGACGGCGGCGGCACGGGCGCGCAGAAGGGCAATATCGATCAGATTCATTGCGCCCTTAGGCGGATCGCCGTAGCGGTCGACGATCTCGTCGAGCAGCTCGTCGGCATCCTCCTGCGAACGGATGGCGGCCATGCGCCGATACAAATCCATCCGCTGTTCCCCCGAAGCAACAAAATTTTTGTCCAAATTCGCCGTCACGTCGAGATCGGCGGTGCACTGCGCCTCGACGACGGCCTTCTCGCCGCGCTCCTCCAAAACCGCCTCCTCCAGAAGCTTCAGATACATATCATATCCGACGGTCATCATGTGTCCCGATTGCGCCGCCCCGAGCAGATTGCCGGCGCCCCGAATTTCGAGGTCGCGCATGGCGATTTTGAAGCCGGAGCCGAATTCGGCAAAGTCTCGAATGGCATTCAGGCGCTTTTCGGCCACCTCCGTGAGCACCTTTCCGCGACGGAAGGTCAGGTAGGCGAAGGCATGGCGGTTGCTCCGCCCGACACGACCGCGAATCTGGTGAAGCTGCGCCAAGCCGAGGCGGTCGGCGTCCTCGATGATGAGGGTGTTGACGTTCGGGATGTCGATGCCCGTCTCGATGATGGTCGTGCAGACGAGAATTTTGATTTCTCCGTCGGCCATGCGCTGCATCACGTCGCTCAGCTCCTCCTCGGACATCTTGCCGTGGGCAACGGCAACCTCCGTATCGGGCATGGCAGCCTGAATTCTCGAGGCGCAACGGGCGATCGTCTCCACGCGGTTGTGCAGAAAATAGACCTGTCCGCCGCGCTCAACCTCGCGGCGCATCGCGTCGACCAAAATCGGCTCGGCGTATTCGAGGACGAAGGTCTGCACGGGGTAGCGGTCGTGCGGCGGCTCCTCGATGGTCGACATATCACGCAGCCCCGACAGCGCCATATTGAGCGTTCGGGGGATGGGCGTGGCCGAGAGGGTCAGCACATCCACTCCGCGCGACAGCTCCTTGAGCTTTTCCTTGTGC
This sequence comes from uncultured Oscillospiraceae bacterium, assembly GCA_964555465.1. Lineage (GTDB taxonomy): Bacteria > Bacillota > Clostridia > Oscillospirales > Oscillospiraceae > JAZOXB01. The sequence goes on from CAZKSR010000005.1 coordinate 29,181, forward strand.
GACACACCGAAGCGCTGCTCCTCGTCAACGATGAGCAGTCCGAGGTCTTTGAAAACGACATCCTTTTGCAGGAGCTTGTGCGTCCCGACGATAAGATCGAGGCTGCCGGCCCGCAGATCGGCAAGCGTCTTTCTCGCCTGCGCCGCCGTGCTGAATCGGGACAGAACGCCGATGTTCACGGGAAAGCCGCGGAAGCGGTTGACGGCGGTCGTGTAGTGCTGCTGGGCAAGAACCGTCGTCGGCACCAGGATCGCCACCTGTTTTCCGTCCAGAACGGCCTTCATTGCGGCGCGGAGCGCGACCTCGGTCTTTCCGAAGCCGACATCGCCGCACAAAAGACGATCCATCGGCTGCGGTGCCTCCATGTCGCCCTTGATCTCCTCAATGCAGCGGAGCTGGTCATCCGTCTCGGCATAGGGGAAATTCTGCTCGAACTCCGTCTGCCACGGACTGTCGGCGGCAAAGGCATAGCCCATCAGTCGCTTGCGCTCGGCGTAGAGCTTGATGAGATCCTCGGCCAAATCCTTTGCGGCGGCCTTCGCGCGGCTTTTCGTCTTTTCCCACGAGTCGCCGCCGAGACGGTTAAGCTTGACGGGTGCATCCTCGCCGCCGCCGATATATTTAGCAATCAAGTCAAGCTGAGTTGCCGGGACAAACAGCGTGTCCGTCCCCTGATAGGCGATTTTCACATAGTCCTTGACTGCCCCGTCAATCTTGATCTGCTCCATGCCGACATATCGGCCGATGCCGTGCGTGTCATGCACCACGAGATCACCGGGAGAAAGATCGGCAAAGGAGTCGAGCTTGGCTCGGTTGGTCGGTTTATGACGCTTTTTGAGCGATTTTTGAGCGGTTTGCGCCATGAGCTGTCCCTCGGTCAGGACAGCGAATTTCAGGTCGGGGTATTCCATGCCGTTCGGCAGGGCGCCGTCGGTCAAAAGGATCTGCGAGGGCTTCGGGAGGCTCATCAGGGGGAAGGCAAGAAAGGCACTGAGTCCCTTATTGCGAAGCTCCTGCGCCAGAAGCTCGCCGCGCCGACGATTGCCGCAGAGAACGAGCGCGGCAAAATCGTTTTTCTGATAAAAGCTCAGGTCGGTCACAGCGGCGTCGAGGTTGCCGCCATAGGACGGAAGCTGCTTCGCCGTGACGCTGAGAAGCACAGAGGGCTGCAGATCTTTCGGGTAGCTTGCTGCCAAAAAGGAGTCCAAAAAGACAGCGGCGTGTCCCTTTACGGAGCTGCAAAGTCCCTCCCAGTCGGCGGAAAACTCGCACAGCTCGCCGCAAAGGACGCCCGATTCCAGCAGAGAATCGAGCATCATCCCCTCTTCCTCCGTCGCACGATTCGCCGCACGGCGCAGATTGCCGTGGTCGCAGAAAAACAGCACCGTGTCAGACGGGAAATAATCCGTTGCGCAAGCGAATTCCGGGTAAATGAGCGAAAAATAGCGGTCTGCAACAGAAACGCTCAAGTTCGCTCGGATGGCCTCCGTGTCCTCCGTCAGCGTCCGCAGGAGCACCTCATTCGGCGTTTTTCGACGGCGCAGACGTGCCTGAAGTGCCTCCAGATCGGTGATCAGTCCCTCGTTTCCGTCGGGGTGCAGATACGTCAGTGTCTCAGCCACGGGAAGGATGACGACCTCCTCGGCATTTTCCGTCCGACGCTGCGTCACGGGGTCGAAAAATCCCATCGCATCGATCTCATCTCCGAAAAATTCGATGCGGATCGGCATCTCCTGCGAGGGGGAAAACACGTCGACGATGCCGCCGCGCACGGAGAACTGCCCCACGCCCTCGACGAGCGTACCACGGGAGTAGCCGCAGCGCACGAGGCAGGCAATCAGCTCCTCCTGCTCGAGCGTTGCGCCGACCCGAAGCGTTCGGGCGCAGGAAAAGAGCGTCTGCTTCGGCATGGTGCGCAGGGCAAGAGCCTGCCACGTGGCAATCAGAAGCGGACATTCGCCCCGACCCACCCGATACAGCAGGCGCAGACGCTTATGCTCCCACCCACGGGAGATGGCCGAGGCATTATGGAAGGTCAGGTCGCGTGACGGCAAAATCGGCGGCTCGGTGCCGAGAAAGGCCGCCAGCTCCATCTGTGTCCGACGGGCCGCGAGGTCATCCTGACAGAGGACGACGGCAGGTCTTCGGGTTTTCGAGCAGACCGAGGCGATGAGGTGCGAACGGTTGATCTGCGCAGCCCCCGAAACACCGACGGCTTGATTTTTTTCGAGGGCACGGTAAAGTCCGGAAATGTCGGGCAAGCGATCCAAAAGTCGAAGAATTTGTTCCATTTTTTGCTCCTTTCCGCCATAAAATCGCAACGGCAGGTCGGTTTTTGCCGAAAAACGGCATTTTTGCTCCACGCAAGAATACGGAAATCGGAGAAAGCTCCGATTTCCGTCAGACCGTCAAAAAGCCTATGAATTGTCATTGCGAACCGGTGTATGCAGACCGGCAGGACACACTTTGAAATCAGATTTTCTCTGATTTTCGGTAGAAATGCTGGCTTTTTTGCAGCTTCTCACACTGCGCTCGGAGTGACGCGATCCGGCTTCGTGCTCGAAACAGCCGCAACGCACCGCATCCGCAGGCGTGCCGCCATACACCCCACTCCCCGTAGGGCACGCCGACAGCTCTTCCTTGGGAGAGCCGAGGCTCACGGTGTGCCGCCATATGTAGCATACCCCCGGAGGGCGCGCCGACCTCGGCGTGCCGCAAATCCATGCGCCCCGTAGGGTGTCGCGACGCAGAGAGCACGCCCGGAACGGGCTACTTCGCGCCGTTGAAGCGATTGGCGGCGGAATATGCGCCGTTTTCGACAATCTCCAGCACGGCTTCGGCGGCTCGTTCCACCGCAGGTTTGAGCTTCTTTTCCTCTTCGGCGGAGAAATTCGACAGCACCCAGTCGGCCAGATCATAATCCGGGTGCGGCTTTGCGCCGACGCCGACCTTGACCCGTGGGAAATCCTGCGAATTGATCGCGCCGATGATGGACTTGATGCCGTTATGCCCTCCGGCTGACCCGTCGGAGCGGACACGAAGCCGCCCCACATCCAGCGAAATGTCGTCAAACACGACAATCACTCGGTCGGTGGGAAGCTTGTAATAATTCACGGCATCCATTACGGACAGGCCGGAGCTGTTCATAAAGGTCATGGGCTTGAGCAGAACCAGTTTCTGCCCCTTCCACGTCGCTTGTGTAAATTTGCCCCGAAATTTGACGCGGTCGACACTGACGCGGAGCGTCTCGGCAAGCTCATCCACCACGCGGAAGCCGACGTTGTGGCGATTTCGGGCATAGATGCGGTCGGGATTCCCCAGACCGACGATGAGCCAATCGCAGGCAGATTTCCGAAACAGCATCAGAACAGGCTCGAGATCGATGTCTCGTTATGGATTCGGGTGATGGCCTTTGCGAACATCGGTGCGGCATCGATCTGGCGGATCTTCGTGCCGGTGTAGGTGGCGGGCAGGGGGATGGTGTTCAGGAGGATCAGCTCATTGATGCAGCTATCCTCGATGCGGTCGCAGGCAGAGCCGGAGAGGACACCGTGCGAGGCGCAGGCATAGACCGCCTTTGCACCGCCGATCTCGACGATGGCCTTGGCCGCGTTGCAGAGCGAGCCGGCGGTGTCGACGATGTCGTCATAGAGGATGCAGGTCTTGTCGCGGACGTCACCGATGATGTTCATGACCTCGCACATATTGGCGCGCTGACGCCGCTTATCGACGATGGCCAGACCCATGTGCACCTTGGCGGCGAAGGCACGGGAACGGGCAACGGAGCCGATGTCGGGCGATACGACACAGAACTCGTTGTGGTCATAGACGTTTTCGTCGAATTTCGACATATAATAACGGGAGAAAAGGGGGCTGCCGAAGAGATTATCCACGGGGATGTCGAAGAAGCCCTGAATCTGGGCGGCATGGAGATCCATGGTCAGCACGCGGTCTGCGCCGGCACGGGTGATGAGGTTGGCCACGAGCTTGGCGGAGATGGGGTCACGACCCTTGTTTTTGCGATCCTGACGGGCGTAGCCGAAATAGGGAATGACCGCAGTGATCCGACCGGCCGAGGCACGGCGAAAAGCGTCGATCAGGATGAGCAGCTCCATCAGGTTGTTGTTGACGGGCTTACACGTGGACTGAACGACAAAAACGTCGCTGCCACGAACCGTCTCGTTGACGGAGACAGAGACTTCGCCGTCGGCAAAGGCGGAGACGACGCTGTCACCCAGCCCGATGCCCAGCTCCGCGCAGACATTCCGCGCGAATTCGGGATTGGCGTTGCCGGTAAAGACCTTGACTTCTTTTCCGTGAGCAATCATGTTGGTACCTCTCATTTTTTCGGTTAAACCGATATTCTCAAGCCGCAGGGCGGCAGTTTTTACGAATCGGGGGGGCGCGATGGCAGGGCAATCGCGGCTGCCCATAATATGATAATGTATGGATCCGTCGCTCCGCGTGTGTCCCGTTCGGGTCATTGGCGGCGTAGTGCGAAAATGACGGTCGGGGCGATTTACTCCTTCTTGTGCTTGGCCGCCCAGTCCTTTTTGTTGGCTTGACGGGCACGGGAGATGGCAAGTGCCTGCTGGGGAACGTCCTCCGTGACGGTTGAGCCGGCGGCAATGTACGCCCCGTCTCCGACATGGAGCGGCGCAACAATGGTCGAATTGCAGCCGACAAAGACATCATCTCCGACCGTGGTTTTGTGCTTGCTCACACGGTCGAAATTCGCCGTGGCCGTGCCGCAGCCGAGGTTGCACCTCGCGCCGAATTCCGCATCTCCGATGTAGGACAGATGCGAGGCCCATGTATTCTCTCCGAGGTGGGAATTTTTGACCTCGACAAAGCTGCCGACCTTCGCCCCACGCTCCAGAACCGTTCCGCCTCGCACATGGGCAAACGGCCCGACGGTGCAGTCGGCGGCGATTTTCGCGTTGACGACCTGCGACGAGGAGACAACGGTGCGTTCCCCGATCTCGGAATCCTCAATCGTCGACCACGGGCCGATGACGGCCTCCGAGCGGATGACGCATTTGCCGCGGATCACAGCGCCGGGCAGGATACGGGCATTGGGCTCGATCCGTGCCTGAAGGCCAATGTAACAATTGTTCGGGTCTGTAATTTGAACGCCCTGCTTCAAAAAGCTCAAAATTCGCTCAAAACGAATCAAATTCGCTAACTCCAGAAGAGTGGCGGGGGAATCGATGCGGAAATATCCATCAAAATCGCTCAAAACCGAGCAATTTTCGCGCAAAAATTGAGAGAAGGAGAAGTTCTCATCCAGCACCGTCATCAATTCCAGACGGGATGCGCGGCAAACCGACGACGATATTGCCGAACCCGAGCGGCGAGCCATGCTCGGTGCATAGACCGAAGGGCCGGCGACGACGGTGATCTCGTCCTCACCTTCGGCGGCGGTGGAAAGAAAAACGTGCAGCAGATCGGCAGGGTCGGCATTGCTGGTGGTCATGACCTCTGCTTCGGCAGGCAGACACGCACGAGCCTCCTCGCTGTAGCGGTCGTGGCAGACAAGGAAGAACCGCCCGATGCCGTTTTCGTACATTGTGTCAGAAAGCCACGCCAGCACCGGAGCCTCGCAAACCTGCTGCAGCATCAGGGGCTTGGGGAGTCCGGTCTTTGCGGTATCATCGGGGACAAAAATCACGGCGGACAGGCCACCCATTCGGCACACAACCCTTCTGTCAAACTCTTTTTCACCGATACGCACATATTATACCAAAAGAATCCCGTTTCGTCTACCGCTTTTCCTCCCGAAAAGCCGACAAATTTGCAGGCGCAGACAAATATTTTTTGTCGGAAAGTCAAAAAGTCCCGAAAAATGCCGCTCGTCGGGAGCTTCGGCACGCTGCGGTGTCGGGGACGCCGCTTGCGCAAAGCGAAGGATCTCGGCAGCAACGGCGGTATACGCCGCCAAGCCGCCTTCTTCCCTTATGTGTGCTCGGCCGAAAATGCGTCGATCTCCGCACGGGTGGGCATGGAGGGGGTCGCGCCCATGCGTTGGACGGACAGGGCGGCGAGTGCCTGCGCAAAGCGTGCGGCTTCAAGGAGGGTCTTGCCCTCGGACAGGGCGGTGAGCAGGCCTCCGTTGAAGGCGTCGCCCGCGCCGGTCGTGTCGACGGCGTCGACGCGGTAGGCCGGAATGATCTGCGAGCGACCGTCGGTGTTGAGGTACACGCCGCGACTGCCAAGCGTGATGAGGACATTCTCAACGCCCTTGCCGAAGAAAACCTCTGCCGCACGGTCGGCACTTTCGAGATCGTTGACGGCGATGCCCGTCAGCTCTTCGGCCTCGACCTCGTTCGGCGTGACGAGATAGGCGCCCCTCAGGAAATCATCGCTCATCGGCTGATAGGGGGCGGTATTGATGATGACCCGAACGCCTGCTTCCTTGGCCAGTCTGACGACCTTTTCGTTGGCGTCCTGATTGACCTCAAGCTGCACAAGGAGATACTCGGATGTCTTGATCTCGTCTGCGACCTTGGCGATGTCCTCGTCCGTGACGGTGGCGCAAGCCCCCGGGACGATGACGATCTCGTTCTGTCCGATGCCCTCATCGACAAGGATCAGGGCGACGCCTGTTGCAACCTTCGGATTATAAAAGAGGTGCTCCTTGCTCAGCCCGACGTCGTCCATGGTGTCCGTTGCGACCTTGCCCATGGGATCCGTGCCGAGCTTCGTGATCATGACCACGTTTCCGCCTGCCTTATGCGCGGCGATGCCCTGGTTGAAGCCCTTGCCGCCGGCTCCCTGTCGGAAGAAGCTGCCCTTGACCGTCTCTGCCGGAGCCGGAAGATGCGGCGTGCGCGCCATCAGGTCGACGACGAAGCTGCCGAATACGGTTACTTTCTTCTTCATAAAGTGTCCTCCTGTTCCGTTTTGGGGATATTTTCATCGATGGTATACAGCCTTCGGCTCTCTCCTTTCGGCGGAGAGCAAACGCTTTCTTGTCTCTACAGCCAAAGAATACGGCATTTTCCTCCGTTTGTCAACAGGGCAAGCTCAATTTCCCGTGCTTTTGCGATTTTCTGCGGATTTTTTGCGCAAAGCAAACGACAACCGTCCCGACGAAGCTCGGGCGGTTGTCGTTTTTGATCGGCAGGGCTCTCGCGAGCCCCGTTACACCCAACGGCTTTTCACTCGGGCGGCGAGGGTAAAGATTTTTGCCGAAAGCGGGCGAAGGACAAGGTCATACTGGCCGCCGTAGGCACAAAAAGTCGCGCCGAAGCTTTGCTTGAAGCGGTGCAGGCCGAAACAGGGATTGTCCTGCGTCGGTCTGCCCTGCACCCCACGCAGATCGAACGAGCGGCAGCCTTGCCGCAGTGCCTCACGCTGCATGACCCACTGCAGCAGCTCGTTGGGGTGGAATTCCAGTGCGGCGGCGTGAGAGCAGCCGTAGAAATACCAGCTTCGGCAGCCGTAGGTGACGCAGAGGGCGGCGGCAAGCGTCTGCCCCTCCCGTTCGGCGATCAGGAGAGCTGCGGCGGAGCCGAGGCCCTCCAAAACACGGCGAAAATATGCCTCGCTTCTCGGCAGAAAGCCGTTTTTTCGGGCAGTTTCGCCCATCATGCCGCAAAATTCCGCCAAATCTGCCGCGCTCCCCCGTCTGACATTCACGCCCTCACGCTCGGCAATGCGCAGCTTGCGTCGGACGGAGCGGTGGTAGCCTGCAAACAGGGTCTCCTCGGTCACGCCCTCGAGCGAGAGGCAGTAGCACATTCTCGGCTGAAAAAGGGAGAAATCCTCCGCCGCGTCCCGACAAAATTCGCCCGTCAACGCCGCGAACGCCGCATCGTCCTCGGGTACGGCGGGGTCGATGCGCAAAATGCACGCCCGACGCTCTGCGGCATAGGCTTTTGCGGCGGCGATCAGCTCCGAAAAGGCCGCTTTTCCGCAGAAAATCGGCCCCCTCGGTGCATAAAGGAGGCACCCTCCCAGACGGAAACGGTGCTCCAGAAGCGCCATCGTCCCGATGATCCTGCCTGCGGCATCCCGGCAGATCAAGCCCTGCCAGTCCCAATCCGTCTTGACGCGGCCCCAGAGGGAGGTCTGCATAAAATGGCAGTCGGGGTGCTGCCGCACAAATTCATCCAATTGCCCTGCGTGCGCAAGGTCGACCCGTTCGATCACGAGCATCTCTCCTTTATATCGGTCTACGCCGGAGAGTATACTCCCGATTTGTATCACGCGCTCATCGGATTTGCATCCGAAAAGCATCATTCGGCGCGAAAATCCTCTGTTTCGGCGGATGCGTCATCGTGCAGCTCACCGATGGGCGCGCAGGAGATGATGCCCTCTGTTGGAAGAAATTCCTGCACAAAACAGACGGAATTTCCGTCGCTGTCGGTGAAGCGAAAGGTGTAGGCGAAGGTGTCGCCGGAATAGTCGGTGGCGTTCGTTCCCTCAACGCCGAGGTAGGTCATCCAGCCGGCCAGACGGACGGGAATGTCCCCTTTCGCGTCGGCGTTTTTTTCGCCCCAAAAGGCCTCGGTTTCCTCCCAATAGCTCTGCTCGCCGGCCACGAATTTCAGCTCTAAAATTTTGCCGCTCTCCCCGTCCACCAGGGCGGAGAAGAGGCCGTCGCCGCCGTTCGCCCGATAGAGCGAGAGGAAGGTTCCCGATTCCGGCTCGAGATAGTAGACGTGGACGATGGAGACGCCGCCGCTCTCCATGAGGTCTATCCGCATACTCTCGCTGATCGCGCCGCAGAGCGCGAGGCTGTCAAGCTCGTCAAAAAATTGTTGATAGATCTCGTCTTTCATGCCGGGCTCGTTATAGTCAAAGGCCATGACGACGTTGTCGTCGACGATGATCTGCATTTTTTGTACCGGCGTAAGCTCCTGTGCCGTCGGGCTCAGCCCTGCATCGACTGCCTGCGTGTAGGAAACGGCGGCGGCAGAGTCCATCCGACTGCGGACGGCAAGGTGGGGCAGGAGAAAGGCGACCGTCAGCACCGCCGCAAGGAGGAAAAGGGGTAGAATCTTTTTCATTTTGCCGCACCTCCCAGCTCGAATGAAACGCTTGTTCCCTGCCCGTGCGGAGCGGAGAAGGTCAGCGTTGTCCCGTGCAGACGCACGATGCGGTCACACAGCGCCAGCCCCAAGCCGGCGCCGCCCTCTGCCCGTGCACGGGATTTGTCCACCATGTAAAACGGCTCCGTGACCCGATGCAGTGCCTCGGGCGGAATCCCACGGCCGTGATCGCGAACGCAGAAGCGGTAGCCGTCCTTCGTGACCGCACCCGAAAGCTCGACGACTCCGCCTTGCTCGGACGCCTTTCGTGCGTTGTCGAGGAGGTTATACAGGACGGCTTTGATCAGCTCCGGCGAGCACCGAACCTCCGCCGCCTCGACCCGAAGGAGGAGGCGAATCCCCTGCTTTTCCATCAGGCCACGGCAGCTCCTCTCCGTCTCCTGCGCAAGGCGGAGCGCGGAAACGCCGCGAAGCTCGGGTGTTTCCCGTTCCAGCGCAAACAGATCCAGCAGTGCAAGGGACATCGCCTCGAGGCGTTTGCCCTCGGAGAAAATATAGTCGGCGGCCTCAAAGCGCTGCTCCTGCGTCAAATCACGGCTGCGCAGGGTGTCCGCGTAGCCGATGACGGAGGTCAGGGGCGTCTTCAGCTCATGGGCAAAGCTTGCGGTGAAGTCCTTCTGCCGCTGTGTCGCATCCTCAAGGGCATGGATTTTCTCCTCGAGGCTGTCGGCCATATGGTTGAAATCCTGCGCAAGACGGCCAAGCTCGTCCTTCGTACGGACGGCAACTCTTTTTTCGTACCGTCCCATGGCAAGCTGCTTGGCGGTTCTGGAAATGCGTCGGATGGGTCGGGTCAGGAGAATCGTCAGCACGGCCGTCAAGCCGACCGCCGCAAGCAGGATCAGGAGCATCGTGACAAGCCAACGATCGGCACTCTCCCGCGCCTCGCGAAAGATGTCCGTGACCTCGCGAAACCGCTCAAGGCAGACGCTCTGCGAGCAGATTTGCACGGTCTGCGTCGTGATGAGCCAATATTTCCCGCCCTGCGCCGCGATCCGTGTCTGTCGGACGGTGCTCTCCTTCGGCGGCAGGAAATCGAAGGGCAGGTCACGGGAGGCCGTGATGAGCGTCCCGTCCGCCTCGCTGATGCGAAAATCATAGGTATTGAGGGTGCTTTGCGAGAGGACGACGGAACGGATGACGGCGGCGGCGTTTTCCTCGTCAGCCTCGCTTCGGGTCAACGCCTGAAGCGTCAGGGCATAGAGGCGGATGTCCTCCTGCGCATCACCGATCTGCCCGTCGAGCTGTCCCTGTAAATTGCGGTCAATCAGCACCGTGCCGCCGATCGACAGCGACAGCGCCAAGATCATTGCCGTTAATACGATCATTTTGTATGCAAACTTCACGGGTGATCCTCCAGACGGTATCCAACCTTATAAATGGCGACGAGGCGATCCTGCCAGCCGAGCTTGCGGCGCAGGCGTTGGACGTGCAGATCGACCGTGCGGCTGTCGCCGGTGAATTCGGCTTCCCAGATGCGCTCGTAGATGGCATCGCGGAAGAGGGCGATGTTGCGGTTGCGCAGGAAGAGGAGCAGGAGATCATATTCCTTGTGCGTCAGCGTGACGGGAACGCCGCCCTTCGTCACGAGCATGGACTTCGGCTCGACCACCACGTCACCGATCTCGTAACGCTCCTCCCGTGCCCCCGCTCGCCGCAGGACGCTCTCGACCCGTGCAATCAGCTCGACAATCTCGAAGGGCTTGACGAGATAGTCGTCCGCGCCGGCTCGAAGCCCCTGCACCCGATCCGAAACGCTGCTCATGGCGGTGATGAAAATGACGGGCGTGCCGGTCGGACGAAGCTGCTCGAGCAGCTCGTAGCCGCTCGCCCCGGGCAGCATGATGTCCAGCAGTGCCAGATCGTAGGTGTGCGATTCGATCAGGTCGGCGGCGCTCAGCCCGTCGTAGGCGCAGAAGCAGCGGTAGCCGCAGGCGGTCAGATTCATGGAGATGAGATTTGCGATCGGCTTTTCGTCCTCGACGATCAGAATTTTAATCATGCTCGGCCTCCGTCGAAAAAAGATGAATGGGAAGCCTCGAAGCCTCCGAGCAGGACGGTAAAACCATTCCGTCCGCACCCGAGGATCAAGCTTCCCCTGTATTTTGTATCAAAATTGCATCCAAACGGCATCATGCGTCCAAATCTCCGCCGCACCCGTAGGGCGCGCCGACCCCGGCGTGCCGCTTT
>CAZKSR010000005.1:40526-50863 GCA_964555465.1 uncultured Oscillospiraceae bacterium
TGCGTCCAAATCTCCGCCGCACCCGTAGGGCGCGCCGACCCCGGCGTGCCGCTTTGCACCGCACCTGTAGGGCGCGACGACCCGTCGCGCCGCCTTGCACCGTTCCCCGTAGGGCGCGCCCTGCGAGGCTCCACCCCTCGTGGGGGGAGCTGTCGGCGCTGCCGACTGAGGGAGGGGCAGAACGCACCCAAATTATGCTGCAAGGACGAAGAGAAGCCGCACTCTCGGCTCTCCCCTTGGCAGAGGCAAGCCGCGCCGAAGTCGTAAATTACCGATGCGTTACGATTCCCCACTCCCCTTGCACGTTCCGCGCGCCGCTTTTCACGGCTCCCTGGCCAGCATCGCCTGATAAAGGGCGTTTTTGGGGAAGCCCGTCTGTTGGGCAATCTGCTTGACGGCATCCTTTTTGGAGCAGCCCTGCTCCACAAGACGCAGCGCCAGTGCCAGCGCCTCCTCCTGCGTCAGCTCGTCCGAGGCGGTCTGCGGCGCACCCTCGACGATCAGGACATATTCTCCCCGTGGCGGTTGCTCCCGATAATACGCCGCCGCCTCGCGGAGCGTCATGCGCAAAACCTCCTCGTGCAGCTTCGTCAGCTCACGGCACAGTGAGATTCTCCGTTCTCCGCCGAACGCCTCGCAGAGGTCATCTAAGGTGTCCTTCAGCTTGTGCGGCGCTTCGTAAAAAATCATTGTCCGCTCTTCGTTTTTCAATTTGCTCAGGCGCTCCCGACGCTCCTTTTTGTTCACGGACAGGAAGCCCTCAAAGGCGAAGCGGCCGGTCGGCAGGGCGGAGATGCTCAACGCCGTGATCGCCGCGCAGGGGCCGGGGATGGCCGTGACCGTCACGCCGTTTTCCGCACACAGGCGCACCAAGTCCTCGCCGGGATCGGAGATGGCAGGTGAGCCGGCGTCCGTGACGAGCGCACAGCTCTCGCCGCCCAGAAGCCGCTGCAAAATATGCTTTCCGCTGGCGGCCTTGTTGTGCTCGTAATAGCTCACGAGCGGCTTTTTAAGCTGCAAATGGTTCAGCAGCCTGAGACTGACCCGTGTGTCCTCGGCAGCGATGAAGTCGGCCTCCGTGAGGGTCGCACGGCAACGCTCGGAGATGTCCGAGAGATTGCCGATGGGCGTGGGGACGAGATAAAGTGTTCCGCTCATGGTGTTTCTCCTCTGTGATAGGCGGCACGGTAGGCTTGTGTCTCCGTTCCGTCGGGGTGGAATTCGATCAGATCCGCCTCATACGTCAGGCCGGGTCTACCGCCGCGCCGCGCCTCGAGAAGGACGAGGCAGGGCAGCGCATCCGCCCGATGGCGGACAAAGCGCAGACGCTTCGGCTCCATGCCGTTTTCGCGCAGGGCGCACATCAGGTCGCACAGGCGTTCGGGGCGGTGCACCAGCGCAAAGCGTCCGCCGCTTGGCAAAAGCCACGCCGCCGCACGGCACAGCTCCTGCAAATTCAGGGTCAGCTCACTTCTCGAGCCGGAGGCGAGCTTTCCGCTGCCGACGGGAAAATACGGCGGATTCGAGATCACGCAGTCGAAGCTTTGGGCGCGCAAAAGCGTCCGAAGCTCTCGCACATCGCCGCAAATCGACCTCATTCGACCCTGCAATCGGTTCTTTTCAATATTTTCACAGGCGAGCCGATGCGCCTGCTCGTCCAGCTCCACGCCGACGACGGTGCAGTCCGGATGCGTCGCACACAGCAGCAGTCCCAGCGTCCCGACGCCGGAGCCGAGGTCTGCGATCCGCGCTCGACTCGGGAGGGACAAAAACTGCGACAGGAGGACGGAATCCGTCCCGAGGCGGAAGCTGCCCTGCTCCATGACAATGCCGTTCCAAAGTGTTTCCATTCTGACCTCACAGAAAACAACCTCCCTGATGCACTCAGGGAGGTTATCTCAAGGTGATTACTCCTGCTCGATGGCTTCCAGCGGGCAAGCGGCGGCGCAAGAACCGCACTCCACGCACTGGTCGGCGTCGATGACGTACTTCTCGTCGCCCTCGGTGATGATGCCGAGCGGGCAGGCATCGGCGCAGGTGCCGCACTTTGCGCAGGCGTCGGTAATGACATATGCCATGGTTTTGTCCTCCTGTTAAGTATTATAATTCGATACAATTCATATTGTAGCACAGTTTTCGAAAAATGCAATCCCAAAAAGCCGAAATCCGCAAAAATTGACGGTATAGAAAAATTTTCCTTCGGCAACAATAGGTCGGAAGAGCAAAGTTGAAAGGAGATTTTTCATGCAAAACACACGCCTTCTTGACCAATTCGGTACTGATTTGATTTATCGTGCGACAAATCCCGTGATCGGTCGCAACCGCGAGATCGAGACGGTGCTTCAAATACTCTCCCGAAAGCACAAGAACAACCCTGCCCTCATCGGTGAGCCGGGTGTCGGCAAGACCGCCATCGCAGAGGGCGTCGCTCAGCGCATCGCCTCGGGACGGGTGCCGGAGGCTTTGCGGACAAAGCGGCTGTTTGCGCTGGATATGGCATCCGTTTTGGCAGGGACAAAATACCGCGGCGAGTTCGAAGAACGCGTCCGCAATCTTCTGGCCGAGGTGCGCCGTGCCGGGAATATTATCCTTTTCATCGACGAAATGCACACGCTCGTCGGCGCAGGCGCGGCGGAGGGAGCCATCGATGCGGCAAATCTCTTCAAGCCTGCGCTCGGCCGCGGCGAATTGCAGATCATCGGCGCAACGACCCTGACCGAATACCGCAAGTTTGTCGAAAAGGACAGCGCACTCGAACGCCGCTTCCGTACCGTGCAGGTGCGTGAGCCGACACCCGAGGAGACGAAGGAGATCCTTGCAGGGCTGCGCAGCGGTCTGGAGCTGCACCACCGCATCGCCATTTCTTCTGCGGCGCTGGATGCGGCGGTCGAGCTTTCGTGTCGATATTTGACGGACAAATTTCTCCCCGACAAGGCTGTTGATCTGCTTGACGAGGGAGCGGCAGCCGCAAGTATGCGGCGGTCTGGCGGCATTGAGGGGGCGGATTTGGAGCACTGTCTGTGCGAGGCGGTGCATGGCGGCGAATACGAGAAGGCGGTCAGTCTGCGCAGCCGTCTGCGCTTTCTCCACCGTCAGCAATCGACGGTCAGCGGCGTGAGTGTGCAGGACATCGCGCTGGCCGTCTCCAACCGCACGGGCATCCCCCTCGGCTCGATCTCCCTGAGCGAAAAGCAACGTCTCCTCGGTCTGGAAAACGAGCTTCGCCGCCGTGTCATCGGGCAGGATGAGGCGATCACCGCCGTGGCGCAGGCGGTTCGGCGCGGACGCAGCGGCTTGGCGGAGCAAAAAAGGCCGGTCGCCGCCATGCTTTTCACGGGGCCGACCGGTGTGGGCAAAACCGAGCTGTGCAAGGCTCTGGCCGAGGCGGTCTATGGCAGTGAAAGTGCCATGATCCGCATCGATATGTCGGAATATATGGAAAAATTTTCCGTCTCACGCCTCATCGGGGCACCGCCGGGCTACATCGGCCACGACGAGGGCGGCGAGCTGTCCGAGCGGGTGCGCCGTAATCCGTATTCGCTGATATTGCTCGACGAGCTGGAAAAGGCGCATCGGGACGTCTGCGGCCTGCTGCTGCAAATCATGGAGGACGGGATTCTGACCGACTCGACCGGCAGACGGATCGATTTCCGCAACACGCTGCTGGTCATGACCTCGAATCTCGGCAGTGCCTACGCCGGACGGGGCGGCCTTGGCTTCGGGCGCACGGCGGTCGACGCTACGCAGAAGGCGTTGCAGGAGCAGTTTCCGCCGGAGTTTCTGGGACGCATCGACTGCATTGCCGCCTTCCGTCCCCTCGGGGAGACGGAGCTGACGCAGATCGCCGCCCTGCAGCTTGCCTCCCTCCGAGGCCGTGCGGAAAAGCAGCATCTGCGCCTGAACTACGATGCGTCGCTGGCCGAAAGCTTGGGAAAGCGGAGCTGTGGCAGCAAAAGCGGTGCCAGAGCCATCCGAAAGCTGATCCAAACCGAGCTGGAAGCGCCCCTTGCCGGTCGGCTGCTGGCAGAGCCTCCGGCCACCTCCGCCGATATCACCGTGGAAAACGACCGAATTCTCCTGCACTGAACTAGAGAAAACCAACCGCACCGACCGAAGCTGCGTCATTGCACTGCGGCCGTTCTCCCCCTCCGTAGGGCACGCCGACTCGGCGTGCCGCCAACGGGTGCGTGCGGAGGATTGCGGCGCGACGGGTCGTCGCGCCCTACGGGGCACGGTGGACGGTGGTGCGTCGTATCGGTTCGGTGCGTATGGCGGCGCGGCTTACGGGGTGCGGCGCACATGGCGACTTCCGCTTTTTCGAATCGATAATCGGACTTCACAAAAAAGTGAAGCCCGATTTTTTGCGGCGATTTTCAAAAGGCATCCGATTCCTCGGCAGAGGCGCAGTAATCCACCAGCCATTCGATCATTTTCTTATCTCTGCGGCTGAGGGCGGAAATCTGTTCGCTCAAATCATCAAGGTCGCTTGGACTGTGCTTGCCGGTTAAAATAAAGTCCGTGCTGATGTTCAGAATGTGGCTCAGGTGGATCAGATTGTCGATGCGGATGGCCTTGTTGCCACGTTCCAAATTCGACACCATTTGAACGGACACCCCCATCATCTCGGAAAGCTGCTCTTGCGTATATCCGAGCTGTTTTCTCCGATTTTTAATCCGCTTTCCGATGGCAATCAGTTCGATCTCGCTCATCATATCACCTCATAGACTGAATCTTCAGGATAATTATATAGTCTTATGGAAGAAAAAATAAGCACTTATGGGTTGACAATGTTAATCTATAGGTGCTATAATAGAGACGGTAGTATCATGGAAATGAGAAGTATTATGTAAAAAGCCGAAAATGCACCGTACACAATAGGGCACAAAACGACATGGCGCCCCCGAAGGATGGAGGCATTGGGGACTGCGCGTTGTATCGGTTCGGTGCGTATGGCGGCGTGCGGCGCGCCGCCCCGGCGCGCCCTACGGATGCGGTGCACATTGCGGCGCGCGAGGTCGGCGCGGCTTACGGGTGAACGCTGGTTTGCGGCGTGTCGTAGGAGACAGTACCGTCCGTTCTCACTTTTGCAGGGGGATGTCGGATTTCTCTCTGTGCGCCTGTGTTGCATCGCGTCGAGGGAACGACATGGCTTCTCGACCTGCCGATTCGTGCGCAATCATTCGCGCATG
The DNA here is from genome assembly GCA_964555465.1 of uncultured Oscillospiraceae bacterium. Classification (GTDB taxonomy): domain Bacteria; phylum Bacillota; class Clostridia; order Oscillospirales; family Oscillospiraceae; genus JAZOXB01. Next base: position 45,716 of record CAZKSR010000005.1, read on the forward strand.
GATGACCGCGATTGTACAAATAGTAGAATATTGCTTTAATTATTGAAAAACCAATGCAATCTTAATCTTGTTGTGATATAATGATATTACCAAGTCAGAAAGGAGGGAAAAGAATGAAAAAAGTGATTGCTTTGCTTTTGGCTCTTGCACTCTGCGTAGCCCTGTGCGCGTGCGGCATCAGCAAGGAGGACGTCGTCGGCGGTTGGGCTGGAAGCTATACCTATAACGGCGACAGCTTCAGTGTCGGGCTTGTTCTGACCGAGGACGGCGAATATTCCGAAGTGATCTATAAGAACGGATCGCCGAGCAGCTCGGAGTCGGGCACCTACGAAATTGACGGTGATGAAGTCGTTCTCCACGAGAACGGAAAATCCGGCACTTCCACCCGTTACGAGTACGATGACGGCGCATTGGTCAATAACGGCCACAAGCTCGAGAGGGTCGACTGACACAACTCGCAGAAGCCGGGCAGCATGACTTGGTTCGTCTGCTGTCACAGTACACAAAAAGCACTTAGCCCGATGGTATGCGCGATGCTGCGCATACCATCGGGCTTTGCCGTGTGTACGTATCGGAGGGATCCCTGCCCCTATGGAAGAGCCGCAAAGCGGCACCCCCGTAGGGCGCGACGAGTCGGGGCGCGGAGGGAATTTTACGTAAAAAAGCGACAGCCGTCCGACGATCGTCGGGCGGTTGCCGTTTTTTCGTTTGATCGGCAGCGATCGCACGCCGCACGGGTTCCCTTGTGTTCTTTCGTTTGCTCGGCAGCGTTCGCGCGCCGCAGGGGTTCCCTTGTGTTCTTTCGTTTGCTCGGCAGCGTTCGCGCGCCGCAGGGGTTCCCTTGCGTTCTTTCGTCAGGTTTTATTCTGTTCCAACCATTGTGCCAAGGCAGCGGCCATGGGGTTATTTTTCGGCTCTTCCCTTTTCTGCTGCTCCATGAATTTTGCGACATCCCGTTTTCCTGCGCCGGCGGAGGCTCTGCGCTCCTTGAAGGCCGAGAGCTTTTCGCGGTAGCCGCAGACGCAGGCAAACATTTGATTGTCCCCCTCGCCGCGCAGCTCCATTTTCTTGAAGCAGTTCGGGCAACGGGCATTCGTCGTCTGCGTGACACTCTTGCGGTAGCCACATTCTCGGTCGGGGCAGACGAGCATCTCGCCACGCTTGCCCTTGACGAGAAGCAGGAATTTGCCGCAGTCGGGACACGCCTTTCGGGTCTGATTGTCGTGGGTATATTTGGCTTCGCTTGCCTTGACCTGTGCCACGAGCTTGGTCGCATAGGTGCGCATTTCGTCGATAAATTTTTTATCCTGCTCCTGCCCCTTGGCAATGCGCGCGAGACGATCCTCCCATTGAGCCGTCAGCGCCGCCGAGCGAAGCTCCTGCGGTGCCAGCTCGACGAGCTGCAGTCCCTTCGAGGTCGGCACCAGCTCCTTGCCCCGCCGCTCGATATAGAAGGCGGAAAAGAGCTTTTCGATGATATCCGCACGGGTCGCCGGAGTGCCGAGGCCGCTCGTTTCTTCCAAAATTCTCCGAAGCTCCTTATCCTGCACCTGAGACTGCGGATACTCCATGGCCGTCAGGAGCGTTGCCTCGGTATAACGGGGCGGAGGGGGCGTCTTTCCGCTTGTCACCGTCGAGGCGGTGATTCTCATCCGCTGCCCCTGCTTGAGATCGGGCAGGGTCTGCGTCTCCTCCTCTTCCTCGTCATCCGTTCGGAAATTGCGGTCGTAAGCCGCTCTCCAGCCCTGCTCCAGAACGCGCTTTCCCTTGGCGCAGAAGGTATGGCCGCCGACGGTCAGCGTCAGCTCGATCTCTTCGTATTCGAGCGGCGGCAGCAGCACCGCCAAAAATCGGCGCACGACCAAATCGTAAATATTCCGTTCCTGACCGGAAAGCTGCCACAGGTCGGGGCTTTCCTCGGTCGGGATAATGGCGTGGTGGTCGGTGACCTTGGCATTGTTCACGAGATATTTCGTTTGCAGCGGACGGGTGCGCATGACGCTCTGCGCCAAGGGCTTGTAGGCATCGACCATGACCGCCCGAAGCCGCTCCGGAAGCGTAGGCACGACGTCGTCGGAGATGTAGCGCGAGTCGGTTCTCGGGTAGGTCAGGAGCTTGTGCGTCTCGTAAAGCGACTGCATCAAATTCAGCGTCTCCTTGGCGGAATACGCGAATTTTTTGTTGGCGTCCCGTTGCAGCTCCGTCAGGTCGTAGGCGGCCGGCGGCGGCGTCATACGGCGCATTTTGCGCACCTGTGTCAAGACCGCCTCGCCGTTTTGACAGGCGGCGGCGATTTTTTCGGCCAGAGCCTTGTCAAAGGTTCTGGTGTTGTTGTTTTTGTCGCGCCATGTGGCGCGGAAGCCGCCGAGCTTGAGCTGCACGCCGTAAAAATCCTTCGGGACGAAATTGCGGATTTCCTTCTCCCGATCGACGATCAGGGAAAGCGTCGGCGTCTGCACCCGTCCGGCAGAGAGCTGCGCATTGTGGCGACAGGTCAGCGCGCGCGTGACATTCAGCCCCACGAGCCAGTCTGCCTCGCTTCGAGCCTGCGCTGAACGGAACAAATTGTCGTATTCGGATGCAGGACGGAGCTTCGCAAAGCCCTCCTTGATGGCCTTATCGGTCTGCGACGAGATCCACAGCCGCTTGGCCGGCTTCTTCCAGCCTGCCTTGACCATGATCCAACGGGCGACCAGCTCGCCCTCGCGCCCTGCGTCGGTTGCGATGATAAGCTCCGCGATGTCCGGACGCTTCATCAGCCCCTGCACGACCTTGAACTGCCGCGCGGTCTGGCCGATGACGACCAGCTTCATATTCTGCGGAAGCATGGGCAGATCTTCCATGTCCCATTTTTCCCATTTTTTCTCGTAAACATCGGGGTCGGCCAGCGTGACCAGATGCCCCAACGCCCATGTGACGACGTAGCGATCACCCTCCAGATAGCCCTCGCCGCCCCTCTTGCAGCCCAGAACACGGGCAAGCTCACGGCCGACAGAGGGCTTTTCGGCCAATACCAGTGACTTCGCCATTATTCTGCAATGCGGATGGCGACGATGACGGGCTGATCGGCGGCATCGCGGAAAACATAGGAGCTTTGGTCGCGCTCGCAGGTCGAGGCGTAGGCGCAGATGTCGTTCACGATGTCCATGCCGTCCTCAACGACGCGGCCGAACGCGGCATAGTCCCCGTCGAGGAAGGTGCAGTCGCCGTGGCAGATGAAGAACTGCGAGCTTGCGCTGTCATTGGCCGGCGAACGAGCCATGGAGATGGTGCCCTCCGTGTGGGAAATGGTGTTTACGAAGCCGTTGGAGGAAAATTCACCCGTGATTTTCTCATCCGAGCCGCCGATGCCGGTGCCGAGGGGGTCGCCGCCCTGCATCATAAAGCCCTCCTGAATCCGATGGAAGGTCAGGCCGTCGTAGAAGCCGTCTTCCACAAGGTTCAGGAAGTTTGCGACCGTGATCGGCGCGGCGTCGGCATCCAGCTCGAGGGGGATGGTGCCGAAGCCCTCGACCTCGATTTCAACGCGGTAGGTGCCGGTGATGGTGGTGGGGTCATACGAACCTTCGGCGCCGAACAGCGTCGCTTCGTCAAAGGTGCGCACGATCTGACCGGATGCGTCCTTGTCGGTGTCGACACGGACGCTCGTGATGCTCGAGGGCTTGGATTCGCCGCCGTCCGAGCGGCCGTTGATCACCAGAATGATCACCGTAGCGACGATGATCAGGGTAAGCGCAGCTGCAAGAATGATCCAAAACGAACGGGGAATCCCCTGCTTTGCGCCTTTCTCGGCCGGACGGCTGCAGACGGTGCAGTAGCCTTTCTTTCCCATGGGTCTGCCGCATTTTTTGCAATTCATAAAAAATACCTCCATATGATAGTAGCTTTGTCATTTTTAACGTGATGCTGTGCCGAACGCCTGCGGAGCAACGCTCACTGCCGCGCGCAGACAATCGTGCCCCCTCCGAGGACATTCTCTCCTTCATAAAATGCCGCTGTCTGGCCGGGCGTCGGCGCACGTTGCGGCTCGTCGAAGAGCAGCTCACAGCCGCCCTCCGTCGGAAGGAGGAGCGCAGGTGCCGTCCGCGTCGTGTAACGCAGCTTGGCCTGCACGCGCATCGGCTCTTTCAAGACGTCGAAGGGCAGGAAATTGACCTCCCGAAGCAAAACCCGTCGGGAAAACAGTCCCGTCTCATCGCCCAGAACGACATCCGTCCCACGCTTGCCGAGCACATAGACCCGCTGCCCGAACGACAGTCCCAGCCCACGCCGCTGGCCGACGGTATACGCCTCCATGCCGCAGTGCTTGCCGTAGATTTTTCCCTCGGGCGAGATGAAATTCCCCCCCTGCGGCACGACACCGTGACTCGTCAGGTAGCCCATGTAATCGCCGTCCGGCACAAAACAGATATCCTGACTGTCGTGCTTTTTCGCAAGCTCCAAGCCGGCCTGCCGCACCAGCTCACGCGTCTCCTCCTTGCTCGAAATCTCCCCGAGAGGGAAGAGTGTGTGCGCAAGCTGGAACTGATTCAGGCGGCAAAGGACATAGGTCTGATCCTTGCTCCGATCGGCGGCGGTGCGCAGAAGATAGCGACCGTTTTGCTCAAAAATCCGCGCGTAGTGCCCCGTGGCAATGCCGTCGCAACCAAGCTCCAGTGCCTTGTCCAGCAAAAGTCCGAATTTCATCGTTCCGTTGCACACAACGCAGGGATTCGGGGTGCCGCCGGACTGATAGACCTGCATAAAGGGCGTGATGACACGGTCGAAGAATTCCCTGCGCAGATCGAAAACGTGAAATTCGATGCCCATCCGTTCCGCCGCACGGCGCGCGTCATGAACCTCGCCCTCGCCGCCGTCACGCAGGAGCATCGTGCCGCCGACAACCTCGAAGCCACGATTTTTCAGCAAAATGCACGAGGCAGCACTGTCCACGCCGCCCGACATGGCAACTAATATTTTTTTCATGCTTATCACCGTCTTATAGAATACCGCATTTTCGGCAAAAAAGCAAGTGTCAGCCCTTGACGATTCCGCTTTTTGCGGTATAATTAGGGTATCTTTTGGGTTGTCTCGGTTCGCTGTGCCCTACGGGTAGGGCGCAATGCGCTTCGGGGAGGATCGGAGGGTTTTATGAACACGGAACAAGCT
>CAZKSR010000005.1:50963-59158 GCA_964555465.1 uncultured Oscillospiraceae bacterium
AGGGCGCAATGCGCTTCGGGGAGGATCGGAGGGTTTTATGAACACGGAACAAGCTGTATTGAAAGAATTTTTGAGCTGTCCCCTGCAGGACGGGCAGAAGCTTTTGCGCCGTTTTGCCTCTCTGCCCGGAGCGATTTTTCGGCAGGGCGCGCATCCCTTGGAGCGGTTCGTCTATGTGCCCGGGACGCGGAAGGATCGGGTGCTCCTGATCGCCCACTGTGACACCGTTTGGGATCAAAATTACCGCCGCGTGGATGCTTCGCAGGTTCTGTGCGAGGAAAACGGCGTTCTGCACGGGACGGTTGACGGCCTCGGCATCGGCGCCGATGACCGCGCCGGCTGCGCCATGCTCTGGCTTCTGCGCGACAGCGGCCACTCCCTTTTGATCCTCGACGGCGAGGAGCACGGACATTTCGGCGCAAATTATCTCTGCCGAGAGCACAAAAAGCTTCTGCGTGAGCTGAACTCCCACCGATATCTGCTCCAGCTCGACCTTTGGGGCGGTCGGTCGTGCCTCTACCACGGCATCCCGAACAGCCGCCGCTTCCGCGAAATGATCGAAGGCATGGGCTTCGTCGAGGAAAAAAAGAACAACGGCACCGACATCTCCTATCTGGCAAAGGCCGCCTGCGGCGCCAATCTCTCGGTCGGCTACCACCGCTTCCATCGGGCGGATGAATTTCTCTCCGTTGCCGAATGGGAGGGGGTGCTGGCCACCCTGCGCACGGCGCTGGCAAAGCCGCAAAAGCGTTACCGCGCCCGTCGCACCGTCCGCCTCTACCGCTCTGCAAGGCGCACCGCGTCGCGCATTTATCATCATTTCCGATAAAAAACGAAGGAACCGTTTCGTCGGTTCCTTCGCTTTTTGTTATCCGATGGGTTCAAAATCGGCGGCGCCGTGCTTGCACAGGGGGCAAACGATATCGTCCGGCAGCGTCTCGCCCTCGTAGATCCAGCCGCAGACCTTGCAGACGAAGCCCTTCTTGCCCTCGGTTTGAGGCTTGGGCTTGACCGACTGCTGATAATAGGTGTAGGTCATCGTCTCGACCTTGCTCATCACCTTTGCGTCCGTCACGGCGCAGATGAACATCCCGTGCGTGCCGAGGTCGACATACTGCTCAACCTTCAGCGACAGCATCGCATTGATGTGCTGCGGCAGGAAGCGCAGGCCGTTGCTCGAGCGCAGCTCCTCGATCCCCTCGAATTTATCCGCCGTGCGGCCGCTTTGGAAGCCGAAGCGTTCAAAGACGGAGAAGGGCGCAGTGGTATCCAGGCAGTTGACGTTCAAAATGCCCGTCTGCTTGATGACGTGATGGGAATAATTCTCCTTGTTAATCGTCACGGCGACCCGATTCGGGGTGTCCGTAACCTGCGTGACGGTGTTGACGATGAGGCCGTTATCCTTGCGGCCGTCGTTGCTCGTGACGACATACAGGCCGTAACCGATGCGGAAGAGAGCCGTCATGTCCTTGGCCTCCGCCGTGCCCCGACGCGCCCGATACTCCATGCACAGCTCGTCCGCCATGGCCTCCAGCGTCGCGCGGCTCGTGTCGTTCAGCGCGGAGAAGATGCGGACATTGTTCTCCGTATAGCGCAGCTCCTTGCAGCCCTCGAGCATCGAGCGCATGACCTTGATGGCCTGCGGTGCCCATGAACCGTTTTCCATCATGGCGACGGTGCGCTTGCGATAGCCGCGCTCGGTCAGATGGTGGATGAATTCCTTCATGAAGGGGAAGACGTCTGCGTTGTAGGTGGTGGTGGCAAGCACCAGCTTGTCATAGCGGAAGGCGTCCTCGACCGCCTCGGCCATATCGGTACGGGCAAGGTCGTGAACCGTGACCTTGGGGCAGCCCTTTTCCTCGAGCCTTTGCGCAAGCAGCTCCACGGCGGCCTTGGTGTTGCCGTAGACGGAGGTATAGGCGATAACAATGCCCTCACTCTCCGGCTCATAGGATGACCAGATGTCGTACAGGCGCAGATATTCGCCCAGATTCTCGGTCAAAACGGGGCCGTGCAGAGGACAGATGATCGAAATGTCCAGCCCTGCGGCCTTTTTCAGGAGGTTTTGCACCTGAACGCCGTACTTACCGACGATGCCGATATAGTAGCGGCGTGCCTCGCAAGCCCAGTCCTCCTCGACATCGAGGGCGCCGAACTTGCCGAAGCCGTCGGCGGAGAAGAGGACGCGGTCGAGGGAATCATAGGTCACGATGACCTCCGGCCAGTGCACCATCGGGGCGGTGACGAAGGTCAGGGTATGGCGGCCGAGGGTGAGCGTGTCGCCCTCACCGACGGCTATGTGCCGCTCCGTCCAGTCCGTTCCGAAGAAATTCTTCATCATGGCAAACGCCTTGGCAGAAGAGACTAAGGTCGCCTCGGGATAGCGCTTCATGAAGGTGGCGATATTGGCGGAGTGATCCGGCTCCATATGCTGGACGATGAGGTAGTCGGGCGAACGGCCGTCCAGCTCCCGTTCGATGTTGTCGAGCCATTCATCGGCAAAGCGTCTGTCGACGGTGTCCATGACGGCGACCTTCTCATCGACGATGGCGTAGGAATTATAGGCCATGCCGTTCGGCACGACGTACTGCCCCTCGAAGAGGTCGACCTCGTGGTCGTTGACGCCCAGATAACGAATGTCCTTGGTAATGTTCATAGAAAAAACTCCTTCTGTCGAAATTTATGCCCGAAAATCGACGGGACGTTCCTTCCGCAGGCCGAAATACCACTCGATGGCATCGGCGATGCGGCCACAGGCGTTGCCGTCGCCGTAGGGATTGACGGCGTGCGCCATGGATGTATAAAGCGCGGCATCGTCCAGAAGTGCATTGCCCAGACGGACGATCTCGGAGAATTCCACGCCGGCCAGACGAACGGTGCCGGCCTTGACCGCCTCGGGGCGCTCGGTTTCGCGGCGCAGGACGAGGACGGGCTTGCCCAAGGCAGGCGCCTCCTCCTGTAGGCCGCCGGAGTCCGTCATGACGAAGCAGCAGCGAGCCATGAGGTTGTGCATCTGCTCGACGTCGACGGGGTCAATGAGGTGGATGCGTTCCTCTCCGCCGAGGAATTCCCGTGCGCACTGCCGCACAACGGGGCTGAGATGGACGGGATAGATCACATCGACATCGGGATGCTCCTCGACAATTCGGCGCACGGCACGGAAGATATTTTCCATCGGCTCGCCGTAATTCTCCCGACGGTGGCAGGTCAGAACGATCACCCTGCGTCCCCGCGCCAGAAGCGCGTCCATCAATTCCAGCGGATAATCCGCCCGAACGGTGGTTTTCATGGCGTCGATGACGGTGTTGCCGGTGATGAAGATCTCGCCCTGCACCGCCTCCCTGCGCAGATTTTCGGCGTTGGCAAGCGTCGGGGAGAAATGCAGTGCCGCAATGTCGCCCACGAGCGTTCGGTTCATCTCCTCGGGATAGGGGGAGTATTTGTCATACGTCCGCAGACCGGCCTCGACATGGCCGACCGGAATTTTGTGATAAAACGCCGCCAGCGCACCGGCGAAGGTCGTGGAGGTGTCGCCGTGCACCAAAATCAGGTCGGGACAGGCGGTTTGCAGGATCTCCTCCATGCCCAAAAGGGTTCGGGTGGTGATGGACGAGAGGGTCTGCCGCTCCTGCATGATGTTCAGATCGAACTGCGCTTCCAGCCGAAAAATCCGCATCACCGAATCGAGCATCTGCCGATGCTGACCCGTCAGGCAGCACACGCTGTCGAAGTGCTCCCGTGCCGCCAGCTCGCGGACGAGCGGCGCCATTTTGATTGCCTCCGGGCGCGTGCCGAAGACAGACATGACCTTAATCCTTTTCATGAGGCTCCTCCTCTCGGTGATTCCTCGGGTGGTGATGGCTGCCGAAGATCAGGTGGAAGCCGATGGCCGCGACGACCACAACGGCGGCGATGAAAATCAATGCCTGTACCTCGCCCTTATCCGTCAGGATGACCGCCGACAGGCCGAGCAGGGCGGAGATGAGGTAGGCGATGGCGACCGCCTGCTTTTGGGAAAAGCCCATGTCGATCAGGCGGTGGTGGACATGGCCGCGGTCTGCGTGCATCGGGCTTTGCCCCTTGGCCAAGCGGCGCAGGACGGCAAAGCAGATGTCAAAAATGGGCAGGCCGAGCACCAGAAACGGCACGGCAAAGGAGATGACGGCGTAGGTCTTGAAGAGGCCGTAGATCGAGATCGAGGCCAGCATAAAGCCCAAAAACGTCGAGCCGGTATCGCCCATGAAGATGCTGGCCGGATTGAAATTATAGGGGATGAAGCCGACACAGGCCCCGACCAGCGCGGCCAGCACCAGTGCCGAGGTGACGGCGACGACATTCGTCCCGTCGATGAGCATCAGTGCCACGACGAGCATCGTCCCGGCGCAGATGGCAGAAACGCCGGCGGCCAGACCGTCAAGCCCGTCGATAAAATTGACCGCATTGGTGATCATGACGATCCAGATGACGCTTGCGACATAGGACAACCAGTCGGGCAGGACGAAGCCCATAAAATGCTCGATGCGGCAGCCCTGACTGACGACCAGCACGGCGGCAAGAATCTGCACGGCGAATTTCGGCAAAGCCTTGAGCGTCAAGATGTCGTCCAAAATGCCGAGAATGATGATGATGACGGCGCCGAGCAGGATGCCGCGCAGACCGCCGTCGATATAGCGGCCGCCGAAAATCAGGAAGCTGACCAGAAAGCCGAGGAAAATGGCAAGACCGCCCATTCGGGGGATGGGGTGGTCGTGCATCCGCCGCCCGTCCTTCGGCACGTCCATGGCGCCGACCTTGCGCGCCAGCATCTTGACCAGCGGCGTGACGGCGCAGGAGATTGCCGCCGCCGTCAGGATCGACAGGGCGATTTTCCAGATGAGTTCAGGGTCAAGTATCATGATGACCTCCTATCTTATCGGGCGACGAAGCCCACCTTTTTGTAAACCTTGCGAAGCGTCTTTTCCGCAACGAAGGAGGCCTTCCGTGCGCCTTCCTCGCAGACTGTTTGGAGGTACGCCTTGTCCGCAAGCAGACGGGTCGCCTCCTCCCGAATCGGGCGCAGAAGCTCCACAACCGCCTCACCGACGGTCTTTTTGAAGTCGCCGTAGCCGCGGCCCGCAAATTCCGCCTCGATCTCGGTGAAGCTGCGGCCGGTAGCGGCGGAATAGATGGTCATCAGGTTGGAGATGCCCTTCTTGTTCTCCGGATCATAGCGCACCTCGGCATCGCAGTCCGTGATGGCTCGCTTGAACAGGCGCATGATGTCCTCCGGACGATCCATCAGGCAGACACGGCCGGGATCCTCGTTCTCGGATTTTGACATTTTGGCCTCGGGATTGGCAAGACTCATAATACGGGCGCCGACCTTCGGAATATAAGGCTCGGGCAGCTTGAACACGTCGCCGTAAACGCCGTTGAAGCGGCGAGCGATATCGCGCGTCAGCTCGACGTGCTGCTTCTGATCCTCTCCGACCGGAACAAGGTCGGCCTGATAGAGCAAAATATCCGCCGCCATCAAGGAGGGATAGGTGAAGAGGCCGCCGTTGATATTTTCGGCATTTTTCGCGCTTTTATCCTTAAATTGTGTCATGCGGCTCAGCTCTCCGAACATGGCATAGCAGTTGAGCACCCAGCCCAGCTCGGCGTGCTGGTGGACGTGACTCTGGAAGAAGAGGACGTTCTTTTCCGGATCGATGCCGCAGGCGATGTACTGTGCAAGCTGCTCCATCGAACGGCGGCGCAGATCGGCGGGATTCTGGCGCACGGTGATGGAGTGCAGGTCGGCCATGAAATAGTAGCAGTCGAACTCATCCGAACGCTCCTTCCAGTTTCGGATGGCACCGAGATAGGAGCCGAGGGTCAGATCGCCCGAGGGCTTGATGCCGGAGAGCATTCGCTTTTTGGCTGTCGTTTGTTCGCTCATAAAGAAAACCACCTTTCGGTTGAAATTCGTCGGGAATGTGAGCCCGTTCGGGAACGAGCCCGTCGGGAGATGATCTCATGGGGAATGATCCCGTCGGGAGATGATCTCATAGGGAATGATCCAGTCGAGAGATGCTCTCATGGGGGAATGAACCCGTCGGGATTTATTATGCGCCGTACGTTGTGGGATATTGTGCTGCGGCATATTATATAATGTGTGCCGTTCCGTGCGCCGCCGCCAATGGCTCCACCCCACGGGGGGGGAGCTGTCGGCGCAGCCGACTGAGGGAGGGCGAGCGCACCGTAATTATGCCGTACGGAGGAAGAGAAGCCGCAGCGTACCCGTAGGGCACGCCGACCTCGGCGTGCCGCCATGTCGATTGCCGCGTCGCCGCGCTCGGCGCAGCGTCACACTCGGGGCACGGCAAGCCGTGCATCCCACATCACACTACATCATACCACATATTTCGCGGAAACGCAAGGAAAATCAACGCTCCGTGCCCCATTCGGGCAGGGGCAGACGCTGCATGGCACCGAAGACCCGATCCTTCAGGTCGGGATAGGTCGCCTGAAGTCGGACGATCAGCTCCTTGATCTCCTGCCGCTTCGTCCGCTTGTCGGCCGGACAGCGGTTGTGCACAACGGGCAGCCCCTCCCGTTCGACAAAATTCTCGATGGTCTTTTCGCTCAGGTACAGCAGCGGTCGAATCTGCGTCACGCCCGTCCTGTCGAGGTAGGTCACAGGCTGGAAGCAGCTCAGCCGCCCCTCGAAAATCAGGCTCATCAGGAACGTCTCGACGGCATCGTCCCGATGGTGTCCGAGGGCGATTTTGGAAAAGCCCTGCGCCAAAAGCGCCTGATTCAACGCCCCGCGCCGCATTTTTGCGCACATGGAGCAGGGATTTTTCTCCTGACGATAGTCGAAAATGATCTTTGCGATCTCCGTCTTGACGACGGTATAGGGGACGCCGTGCTTTGCGCACAGCTCGGCCAGCGGCGAGAAATCCATCCCGAAGCCCATGTCGATCGAAATTGCCGTCAGCTCGTACGGCTGCGGATAATATTCTCGCATCGCCGCCAGCAGAACCAGCAGCGCAACGGAGTCCTTGCCCCCCGAAATGCCGACGGCGATCCTGTCGCCCGGCTCGATCATTCGGTAGTCCTCGGCGCAACGCCGAACAAATCCCATCATTTTTTGCATGATTTTCACCTGATTTCAAAAAAGTCGAACGAGAGAAAACGGGAGGAAAAACGAGGATATCGGAGAATCCGCGAGTTCTCTCGGAAAAATATAAAAATTTCGAAAATTGTGCTTGACAGTCGGATTTTTCTGTGGTATAAAGTACAGGCTGTGTGATTATTGTACGCACAAAATCATCATTTGTCAAAATATTTTATCATATTTACGGAGGAAACATCCATGTCCACTACCCTGGTCAGAAAAGAAGATGTGCAGCGCAAGTGGTATGTCCTCGACGCAGCCGACAAGCCCCTGGGCCGCACCGCTGTCGTCGCCGCCAACATCCTGCGCGGCAAGGTCAAGCCTGACTTCACCCCCAACGTCGACTGCGGCGATTACGTCATCGTCATCAACGCCGACAAAGCCATCCTCACCGGCAAGAAGCTCGATCAGAAGTTCTATCGCCATCACTCCGGCTGGATCGGCGGCCTGAAGGAAACCAAGTACAAGACCCTCATGTCTGAGCGCCCCGAGTTCGCCATGGAGCTTGCCGTCAAGGGTATGCTCCCGAAGAACACCCTCGGCCGCAACGCCCTCACCCGTCTGAAGGTCTTCGCAGGCAGCGAGCATCCGCACGCCGCGCAGAAGCCCGAAGCATGGCAGGACTAATCAGGAGGTAACAGACTATGTACGAGAGCAAGAGAAAGTATCAGTACGGCACCGGCAGACGGAAGTCCTCCATCGCCCGTGTCCGTGTTTATGAGAACGGCACCGGTTCCATCATCATCAACGGCCGTGACATCGACGACTACTTCGGTCTGGATACCCTGAAGCTGATCGTCCGTCAGCCGCTGGTCGCCACCGAGAACGTCGGCAAGGTCGACGTCATCTGCACCGTCAAGGGCGGCGGCGTGACCGGTCAGGCCGGCGCCATCCGCCACGGCATCTCCCGTGCCCTCCTCGGCGTCAACGCAGAGTACCGCGCAACCCTCAAGGCTGCCGGCTTCCTGACCCGTGACCCGAGAATGAAGGAAAGAAAGAAGTACGGTCTGAAGGCCGCCCGTCGTGCGCCTCAGTTCAGCAAGCGCTGATTTCT
>CAZKSR010000006.1:0-51430 GCA_964555465.1 uncultured Oscillospiraceae bacterium
TCAGTTTTTCGTATTCACAAATCATTTGTTCATTGCGAATTGCTTCGTTTTTAATAACTGAATTTATCAGCATTTCTATCACCGATTATATTTTACCACACAACTTCGAAAATAGCAACTGTTTTGTGTGATAACGAAAACTTATATTAGCCTATTTGAATATTTTACCAACATACGCTATAACAGTCTTGAAGAATAACTTACAATAGCTATTTGAAAAAATTGATGTCTATGAGGTTAAAGGAACGGGCAAAAACAGAACACAGCAGCTTGAAATTCATTACAAGTTTGTAGGGTGCATAGATATTCCCGAAGTGCCAAGCCACAGCAATTTTACCTAAGAAACCCGAAAAGGTGTTGCGATTGAGTATATTCCGAAGCAACTCACCGCCTAAAACAAAAAGAGCAAGGCGAAACACCTTGCTCAAGTACATACGAAAAGCGAAATTTAAGCAAAAAAATCGAGTGTCCTCTCCCAACTCTCAGGTTGGTTAAGAACACTCGATATGGTCGGAGTGTCGGGATTTGAACCCGAGGCCTCTTGGTCCCGAACCAAGCGCGATACCAAACTTCGCCACACCCCGAAAGCATAGATATTATATCATGCAAATTTCATTTGTCAAGTGAAAAAAATATGAATTTCGGGTTTTCTGTCAACAATCTTGAGCCATCCTGCCTTTGAGCCTTGACTTTCCGAGGAAATTACCGTAAAATAAGATGAGAATTCTCGAGTATGGGAGATATTTATGTTTCAACTCTTAAAAACGGAGGGCGCTGCCCGACGCGGCGTTTTCACCTGCGCCCATGGTACGGTACAAACGCCCGTCTTTATGAATGTCGGCACGCAGGGCGCGATCAAGGGTGCGCTCAGTGCCGCCGATCTGGAAAATATCGGCTGTCAGGTCGAGCTGTCGAATACCTACCACTTGCATCTGCGCCCGGGAGACAAAGTCGTGCGCGAAATGGGCGGTCTGCATCGCTTCATGACATGGGACAAGCCGATCTTGACCGATTCCGGCGGATTTCAGGTCTTTTCGCTGGCGAGCCTTCGGAAAATCAAGGAGGAGGGGGTCTATTTTTCCTCTCACCTCGACGGGCGCAGGATTTTCATGGGGCCGGAGGAGAGTATGCAGATTCAATCAAACCTCGGCTCGGATATCTGCATGGCCTTCGATGAGTGCATCGAAAATCCGTCACCACGGGACTATGTCAAGCAGTCCATTGCCCGAACCTACCGTTGGCTTGTGCGCTGCAAGGCAGAAAACGCTCGCCTGAATGCCTTGCCGGAGACGGTCAATCCCGAGCAGATGCTCTGGGGCATCAATCAGGGCGGCGCATATGCCGACCTGCGCATTGAGCACATGAAGATGATCGCGGATCTCGATCTTCCCGGCTATGCCATCGGCGGCCTCGCCGTCGGTGAGCCGACGGAGGTCATGTACGAGATCATAGAGGCACTCGATCCGTATCTGCCGAGGGAAAAGACCCGTTATCTCATGGGCGTCGGCACCCCGTCGAATATCATCGAGGGCGTTGCTCGCGGCGTGGATTTCTTCGACTGCGTGATGCCTGCGAGAAACGCGCGTCATGCAAAGCTCTTCACATGGTCGGGCACGATGAATCTGAAAAACGCAAAGTATGAACGCGACGAACGGCCGATCGATGCGCAGTGCGACTGCCCCGTCTGCCGCCGCTACAGCCGCGCGTACCTGCGCCATCTGTTCAAGGCCGAGGAAATGCTGGCCATGCGTCTTGCCGTCATGCACAACCTCTATTTTTACAACAAGCTTGCAGAACGCATCCGCAACGCCATCGACGAGGGGACATTCGGCCGCTTCCGCAGTGAATTTTCCGAAAAACTCGGCCAAAGGGCGGAGGATTGACTTAATTTACAGATTTATAACAAATTAATGCTTGCAAACTGCGGCGTTAGCCTGTATAATATTCCCACATCACAACAGGAGGAAACACAATGGAATCCATGATTATCATGATCGTCGCAATGGTTGCGATCTTCTACTTCATGATCATCCGCCCCGAAAAGAAAAAGAAGAAGGAAGAAGAGCAGCTTCGCAACTCGCTGAAGGAAGGCGACAAGATCACCACCATCGGCGGCGTTGTCGGCAAGATCGTTGATATCGACGGCGAGAACATCGTCATCGAGACGAGCAAGGATCGTGTCCGTGTGGAGTTCAAGAAGTGGGCCGTCGGTACCAACGACACCGCCACCGAGAACGCCAAGAAAGCTCGTGCCGAAGCGCAGGCAAAGGCCAAGGAACGTGCCGAGCAGCGCAAGAAGGAAAAGGCCGAGAAGAAAAACAAGGAGCGCTGACTTTCATACTGCCACCCTGCGTCTGCTGCAGGGTGGTTGTTTTTTGAAAAATTCACAGTGGATTTTTTGACCGACTTCGTCTATAATGTGCCACAAGGAGGAACCGACACATGAACGCTTTCGATATTCAATCGTATTTGCGGAGGCAGTCCGAAAATATTCGCCGCCGCATTGCGCTCTTCGGCGGCAAGCTCTATCTGGAATTCGGCGGCAAGCTCTTCGACGATTTCCATGCCAGCAGAGTTCTGCCCGGCTTTGCACCCGATACCAAGATCAAGATGCTCATGGAGCTGAAGGAGGACGCGGAGGTCATCGTTGTCATCAATGCCGACGATATCGAGCGCAACAAGCGGCGCGGCGATTTGGGCATCACATACGATCAGGACACCCTGCGGCTGATCGACGCTTTTCGTGACTGCGGCCTTTATGTACCAACCGTGGTGATCACCCGTTACCGTGGGCAGAAGGCGGCGGAGCAATTCCGCAAAAAGCTGGAGCAATTGGAGCTGAGGGTTTATCTGCACTATGAGATTCCCGGCTACCCTCTGGATTTGGAGCACATCCTCTCCGAGGAGGGCTTCGGGAGGAATGACTTTGTCCCGACGGAGCGGTCACTGATCGTTGTCACCGCGCCCGGCCCCGGCAGCGGCAAAATGGCGACCTGCCTGAGCCAGGTCTGGCACGAAAATCGTCGCGGCGTCAAGGCCGGTTACGCAAAATTCGAGACTTTCCCCATTTGGGATCTACCCCTGCGCCACCCGATCAATCTGGCATATGAGGCGGCGACGGCGGATTTGAGCGATGTGAATATGCTCGACCCGTATCATCTGGAGGCATATGGGGTAAAGGCGGTCAACTATAACCGTGACGTCGAGAGCTTCCCCGTTTTGAATACCATGCTCAAGAGCATACGGGGAGAAAGTCCTTATGCCTCACCGACGGATATGGGCGTGAACCTCATCGGACAGTGCATCGTCGATGATGTCGCCTGCTGCAAGGCGGCTCGGCAGGAAATCATTCGCCGCTATTATAACGCGCTGTGTGCCAAGCGGCAGGGGATGAGCGACGGGAAGGAAGCGGAAAAAATCCATCTTCTGATGACTCGCTGCGACCTTTCCGTTCTGGAGCGCCCCGTGATCGCGGCGGCGGTCGGCAGAGCGGAGAGGGAAGGGCTTCCTGCGGTCGCAATTGAATTGGCGGACGGGACGCTCGTCACGGGCGGCACCTCCGAGCTTCTGGGCGCAAGCTCGGCGTGCCTGGTCAATGCGTTAAAGACGCTCGCGGGGATCGAAAAGGATGTTCGATTGATGAGTCCGGAAATCCTCGCACCGATCCAGAAGCTCAAAACCGAGCATATGGGCAACCGCAACCCACGCTTACACACGGACGAGACGCTGATCGCCCTGACCATCTGCGCCGTGACAGATGAAAATGCGGCACGGGCACTGGAGCAGCTCCACAAGCTCAAGGACTGCCAGCTCCACGCCTCTGTGATTTTGTCCCGTGTTGACGAATCGGTTTTCCAGCGTCTGGGACTGCAAATGACCTTTGAGCCGTGCTACCAAAGCAAGCGCCTTTATCATGGCTGATGCCGAAGCGCGGAGAGATGCCGCTTCGGCTTGCGCATAACGCTTGATGCAATTTAATATTTCTGCCCTGCGCCGTGTGCGCAGGGCGTTTTTTTGCATAGAAGGGAGGACAGGCGAATAGAGTGTATCGGACATGAAACGTTTTGGTGCCGACGGGCGCAAAGGGATTTCATGAAAAGACATTGAATTAAAAGGATAAGAAGGGAAGGGGAGCTATGAAAAGAAGAGGGAAGCGGCCGCACACGAGTCGCTCGATCATCCTTCAGATCGTCTTGGCCGCGCCGTGCCTCTCGGTCGGATTTGCAATGATACTGGCCAAAATGATCCTCGGCGGTGTGATCGGAGAAGGGGAGCTGTTCGCCGGAGTGTGCTTGATCGGCGGATTGGTCGCGTTTCTGTTGAGCCTGTATTGCGCCGTTCGGATGCCGCAGAAGAAGGCTCTTTGGGGGCTGGCTGCAACGGGATGGTATGCGCTGTCACTGCCGCTGGGGAATTTACTGTTCTTCGGCGTGAGCTTCGGGAGGTCACTGCCGATCCTCCTGACGGTGGTCGGCGGAGGGCTTTTGGGCAGTTTGCTCGGTGGCGGAAAGCGCCGAAAATTTGCATAAATCGATTTTGGACAATTGCAGGAATTCTTGCAAAATGAGTTCGGCACAAAATCTTGTGGTGAAAAAAACAGCCGCCACAAGATTTGCAATGCACGTTACAAATAGATTACAGATGCGCTACAAGTGGTTACCGGGTTAACATAACCTAGTTTACATAATATCTGTGCATAATCAACAAATTTTTTCAAATTTGCGAAAAAGTATTGAAATTCAAGGATTTTTGAGGTATAGTATAGTCCACAAGGCTTGAAAAGTTGGTAGAAATAATATTTTTTAGCACAATTTGTGGCTTCCGTTTCGACCGAACACTATATCTTGTCTTTCTGGAAGGAATCGCTTTTATGGCACATTTGGTTTCTGCGTATGAAAATTATCTTTTGAATATCAAACACGCATCGGCCAATACCGTGGCCTCTTATATGCGAGACATTCGTCAGTATGCTTCTTACATAGAATCATTTGAGGATTGCAGACTGGAAACGGCCGACCGTGACTGCATTTGCCGCTACACGCAGTATTTGCTTAACAACGGAAAATCTCCCGCGACCATCTCTCGCACGGTTGCGTCGCTGAAGAGCCTGTATGCCTTTGCCGTCGGTGAAGGGCTGTGCGATTCTAATCCCGTCTATCAGATCCCGACGGTCAAGGCGGAGAAGAAGCTGCCTCAGATTTTGACCGGCAGAGAGGTCGAGCTTCTTTTGGAGCAGCCGAAGTGCGTTGACCTCAAGGGCTACCGTGACAAGGCGATGCTGGAAACGCTCTATGCCACGGGAATGAGGGTCAGCGAGATGATTGCCCTGAATGTTTCGGACGTCAGTCTCTCCGGCTCCTTCATCAAGTGCGAGGGCAACGGCAGGTTCCGCATCATTCCGCTCTATCCTGCGGCGGTGCGTGCGCTTTCCGCGTACATTCACGATATCCGCCCCAAAATGGTTTCGTGTCCCGAGGAGAACGCGCTTTTCCTCAACATGAGCGGCGACCGCATGACCCGTCAGGGCTTCTGGAAGATCATCAAGCACTACCAGGAGGCGGCGCAAATCAATAAGGACATCACGCCGCACACCCTGCGTCACAGCTTTGCGGCGCACCTGCTTGAAAACGGCGCGGATATCCACTCGCTGCAGGAGATGCTCGGTCACAGTGATATTTCCTCTACTCAGATCTATACTCAGGTGGTCAAGCAGAACCTCAAGAATGTCTATAACAAATATCATCCCAGAGCGTAACGGCCGGTGAGGATTTGCCGACTGTTTCCGACAAAAACGCAGCCAAACGGCTGCGTTTTTCATATCAAGAGATCAACGCAAGCAACGGATTCCACGCCTCAATATCTGCGCGTTTCGTCGATTGCACTACAGTCCGTGGCAGTCGGATTGCAGCACGATCGCCGCGCGGCAGCCGTGCGTCTGCGCAACGCTCAGCTTTTGTCGAAGCGTTTGCGCCGTGTCATAATATAAGATGCCCTTTTCCGTCCTGCGGAAGCGGCAAACGGAGCTTTGCAAACAGCCCTCTTCCTGCTTTGCGTTGCCGACCATAGTATGGTGCCACGGAATCAGCTCCAGCATCCAGCCCTTCGGATGACGCTCGTGCGCGGCCTTTGCAAACTCTACCCAGCTATTGCACGGCTCGGGGCAGGAGACGATGGGAAGTGCCTGCGGCAGCTTGTGCGAGAAGCGCTCCGGAAGAGCGATGATCCGCCGATCGGCCAGATGTGTGATCAGCTTGAAATGCAGCTCGCTCGGTTCTCGCTCGAAGTCGAGGATGCACCCGTGATTGATCCGACTTTTGAGCTGAACCAACGCCGAATCGGAGAACTTGGGCAAGAAGCGGTCGTCAACCACTGCTGCGGCGTCCGCTGCAACTCGCTCCGGCAGACGTACCGAGCCGTTGGGATAGAAGCCAAAGCCGACCTGTGCCGGGTGTTTTCCGAAAAAATTTTTCACTTCACCGCCCTTTATCGCCAAATAGATGATGATTGACAATGGACAAACCCCCACTTCGGTGTTATAATAGGTGTGTAACAATCTACGAACCGGTTGGAGAAATTATGCTGTCATTCTTACCGAACTATATCTTTCCGGCCATTACGGACGTTTCGGAAACGTTCCTGCGCGAGCGGAACATCCGTCTGCTGCTGCTGGATTTTGACAATACCATGCTGCCCTATACGAAAAACGAACCGTCTCGGGAGCTTCTGCAATGGATCGAGCGTATGAGGGCGGCCGATGTCACCCTCTGCATCGTTTCCAACAGCCACAAGCCTCGCGTCACCGATTTTTCGAAGCGCTACGGCGTGCCCTGTGTCACGGGTGCAAAGAAGCCCCGTGGGAAGGGAATTCGCGAGGCTCTGCGGCGGTTTGATGTACCCGTTGCGCAGACCGCTCTGATCGGTGACCAGATTTATACCGATGTTTTGGGGGCGAATCTGGCCGGTGCTCGCTCGATCATTGTCCGCTCCATTCACAATCATAATTTCTGGCTGAAGCTGCGCCACGCTTTCGAGGTGCCGTTTCTGGTCATTGCAAGAAAAAGGAGAGTTAAATTATGAACAATCTGGAAAAATACCGCTCCGTCCTCGGACAGGAATTCGACGGCCTCTTTCTGACCTCTCGCTACAGCCGAATGTATGCCGCTGAGTTCGATATCGCAGAGGGCTATGCCGTCGTCGGAAAGAACGGCGCCCGTTATTTCACCGACAGTCGCTATATCGAGTCTGCCCAGAAAGGAATTCACGGCTTTGAGGTCGTCGAGATCGGCATGAAGCACCCTGTCTCCGACGCCGTCAATGAGGCATTGCGTGACTTCGGCATCGAGAAGCTCGGCTTCGAGGAGGCATACCTGACGGTTGCGGAGCTGAACGTTTTTGAGGAAAAGCTCCATGCGCAGTTTGTTCCGGCGCAGGAAAAGATCACTGCCTTCCGCGCCTCGAAGGAGCCGTGGGAGATCGATCGCATGATCCGTGCGCAGGAGATCACCGACGCCGCCTTCGAAGAGGTCTGCACCCGTCTGAAGGAGGGAATGACCGAGAAGGAGCTGGCGGCGGAGCTGATCTACTGCCTGTATAAAAACGGTGCGGAGGGGCTGTCCTTTGACCCCATCGTTGTCTCGGGGCCGAATACCTCCATGCCGCACGGCGTGCCCGGTGACCGCAAGCTCCGAAAGGGCGATTTCATCACCATGGATTTCGGCGTGATCTATCAGGGCTACTGCTCCGATATGACAAGAACCGTTGCGCTCGGCTATGCGACCGACGAGATGAAGAAGGTCTACGATACCGTTCTCAAGGCACAGTTGGCAGGCATTGCCGCAACGAAGGCCGGCGTTACCGGTCAGGCCATCGACAAGGCCGCACGAGATGTCATCGCCGCTGCCGGCTACGGCGACTATTTCGGTCATAGCTACGGTCACAGCCTCGGCCTCGAAATCCACGAGAGTCCCAACTGCGCTCCGCGCAATGATCAGCCCATGCCGCTGCACGCCGTCGCATCGGCCGAGCCGGGCATCTATCTGCCCGACAAATTCGGCGTTCGGATCGAGGATGTCGTCGTGTTTGAGGCCGATCATGGGCGCATCATCACAAAAAGTCCGAAAGAATTGCGGATTCTCTGAGGAAATTTGCGCATAGTACTTGCAATTTGGAGAAAAATCGGTTAAAATAAAGTAGCTTATGTATATACACCTCCCGTACGGGGGAAAATAGGAGGACAATTTATGATTTCTGTCAGCGATTTTAGAAACGGCGTGACATTCGATATGGATGGCAAGGTCATGCAGATCGTCGAGTTCCAGCACGTCAAGCCCGGTAAGGGTGCGGCCTTCGTCCGCGTCAAGATGCGCAATGTCATCACCGGCGGCGTTACCGAGACGACCTTCAACCCGAACGACAAATACCCCACCGCTTATATTGAGCGCAAGAAGATGGAATATTCCTATCAGGACGGCAACCTCTTCTACTTCATGGACAGCGAGACTTATGACATGGTTCCCGTTGACAAGGACATCCTCGACACCAGCTTCCGCTTCGTCAAGGAGAACGACATCTGCACCATTCTGTCCTATAAGGGCAACGTCTTCAGCGTCGAAGCACCGAACTTCGTCGAGCTGGAGGTCACAAAGACCGAGCCGGGTCTTGCCGGCAACACCGCCACCAACACCCTCAAGCCTGCCACCCTCGAAACCGGCGCAGAGGTCAAGGTTCCTCTGTTCATCAACGAGGGCGACCGCATTTCCATCGACACCCGTACCGGCGAATACCTTGGCCGTGCCAAGGCATAAGCCACCGAAGAAAGGAGTACAAAATGACTCTCTCTGAAAAATCCGCATACCTGAAGGGCTTAATGGACGGCCTGAACCTCAATAAGGAGTCTGCCGAGGGAAAAATGATCGCCGGTATCGTCGATTTGCTGCAGGACATGACCGGCACCATCAGCGACCTGGAGGAAAATGCCATTGCCGTGTCCGATGAGCTCGACGAGATCGAGGACGATCTGGACGCCATCGAAGAATTCCTCATGGACGAGGACGACGATTTCGAGGATGACGACGAAGACGAGGACGAGGACGACTACGACTTCGTAGATGACGACGATGAGGATTTTGACTACGATGAAGAGGTCATTTACGATGTAACCTGCCCGACCTGCGGCGAAGAGCTGCACCTCGACGAGGAGACCATTCTGAAGGAATCCATCCACTGCCCGAAGTGCAACGAGCTTCTCGAGTTTGATTTCGACGAGGAAGAATAAGCATCGATCCCCCACGGCTGCCGCCGTGGGGGATTTTGATTCCAAAATTCCGATCTGTCATTGCGAGGTGCAAGGTGACGCAGAAATTGCATGAAAAGCTTGTTTTATTGCCGGCAACGCGGGAAAGCTCGCTTTTGCGGATTGTCACGGCGCCGACGGCGGCCTCTCAATGACACGAATCCTGCTCTTTCAACACTCTGAAAATCTCCCCGAATTTTCGGGGAGATTTTTTTCATTTTAACATAACTCAAACATTTCTTAAAGATCGGTGCAACATTCATGCGGTATCATTTGGGCACAATCTAAGAAATGAGGTTTGAAGCAATGACAAAGAACGACCATGATTTTTTGGTGAACAACATCCGCTCGCAGTATATCGAACGGGAGCCGAGCCGATTGGATGAGCTGAAAAAGCTCGACCGTAAGGTCAAGCGTCCGGCAAAAATTTTCGGCTATGTATTCGGCACGGTCGGTGCGCTTGTAATGGGCAGCGGCATGAGTCTGATCATGACGGACATCGGTCAGACGCTCGGCCTGCACGGTGATCTGACGGCGGCGGCTGTTGCGATCGGCGTGCTCGGTATGGTCATGGCGGCAGTTAACTATCCCATCTGCAAAAAAATCCTTGCGCACCGCAAGCAGCGCTACGGCGCACAGGTTTTGAAGCTGAGCGCCGAGATCATGAGGGGGTAAGAAAAATGGGAATCGTAAATTTTTTCAAAAACGCATTTCGGGACATGAAGCAGTCGGCAAAGGAACAGCATGAGGTCGACAAGGCCGAGCTTCGGGCCGTGAAAGCCGAGAGCCGTGCGAACTTTGAGGAGGCCAAGGCCATGGGACGCCCTGAAACGAGAAAGAAGCTGCAGCAGCAGGAGAGGGAAGCGCGGATTCAAGATGCCAACGACCGCATCGCTGACGCAAATCGTCGATATGAGGCCGCAAAAAAAGAATAAAAAATCAAAGCGCAAACAAAACTTTAACATTTCCGTGGTATGATAACAAAAGAATCAAGGAACGGAGGGGAATGTCGTGTTTCGAATTTTGGTCGTGGAGGATGATCGGGAGCTGAACCACAGCGTCTGTGTGTTCCTGAACCAATGCGGATATGAGGCAACAGGCTGCCTGAACGCCGACGAAGCATATGATGCCCTGTATGAGAAAGTGTACGACCTGATCGTCTCGGATATCATGATGCCGGGGACGGACGGCTTCGAGTTCGCCCGAACCGTGCGTGACACCAACCCCAACATTCCCATTCTCTTCATGACGGCTCGGGACGATATCGCCTCCAAGCAGCGAGGCTTCCGCATCGGGATCGACGATTACATGGTAAAGCCCATCGATCCGGACGAGCTGTTTCTGCGGATCGGCGCCATCCTGCGTCGTGCGAAGATCGCGGCGAGCCGCAAAATCGAGGTAGGCGCCTTCGTGATGGACGCCGATGAGCATACCGCATATCTCAACGGCGAAGAGATCAGCCTGACAAATCGGGAATTCTCCATTCTCTATAAGCTCCTGAGCTACCCGAAAAAGACCTTCACCCGTTTGCAGCTCATGGACGAATTCTGGGGCGCCGACACGGAGACGGCGCCTCGCGCGGTAGACGTCTATATGACGAAGCTGCGCGCAAAGCTGGCAGACTGCGACGATTTTGAGATCAAGACCGTCCACGGCTTGGGCTATAAGGCGGTGCTCAAATGAAGAACAATCTTTGGGGCACGTTCCTGCGAGGGCTTTACCGCTATCTTTTGTTCTTTGTCCTCGTTGCCGTGCTTGCCTCGTGTATGCTCTCGGTATTTACGAAAATTCTCGCAAGCGACCTCGGCGTCGAGCTGACGGGGGAGAACCTGAATCGTGCGGCAAAATCCGCTTTTTTGTGCGTCATCGTTCTCAGCCTTGTCATAACGGCCATCGATATTTTGCGCCGAAAGCTTACCACGGAGAAGGTAACGAAGCGCGTCACGGCGGCCGCGCGACAAATCGTGCAGGGCGATTTCGACATTCGAATCGCACCGACGGCACGGTTTGCGACCGATGATAATTACAATGAGCTTATCGATTGCTTCAATCGGATGGCGCAGGAGCTGAACGGCGTTGAAACCCTTCGCTCGGATTTCATAGCCAACGTCTCGCACGAGATGAAAACGCCGCTGGCCGCCATGCAGAATTACGGAACGCTCCTGCAAATGCCCGAACTTTCCGAGGAGAAGCGGCTGGAATATGCCAAGAGTGTGAGCGACGGCGCACGGCGTCTGTCCGATATGATGATGAATATTCTGAAGCTGAACCGCCTGGAAAATCAGACGATCTATCCGCAGATGAAGGAATTTGACCTGACGGAGCAGCTTTGCCGCTGCCTGCTGGAATACGAGAATGTTTGGGAGCAAGAGGGCATCGAGCCGCAGACGGAGCTTGCGGAAAATGTAACCGTGCGCGCGGATGAGGAGCTTTTGCACCCCGTGTGGAACAATTTACTCTCCAATGCGTTCAAATTCACTCCCTCGGGCGGCACCGTTACGGTCAGCCTGACGGCGGATGAGGAATACGCCACTGTGACGATCTCCGACACCGGTTGCGGCATGACAGGCGAGGTCGGCAGCCACATTTTCGAAAAATTCTATCAGGGTGACCCCTCCCGCGCCACGCAGGGCAACGGGCTGGGACTTGCGCTGGTCAAGCGAGTAATCGATATTCTGAAGGCGGAAATTTCCGTCGAAAGCACCCTCGGCGTCGGCTCGACCTTCACGGTTCGCCTGCGGAGGAATTTGCGATGAAGTGGAAGAAATTCTTCACGGTGCCGCTTTGGGCGCTCATCGTTCTATCGCCCCTGTCGCTCGGCCTGATGCTTTGGGCGATGGCAACGCTTGCGGACAACCACCCTCTGTGCATTGCGGCGTATGTCTCGGCTCTTTATACCCTCTGTCTCTGGTGTATCCGTCTGCCGTGGCTGATTTCCCACGCAAAAGCACTGAAAAGCAAGAACCGATATGCCCGACGGTGGTTTTCCGATGCGCATCTGCGTGTGAAGGTGACACTGGGGGCAAGTGTATTATGGAACGGCGCTTATGCGCTTTTGCAGCTCGGCTTGGGTATTTATCACCGATCGATCTGGTTTTACGCCCTGACGGGATATTATCTGACGCTTGCCGCCATGCGGTGGTTTTTGGTGCGGCACACCATGCACCACGACCCGGGCGAACAGATGCGGCAGGAGCTGCGGCGATACCGTGCCTGCGGTTGGGTTTTTCTTCTGCTCAACCTTGCGCTGTCCGTAATGATCTTCCTCATGATCCGCCAAAACCGAACCATTCGTCATCATGAGATCACGACCATCACCCTAGCGGCCTTTACCTTTACCACGTTGACCATGGCGATTGTCAATGTGATAAAATACCGCAAATTCAACAGCCCTGTGTTTCTGGCATCGAAGGCAATCTCGCTGGCCTCCTCCTGTGTGTCGATTCTGACGCTGGAAAACACGATGCTCACCACCTTCGGCGGCGAGAGCATGACTGCGGAAACTCGGCGGCTTTACCTTGCACTCAGCGGCGGCGCGGTCAGCATTTGGATCGTCTGCATGGCGGTCTATATGATCGTCCGTTCCAATCAAAAATTGAAGGATTCGGAGTAAAAATGGAAAATCAAAATCGTTTTACCGTGACCTACTCGGCCGACCGGCACGAGGAGATTGAAGCCATACGAAAGAAATATCTGCCGCAGGAAACGGACAAGCTGGAGCAGCTTCGGGAGCTGGATGCCTCCGCGACCAAGAAGGCGAACGCCCTTTCCCTCACCGTCGGCGTGATCGGCTCACTCGTCATGGGGACGGGAATGAGCCTTGCGATGACCGATCTCGGCAGCTCCCTCGGCAATGCCGGGTTTTATGTCGGCATCGGAGTCGGCGTTCTCGGCATCGCCCTGCTCGCCTGCGCGTACCCCATCTATCGGCGCACCCTGAAAAAAGAAAGAGATCGCATCCGCCCCGAAATTCTTCGGCTGACCGAAGAGCTGATGAAATAAAAAACGGCGCACCGAAAAAAGGTGCGTCGTTTTTTGCGGAATTATTTTGCCTGTGCCAGAGCCTTAGCGAGCTGATCGGGGCAGGAGGTGGATTTCGCGCCGCAGCGGATGCCCTGCAGTCGGGAGATGACGTCGTCGACCTTCATGCCTTCGACAAGCTTGGAAATCCCCTGCGTATTGCCGTGGCAGCCGCCGACAAAGCGGACGGACTTGACGGTGTCGTCCTCGACATCGATGAGAATCTTGGCGGCGCAGGTGCCGCTGGTTTTATATTCGTACTGCATGATGATTTCTCCTTTATAATTTTCTTCATTATATCATGTTTTTCCGCACTTTGCAAATACTATCTTCATCATCATTTGCAAAGAGGAGACGACTATGGACGAAGAAAAGAGCATCAGCCGAGAGAGATTGGAGGAGGTAGGCAGCGGCCTTTCGAGGACGGAGCGCGGCTGTATCTACACGCTGACCATCATCGGACAGATCGAAGGGCACCAGATCGCACCGGAAAACGTGAAAACGACAAAATATGAGCACGTGATCCCCCTGCTTGCGACCATCGAGGAGAGCGACGAGATCGACGGACTACTGCTCCTACTGAACACCGTCGGCGGCGACATCGAGGCCGGACTTGCCATCTCCGAGCTGATCGCCGGAATGAAGAAGCCGACGGTTTCGCTCGTCCTCGGCGGTGGACACTCGATCGGAATTCCGCTCGCTGTCTCGGCAAAAAAGAGCCTGATCGCGCCGACGGCCAGCATGATGATCCACCCCGTACGCATGAGCGGTCTTGTGGTCGGCGCCCCGGCGACCTATCATTATATCCAGCGGATTCAGGAGCATATCACGGATTTTGTGACGGAAAATTCCAGCATCAGCCGCGAAAAATTCTTGGAATATATGATGGCCACGGGAAAGATCGCAACGGATGTCGGAACGATCGTCTACGGCAGGGAAGCGGTGCGAAGCGGCTTGATCGACCGCCTCGGAAGCCTCCACGATGCTCTGGAAGCCCTTCACACCATGATTTGTGAGAAAAAACACGGATGATTCGGGAAAAAGGATAGAAATTTGCGGCCATATGTGATATAATGCCTCTGTACGGATTTTTATCAACATCAGAGGAGAAAAGAATTGGAAATCTGGGAAGCGATTCTTTACGGTATTTTCGGCGGAATTGCGGAGCTGCTGCCCATCTCGTTTTCGGGTCATGCGGCGCTGCTGCGCAACGCCTTTCATATGTCGTCGCTGACGGACGGCGGCGGTTATTTCATTCGTGCGGCGGTCTGCATCGGCGTTTTTGCGGCGATTTTTCTCTCCTTCCGCGCGGAGTCGCAAAAGCTCGGCAGGGAAGTGCTGCGCATCACCGGCCTGAAAAAGCCGAGACGCAGAGAGCGTGTCGACCGTGCTTATCGCAGAAGCATTTTTCTGGGCTTATTTGCGCTTGTGCCGATGCTTTGCTCGCTGTTCTTTCTGGCCTCGGCGGAGCGTATTGAGCGGCTTTTGTATGTCATCGTGTTCTTTCTCCTGAATTCTGCGGTTTTATACCTGTGCTGCCGTGGCGCGGTCGGAAAGAAGACGGAGAAAAATGCGACGCTGACGGAGCTGCTGATCATCGGCATTTGTCGGATGCTTTCGGTTTTTCCGGGCCTGTCGAGCGTCGGCACCTCCGTCGCCGTCGGCCGCGCAATGGGCTTCGACCTGAGCTATAATCTGCGACTGGCGTATCTTTTGACGCTGATTTATCAAATTCCGCTCTTCCTCTTTTACATGATCCGCGGCTTTGCCTTCGGCACCTTTTCGGTCGGGCTTTTGGCGGCGATGCTCTTTACCGCCGTCTTTGCGGCCGTTTTCGGCTATCTTGCGCTCCAATATTTCCGCTATCTTTTGCAGCGCAAGAAGCTCAATGTGTTTGTTTATTACTCCCTTGAGATCTCCGCAGTGGCGGCGATCTTGGCACTCATCAATGCTTAAAGGAGGTCGCTATGGCTACATCCAAGAAAAAAACCACGAGAGGGCAGTCGCAAAAACCGAAGGAGCAGACGAATCGCCGTGAATTATACGGGATCCTCTGCGTGCTGCTGGCGGTTGTTGCGCTTTTGTGCTGCTTTGACACGAATGCGTTCCTTATTCGTCCGTGTGCACTCTTTATCGGCGGCCTGTTCGGTCAAATCGGTCGGTACGCCATGCCGTTTTTGCTGGTCTATATCGGATACATACTCTTCTCTTCTCGCAAGCGCCCCTATAAAATGCGCATTTTTGCGTCCGCCTGCGTCGTCCTCCTGCTGTCGGCGGTGGTGCATCTGTTTGTGCTGGCACTCGGCGGCGGCAAGGTGACGCTGAACGCCTCCGAGCTTTATCAGGGCGGCAAGGACTGGTCGAGCGGCGGCCTTTTGCCCGGCTGGATTGCAGGCCTGCTGGACAAGGCTGTGACAACGGTCGGTGCCCTCATCGTCAGCATCGTCCTGCTGATCCTTGCGGCGATTCACGCCATGGGAATGTCCGTCAACGGCCTTATCAATGCCTACAAACAGCTTCCGAAGGCGGAAGAGGAGCCAGAGGGTGCCAAGGAAGAGCGGCTGGTGCATCGCTTTGCCGAAAAGCGGCAGGAGCGTAAGGAGCGCAAAGCGGCTGAGGTTGACATCCCGGTCGATGATCCCCCAGCGCTGCCCGAGCAAAAGACGGATAAGAAGAAGGAGCGTCCGCTCTCGCCGGATGCCTTTATCGAGCGCAAGCGCAGCGAAACGCACAAGGAACCGCAGAAGGTCGAGCCGGTCGACGTGGAAGCTCCGCCGGAGCCGATGGTAGAGGAAATTACGCTTCCCACACAGGCGGCGGAGACGGAGACGATCGATGCCGTCTCCGGTCTGCCGGAATTGAAGCGAGAGCCGCAGCCGTCGAAGCTCAAGAAGGGCGAGGCGGAAGCGGAAGCGCAGGAGATTACCGCCGAAATCGAAAAATCATCCGAGGCCAAGCCGCAGGAATATATCTTCCCGTCCCTTTCGCTCTTGCATGAGCCGAAGTCGGGGACGGTAGATGCCACGGCTGAGATGAGAGAAAACACCCGTCGTCTCGGAGAAACGCTGAAAAGCTTCGGCATTGAGCCGCACATCGTCAATGTCATCCGCGGTCCCTCGGTTACGAGATATGAATTGGAGCTTGACCGTGGCGTTAAGCTTTCGAGGATCACCAACCTGGCGGATGATATTGCGCTGTCCCTCGGCGCAACGGGCGTGAGAATTTCCGCCATCCCCGACCGCATCTCCGTGGTCGGCATCGAGGTGCCGAATAAGGCAGTCAATACGGTCTATGCCCGAGAGGTCATCGGCTCGCCGGTTTTCCGCAACAGCAAATCGTCCATCTCCTTTGCCGTCGGTAAGGACATCAGCGGCAACAGCATTGTCGGTGACATTGCAAAGCTGCCGCATATGCTCATCGCCGGCACGACCGGCTCGGGTAAATCCGTGTGCATGAACACGCTGATTATCTCCTTGCTCTACAAGGCCAAGCCCGAGGACGTCCGCCTGATCATGGTCGATCCGAAAATGGTCGAGCTGGGAATTTACAACGGAATTCCGCACCTTCTCATCCCCGTCGTGACCGATCCCAAAAAGGCCGCCGGTGCTCTGCAATGGACGGTGACGGAGATGATGCGCCGCTACCGCCTGATGAGCGAGCTTGGCGTGCGCGATATCGACTCCTATAATAAGGCCGTTTCGCACGACTCCGACGAAGAGAAGCTGGCACAGGTGGTCGTCGTGATCGACGAGCTGGCTGACCTGATGCTCGTGGCGGCCAAAGAGGTCGAAGAATCCATCTGCCGCATTGCGCAGATGGGCCGTGCATCGGGCATCCATCTGGTCATCGCCACGCAGCGTCCCTCGGCGGATGTTATCACCGGCCTGATGAAAGCGAATATTCCGTCCAGAATCGCCTTTGCCGTCTCCTCTGCGATGGAATCTCGCATCATTCTGGACACGGCCGGTGCCGAAAAGCTTGTCGGCAAGGGCGATATGCTCTTTGCGCCCCTCGGTCAGGGCAAGCCCAAGCGCGTGCAGGGCTGCTTCATCGACGACGACGAGGTGCAGGCTGTCATTGCCGCCATCAAGTCCCGCGCGGACAGCGACTACTCCGACGAGATCATGGAGCAGATCGAAAAACGAGCCGCGCAGAGCGGAAAGGGAAGTGCTTCGACCGCTGCCGACAGTGCCTCCGGTATGTCGGACAATGACGGCGACGAGCTGCTTCCCGCCGCAGTTGAGGTTATTTTGGAGACGGGACAGGCATCTGTTTCCATGCTCCAGCGTCGCCTGAAGCTCGGCTATGCCCGTGCCGCACGCATCGTTGACGAAATGGAGGAAAAGGGTATCGTCGGCCCCTTTGAGGGAGCCAAGCCCCGTCAGCTCCTGATCACCAAGGAGCAGTGGACGCAGATGCAAAACGGTACCTACGAACCCAACCCTCCCGTGGAGGAGGAAATTCCCTGATTTTGACACGAAAGGAATTCTTGACTGTCTGAATCATTTTGTGTTTATGAAATTGTTGCGTTGCATCCGCATGAGGCGGAGCGACAGCAGGAGGTTTTATGAAAAAATCATATCATGCGCAAATCGAACGCATGGCAGGCATTGCTCTCTTGTCTGCGATCATTGTGGTCTTGCAGCTTTTGGCCGGCACCATCCGCGTCGGCCCCGTTTCCTTCTCCCTCGTTCTGATCCCCATCGTGGTCGGTGCTGCGTTCTACGGGCCGACCGCCGGAGCGATCTTGGGCGCGGTGTTCAGCATCGTCGTGATTTTTCAGCCCGATACCGAATTTTTCCACAGCATCACGGTCATCGGCACCATCGTCACGGTGTTCGCAAAGGGTGTTTTGAGCGGCCTCTGCGCCGGCTTGACCTATCGGCTGATTTCCCGTAAGAGCGAAATTGCGGCCGTTTTTGCCTCGGCGGTCGTCTGTCCCGTCGTCAATACCGGCGTGTTTTTCCTCGGCTGTCGGGTCTTCTTCTGGACGGGTCTGGCCGAGGCATACGGTGTCGCCGCCAACCGGATGATGACGTTTTTCATCACGACCCTCATCGGCGTGAATTTCCTTGCCGAGCTGGCCATCAACCTTGTCCTCAGCCCCGGCATCGCCGTAACCCTGCGAGCCGTCCGTCGCAATCGAAAGTGATAACGGCATAAAGCATTTTTTGTATCAAAGAATGTCGCATCAAATGGAGCAGGATGGCAAAAATCCGATATATCGAACGGCATATACGCTTTTTTTCCGTTACAGCATCCGACCTATGATCCATAGGCCGGATGCGTTTTTTATAACGACCCGTAGCAGGGCTGTTTTTTTATTTCCCCGGAAATTTCCTGTTGATATTAGAACAAATGTTTGATATAATAGAGGGGACAGGAGGTGATGGCGTGAATGCTACGGGACAATGCAACATTCAAATTGAGATGATCTGCGTCTGCGCGGCGGATGGCGACCTGACGCCGTTACGCTTCCGTATGGAGGATGAGGAGCGGCAGCTGCAAACCGTCTCCATTGCGCAGATTCTTGTCGCAAAGCCCATCCAATACGCCGGAATCGACGCCATCCTATATCTCTGCAAGGCGGTTTGGAACGGACGGGAGCGCCTTTTCGAGCTGCGCTACACGGTCAAAACGCACCGTTGGACACTGTTTCGGGTGGTTTACTGATGGAAAGGGTTATTTTTCATGTGGATGTGAACAGCGCCTTTTTGTCGTGGACGGCGGTCTATCGCTGCAAGGTGCTCGGTGAGACGGAGGATTTGAGAGAAATTCCTTCGGCGGTGGCAGGGGATCGGGACAGCCGTCAGGGAGTGATTCTGGCCAAAAGTCAGGCGGCGAAAAAATTCGGCGTGCAGACCGGTGAGCCGATCTTCCGTGCGCAGCAAAAATGCCCGAATCTGGTGCTCGTGCCGCCGGACTATGCGCTGTATGTCGAGGCGTCAAGGCATTTTACGGCAATATTACGGGAATTTTCGCCCATGGTGGAGCAGTATTCCATCGATGAGGCGTGGGTCGACATGACCGGCACGGAGGGCTTATACGGCGCACCGACGGCGGCGGCGGAGCTGATGCGCCGTCGTATTCGGGAGGAGCTGGGCTTCACGGTCAACATCGGGATTTCCTCGAACAAGCTGTTGGCCAAAATGGGCGGTGATTTTGAAAAACCGAACAAAATTCACACGCTTTATCCGGACGAGATCGAAAAGAAGCTCTGGCCGCTGCCGGTTCGGGAGCTGTTCATGGTCGGGGCGGCGACCGAGCGTAAGCTGCATCTTCTGGGGATTCATACCATCGGCGAGCTGGCGCAGTCCGACCCGAAGGTGCTGCGCAAAAAGCTCTACCTGCCCGGCGTTTCCCTCTGGCACTGTGCCAACGGACGGTCAACCGATTTCGTTCAGCCTCTGCCGGAGGACAACAAGGGCTACGGCAATGCCACGACCCTCCCGGCGGATGTCACGGACGCTCCGACGGCCTACAAAATCCTGCTTTCCCTCTGCGAGACGGTTGCCACGCGGATGCGGCAGGACAAAAAATCGGCGCGCTGTCTTGCCGTTTCTCTGCGGACGAATGAGTTTTCGGATTTTTCGCATCAGATGACGCTTCCCAATCCAACGGACAGCACAGAGGAGCTGTTTCGCTATGTCTGCCGCATCTTTGACGAGGCGTGGGACGGCACGACACCGCTGCGACAGTTGGGCGTCCGTGCCACACGGCTGGAGGAACGCGGACTTCGGCAGTATGACCTCTTTGCCGTGATCGGTGCGGAGGAATACGAGAAAAAAGCCAAGCTGGACAACACCGTCGACGATCTGAGAGAAAAATACGGGGAAGGGATTGTCCGCCGTGCCCGTTTCGTCGGTGCGGAGACGATCCTTGCCGGCGGCCTTTCCAAGGAGCGCCGTACGGGAATTACCAAGCCCGTGTAATGGTTAATTGATTTTAATATTATTTTGTGTCTTTGTAACAATTTATTTTGCTCTTAACAAATATAAGTTTATGCGATATAGTAATATTGTAAGGAATATATGATATCCCGGCAAGCGGCATATACGACAATGTGGGTATTCCGAATGATCGCCTCATCCGTTTTTGATTAGATTTTATCCGTATCATTTAACAACTTGTTGTTCTGTTAGAAATAGGGTGATTCCAATGAACATTTTATAAGTCGCCGTAGCTTGTAAAATTTCAAAATTCTTAAATGCGAAGGGTGATATAGCGTGAAAAATTTCATGAAAACTATTCGCCGTATCGGGGTATTGATCTTAATGATTGCATTGTCGTGTGCTTTGTTTTCGTGCAGTGATGATGACTCTCCCCGTGGTTCGCATGAGCTTGGAAATACCGGGATATCTGTTTACACCGAGATGACAAAGGTCGACCTTGAATACGGATCGAAAACCATCGGCTTTCCTTTGTATTTTGTTTCCGATTCTCCCCTGAACGAAAAAAATTGCGCCTTTGTCCGCTTTGAGGGCGAGAATGTGGACTATTTGGAAAATACGAAGTTTCAGAAGGTGGATATTGAAGAGGTAACGGATGTTAAGATCAGCGGAAAATATGTGTACGTATACGACATCGCCTCCGAGATCGACATCGATTACTTCACCCCAATGGTAGACGTAGTACCGCCCGAGATTTGGGAAATTCGCATTGAGAAGGTGGTCGTATCGGTCGGCGGTTCTGAATATGCCATCGCTCTGGAGCATCCTGTCCAATATCATTACCATGATGAATACAATGACATTAAGGGAAACAGTATGGTCGGCCCGCTCGTGGTCTTTACCTACGGCCTCACAGAAAACTATTCGGTAAACATTCACAATAACGCCGGCGATGTGTTATTAAGCGACTTTTACTTCTCCGATTTTCTGACGACCACACAAAAAGAAGTGTACATAAACGGGTCGAAAGCCGGCGATCTGGATGGAGCTTCCAGCTACAAAGTCAGCCGGAAAGATAACGACTCGTCATACCGCGCAACGATCTATTTTAATCCGGCATTCTCCGAAGGATACACTTCCACCGAGTTTGACTATATCCTTTGTACTGCGATCGTGGACTACTATCTCGAAGGAGACGACACGGTATACAGAATGAAGTTCCCGTTTAATTCTCAAGGCATCGGGAATCGGGAAACAGCAGAAAAATTCCTCGAATATGTGGCAAGCTTAGAATAAGCTTTAATCATTCATTCGATTGTCGGCAGGCGGTTAGGCGCTTTGTTGCCTAACCGCCTCTTTTGCCGGAGGGCGAGGCAGACGGCGGCGCAGCAGCCTCGCGCGAGTTATATTGCCGCAGACCGCACACCGAAAATTTTCGAGAAAACCGCTTTACATTAGGAAGAAAATCTGTTATAATAATACCAGATGCGCCGGTGGCTCAATGGATAGAGCATCGGATTCCGGTTCCGAGGGTTGGGGGTTCGAGTCCCTTCCGGCGTGCCATATTACGCGAATCGGAACACTGCGACGTATTTCCGCAACGGAATTCTCGCGGTGCTCGTGTTCGCCAAAGGAGACAGGGCATAGCCTCGTGCTGTGCTCTGTCTCCTTTTTGCCAAGGCAGGTCGAATTCGTAAAACAAAAAACGGAGGCGCTGTTCCGAGGGCTGACCTCCGCTTCTTTTGCGGCAGCGGTTTCGTTATGATCGGACAGGGGGATGATCCGAAAGTCAAAGCCCGCACCGAGGATTCATCGGTACGGGCCTAAGTGTTCTATAGGGATTTGCCGGAGGGAGAAGCCACGCCATTTCGATTCCTGTCGAAATGCGCAGGGCTCGGCAGTCAAGGCCGGGGAGCATTGGCGGCTTCTTCATCGTGTGCCATAATTGCGGCACAGCGCAAAAGCTGCTTCAGGGAGCTGACGCCCAGCGTCGTGTAAATATTCCTGTTATGGAAGCGGACGGTAGATTCCTTTACACCCATCAGCTCTTTGATCTCTTTAACGGTGTGTCCTTGCAGATAGTAGTCAAACACACGCCGCTCGGTGACGGTAAGATCCTGAATTCCGCGGCGGAAATTTTCGTAATCCTCGGGGTCTACCTCGTTTTTACGGGAGTAGGCCAGACGCTGAAGCTCCTGCTGATCCTGAACCATCTGCGTTTGCACACGGGTGAGGGCGGCCTCTGCGGAGGTCTTTTCTTCTCGTACCGTGGCAAGAAGCTGCTGGCTCTGCCGATCCTGCTCGGCAAGAAAGGCGAACAGATCCTCGATCTCCGCCACACGGCTCGGAGTGGCGTATTCCTTCTTCCGAATCTGCGCCAGACTTTGCAGCAGGGGGCGCAGATAGCTCTTGCTGAAATACAGACAGCCGATTGCGGTAAAGGCGGCCAGTACCAGCAAAAACAGCGTGATGCGCAGGAGGTTCCCCATTGCCAAACGGTTATAGTCGTCCCGGGGCATCAGGGTACTGATGCAGAAATCCTCCTGTCCGGGGGAAAGAGATATGGTGTGGATGCTGGCGATGTAGGCGGTATTCCTGCTTTCGCAGGTATACAGGCCGTGGCCGAACGGTTTAGATGAGAACTGGCCCGTCGGAGCCAGATAGTAATCATTCAAAATCCCTGCGGTAAGGCTCTCTTCGGAATCGGTCAGACCCTGCTGACCGGGGCTGAGGCAAAAGACCGCATGATCCAGCTTCGAGGGCTGGGCGAAAATGTACTTGAAATAGCTTTCGCTGATCTCCAGACCGCAAAGGCCGTAGGCTTGACCATCCGTGCTGTAGATGGGCACGCTCAGCAGCATGACTCTCTCACTGGTGCCGGGAAGCGTCACCACACTGCTCAGACGATAGCTGTTTGTCAGGGTATCGCGCGGCAGTGCGGTCAAAGTCTCATAGTCGGGAAAGAGCGCGGTGTCAAATTCCAGACGCCATTTTCGGTGCGGCATGACACCGTGATTTTTCCCGACATCGGAAAGACCGCGATAGAGGAGAATACCGGTGTCGGTGGAGTCCAGACTGTTGCGCTGCAAATAAAGGCCGCTGCGCGAGGTATCCGCGTTTTCCACATTGGGATTGACCTGCGTATTGAGCAAAATGAACGCACCGCTGCAATCGGTTTCCAGCAGCTTTTGCCGCAGAGAGTCGATCAGCGCATCCTGCAAGCCTGCGATATGCGTCTGATTGCCGCGCAGCGCAGAGAAGTCCAGCTCGTTTTGCTGTAGATATTCCTCCAGCTCACGGGTGGTTGTTTCGGACAGCTGGATCCCCATGACGGCAAGGTTGCTGTAATGGGTGCTGACCTGACGCTCAAAGACCTGCGACTGAAATTCCAGCGTTTCGGAAAGCTGACGCTTGGTACCGGAATAGCCGCCGATGAGATAGGTGCCCACGAAAAACAGCAGCACCAGCATCGCAGCCAGAGCGAGCATAGTGGCAAAGAGCTTTCGACGCAGGGTATTCCTTTTTTGAATAAAGGTTGGTTTCTTCATGGTAAAATCCGATTTTTACCGCACAGAGCGGAAAAGCTCCCATGTTTCCTCCGCCAACGACTGAGGCGTTTCTCCTGCGGCCAGACGATTCGGAAGCTCCTTTTGCAGCTCGCGGAGGGAATCATACAGAGAATAGACTTTTGTGTAGTAGCCGGAAAAGGAGGGCTCGCGCACTGCCGTGGCGGTTTCGTTGACGGTGTTGAGGGTGGTGTACAGGCGGCGGTACTCCTCGGAGGAGAATTCATAGCTCTCAATCTGCGCAAATGCCTCCCGAGTGACCGGCATATAGCCTGCGCCGACGCAGAATTCCAAATTCCGCTGCGGCTCCGTGAGCCAACGGGCAAATATCCCGGCGGCCTCTGCCTTGCGCTCGTTGGTCTTCACAGCGCACAGACCCACCCCGGCTTGTGTCACAAGCAAGTCGCTCCCTGCCGCACCGGGCATGGGGAGTATTCGCAAATCCATCGGCTCGGAGGTGTTGTCGGGGTAGGTGACCGTATCGTTGTAGTACAGGATGGAGGCACTGGAGCCGATGCCGGCCACTACCTCGCCGGTCATGATCTGGGTGTTGGAATAAAGATCGGAGACGATGATATGTCCCTGCGCGAAGCTCTCCGCCAGCTCCATCCAGGAATCCCGAAGTGTCGGATTGTCAAAATTGTACCAGCCGTCGGCAGTGTAAAAATCGGTGCCGCCGTGCTCCATGGCGTTCAGCTCCACTGCCCGAATCAGATAGTCCATGGCGCAGAAGGGCTCACCGTCGGACCAGTCGTAATATTTTGCCGCCACGTCGAAGAACCCTTCCCACGTGGAAAGATCGCCGTAGCTGACGCCGGTGTCGGCGGCGAAGCGGTCAAATCGGGTGCCTGCCACAAACAGCAGGTGCGTGGACTTGGAAACGGGAAAGACGCACAGCTTGTCGTCGACCCTGCCGTCATCCAGAAATTCCGGCACATAGGCAGACAAATCCTTTTCGGTGAAAATCGTGCTCCAGTCCAGCAAATTCTCCGCACCGAGCTCCTCTGCGTTGTTGCTGTGGCAGAAGAACAGGTCGGGCATTTCCGGCACGCCAGGGGTCTTGGCTTGCGCGTCCAGAAGCTTTTGCCCGATCTGGCTGGTGCTGGACATCAGCGTGACGTTAATAATGATCCCTTTTTCCTTTCCCACGGTCTGATTGAATTCCTCCACCAGACGGTTCATGGGGGAGTCGGCCTGTTCGCCGTAGACGTGCCACATGGTCAGGGTAACGGGATCGTCCGGGTCTAAGGCAGACTGCTCCGAGCAGCCTGACAGGACAGAAAGCAGCAGCAGGGCTGTTAATACGAACGCAATGAGTTTCTTCATGGTCTTCCCCCTTCCGGTGGGATCGCCACCGGGGACTATCGCGTCGCTCTTACGGGTCAAACGCCCGACAAAACGGAAAAATTTCGCCTCACCCTATCAATTTCGGGGTTTTTGAGGGGGACAAAAGCAGGATAGTCCTTATAATAGTAAGTATGGGAGCATGGAATCGGGGAGGAGAAGGTCTGCCGACAGGGATTCGGCTCTGCGGAGTCTCATTCCGCCTTTCCGCGGAAAGCACGCTGCCGACTCATCAACGCATTGCAGTTGCCGCCCCGAACCAAAGCACAACAGATATTATACCAGATTATTGATTGTTTTTCAAGACAACAGAGGGGGGATAAATGGCAGGATGAACAAAAAAATTACCGCCGAGTATCAGCTAACCCCGGAGGAAACCGGAAACCGTTACCACTTCCGCTGCGGTGTGACAGGAGCGCGTTTTTCCACCGCGCAGACCTACCACGCCCAAACACCTCAAGAGGAGCTCCTGCTGGCATGGCAGTCGGAGGGACGGAGCCATTTCAACCGTTGCCGACGATGCGGCAATTGGGTGGTCGATGTTGCCTTCAACCCTCTGGTGCTGGAATGTGTGCTGTGTGCGCCCTTCGAGAAGGAGGCGCGCTTCTGCCCGTCCTGCGGTGCACGCGTTTCATCACAGGTACGGCTGTGTCCTCGGTGTGAAGCTCCCTTGTACTACGAAGGAGAAGGAGTTGATTCGCGTGACGCAGAGCTTGAAGAATAATCTGCTCGCCCGATATGGCTTCGGCCCGAAGGCAATGCGAAAGGCGAAGCTGTGCCCCGACTGCAACACGCTGGTGACCGACGGGGCGAAAACCTGTCCTTCCTGCGGTCGTGCATTGCCGAAGCTGACGTTGCTGAAATGGTACGAGCAGCAGCATCCCAAGTGTATTCACTGCAAGACGGTACTGCGAGAAAATTTCCTCTACTGCCCTCATTGCGGCAGAAGTCGGAACAAAACCAATCTTTGAAATCAGAGGAGGATGTAAATGCGAATTACGATTACAAAAATTCCCGACACGCTGTCGGAATTCGAGGCGATGGCCGCCGAGTTGCGGCAAACGCCCCAAGGAGTCTGCGCTCTGTTTCTGTGCGCCGTGTCCCTGTTTGATAAAAACCGGGACGAAGGTGTCCGCGCCATGGATTTGCTGCGCGGCCCTCGTCCCATGACCCCTTATGATTCTCAGTTTTTACGGGATCGTCTGCGCGGCAAAGCCTATCTCCCCTTGGCTTATTTCGAGGGAGCCACTCCTCAGAACGGCTATACCCCCGTCGCGCCCTTGACGCTTGAGGTGCTGGACGATCCCAGACCGCAGGACGTAGAGGAGGGATACCGCCGCTTTTTCCTCAAGACCACCGGCGCCGACTCCCCCCGACCCATGAAACTGCGGCAGAAGGCATCCACAGGAGAGTGGTTTCTTTGGGAATACTCCAGCATCCTCAGCGGCATCCGAATTCCTGCCTCGGAAGATCCGTGGGCTTAATAAAAACTAAAATCAAATGAAGAAGGAGAAGTAACTATGGGTTTGATTAAAGCGGCAATCGGTTCTGTCGGCGGAGTGCTGGCCGACCAGTGGAAGGAATACTTCTACTGCGACTCACTGCCCACCAATGTACTGATGCGAAAGGGTCAAAAGCGTGTCTCCGGACGCAGCAGCAATACCAAGGGCTCGGAAAACGTCATCACCAACGGCTCGATCATCGCCGTGGCCGACGGCCAGTGCATGATCCTCGTCGATCAGGGCAAGGTGACGGAGTTCTGCGCAGAGCCGGGCGAATTTACATACGACAGCTCCACGGAGCCGTCCCTGTTCAGCGGCAAGCTGGGCAAGAGCCTGGTTGATACCTTCAAAACCATCGGCAAGCGTTTTACCTTTGGCGGCGAGACACCCAAGGATCAGAGAATCTACTATTTCAACACCAAGGAAATTCTGGACAATAAGTTCGGAACTCCGGCACCCATCATGTTTGAGGTGGTGAACAAGCGCATCGGCATGAGCCGTACGGTGAATCTCCGCTTCAACGGTGTGTATACCTATGTCATTTCCGACCCCCTGCTGTTTTACACAAGGCTTGCCGGCAATGTGGCGGACGAATGTACCCGCGACCTGATCGACGGGCAATTGAAGGCGGACTTTATCGATGCCCTTCAGCCTGCGGTGGGCGTGCTTTCCGAGCAGGAGCTTCGTCCCGCGCAGCTTCCGGCCAAGGCCAAGGAGCTGAAGGCCGCCATGAACGCCGAGCTTCAGCCGAGCTGGGGCGAGCGTGGTATTTCGATCGAAAAGATCTCCTTGAACCCCATCACGCTCACCGAGGCCGACATGAAGAAGATCAATGAGCTGGAGGATGCGGCTACCGTCGGTTCGAACCCCTACATGATGGCCGGCCGTATGACTGAGGCCACGGCAAGTGCTATGGAGGCGGCAGCCAACAACTCCGCCGGTGCGATGACCGGCTTTATGGGCATGGGCATGGCCGGCGGTATGATGGGCGGTGGCGGCGGCTTCGGTGCTGCGCAGAACCTCTATCAAATGGGGCAGCAACAGCAGATGCAGCAGCAGTATCAGCAGCCTGCACCTGCGGCAGCTCCGACGGCGGACGGCTGGAGCTGCTCATGCGGCAAAACCGGAATTCAGGGCAAATTCTGCCCCGAGTGCGGCAGCAAGAAGCCCGAACCCAAGCCTGCCGCAGAGGGCTGGAAATGCGCCTGCGGTGCCACGGCGACCGGTAAGTTCTGCCCCGAATGCGGTGCTAAGAAGCCGGAGCCGCAGGCCGATGGCTGGACGTGCGCCTGCGGCGCGGTGAACAAGGGCAAGTTCTGCTCCGAGTGCGGTGCCAAGAAGCCTGCCGGTGTGCCGCAGTATAAGTGCGACAAGTGCGGCTGGGAGCCTGCGGACAAGGCCCATCCGCCCAAGTTCTGCCCTGAGTGCGGCGATCCCTTTGACGACGGCGACATGGTCTGATGAAGCGTCTCCCGTTTGCTGTACTGCCGTGCTTCCGCCTGCTCTATCGGCACTTCGCAGCCGACCGCATTACGGATAAGGACGGCATGGAGAACCCCGATTCCTCTGAAATAACGATGGATGATCCGACTCTCGCTTCGCGAGAGTCGGAAGAACAAAATACTTAACTTAAGGAGTCTTTGAACCATGGGACTGTTTGGAAAACTTTTTGAGAAAAAGCAATGTTCCGTCTGCGGCGGCGAGATCGGCCTTCTGGGTAACCGCAAGCTGGAGGACGGCAACCTCTGCAAAACCTGCGCAAAGAAGCTCTCCCCGTGGTTTTCCGAGCGTCGACATTCCACTGTGGAAGAGATCAAGCAGCAGCTTGCCTACCGCGAGGAAAACCAAACGAAAGCGGCGCAGTTCAGCACCGCCCGCTCCATCGGTGAGGAGTGGAAGCTCCTGCTCGACGAGAGCCACCGCTGGATTACCGTCACCAAAGCCAAAAATCTTGCCGAAGCGAACCCGGATATTCTGGACTACGGCGATATTACCGGCTGCCGTATGGACATCGACGAGACGCAGACCGAGCTGAAGCGAGACGACAAGAACGGCAACAAGGTCAGCTACAATCCGCCTCGTTATGACTATTTTTACAATTTTGACATCATTATCTCGGTCAATCATCCGTATTTTGATGAGATGCGCTTCCGTCTCAATCCTTGTACCGTGAAGGTCACGCAGGGCGTCTCCGCCACCTCCGGCAGCAGCCTCGGGCGTCTTCTGGATAGCCTGTCGAGCAGCACCTTTACCCCCATGAACGACCCCAAGTACCGCCAGTATCATGAGATGGCACAGCAGATTTGCGAGGAAGTTCGCAGAATTCAGGACACTGCTCGGAACGCCTCCGCTGCTGCGGCGCAGACACCGCCTCAGACCGCACCGACCTCCGGCCCGTGGACCTGCCCTGCCTGCGGCGGTTCTAACAGCGGCAAGTTCTGCGAATCCTGCGGCTCGCCCCGTCCGTAACGATAGAATAAACCAATCGAGCCTCGGACGTTACCGCCTAGTGTGCGCACGAAAGCGCCGAGCCCTCGAAAAGCCGTCCCGAATTCGCGGCACACGGCTTCAAAGCACCGCAAAATCAACCGAATTTCAACCCAATCGATTTTAATTTTGAAAAGGAGATAGTTATTATGAAAAAGCTTTTTGCGATTCTTCTGGTTTTGACGATGATCCTTTCCTTCGCCGCCTGCGCCGACAGCGACAAGAGCGACGATACGACTGCCAACGATAAATCCAACACCGAGAATAGCAACGACGACGGCGGCGAAAAGGTCACTCCCGTGGAAGAAATCTTCGGTCTGGATCTGGCGTCCACCGAGGAGCAGCCCATGTCTTCCGAGCGCGGCGAGCGCGACGCGATTTATGCCGCAGTCAAGGCCTATTTCGGTGATACCTTTATCTTCTCGGGCACCGACTTTGCAAAGATGACCTATCATGACCTGAAGGAGCTGATCGGCGTCGACGCAAGCTACTATTACTACAATGCCGAGACTTCCGAGCAGACCTTTGTCTGGCTGACCAGCGACCACGAAACTGCAAAGCTGGCGTTCAGCTTCAGATTTGATGAGCTGTACGGTATGGGTTCGTCCAATATGAAGGGCTGAGTCTCGACAAAACGAAGCCCTTAATGCTACTGTCATCAGGACATAATAACTGACATATCAGGAGGATATCATGAAAAATTACACAATGCGATTGTTCGCCCTGCTGCTGGCACTTGTGCTGGCCTTGAGCCTGACCGCCTGTGCCAATGACTCCGATGATGAGCCGGATCACGGCTCTGCCAACGGCTCATTGAACGGCGGCTCGAAGGATAACGATACCCCGGCTGACGACACTTCGTCCGATGACAATGCCGCCGGTGGGGAAGTGGGAGGCACCACCGATGGTTTCGGTGACTTTGTCTCCGTTCTGGTTCCCGAGGAATTCACCTTTCACCGTGACTCTTGGAACGAGGAGAACCCCCACTTTGTCAGCATTGAGAAATCTGACTGGACATATTTCAATCTGCACAACTTCACAACGGAAGATGAAATGAAGTCCGACTATGATTACGTCAAAAAGACCTACACCAACGAGCAGACGGATGTCAGTGCCAATTACGGCGGCATCGACTGG
Organism: uncultured Oscillospiraceae bacterium; assembly: GCA_964555465.1. Taxonomy (GTDB): domain Bacteria; phylum Bacillota; class Clostridia; order Oscillospirales; family Oscillospiraceae; genus JAZOXB01. The sequence goes on from CAZKSR010000006.1 coordinate 30,239, forward strand.
AGCGGCTTCCAGTACAGCGACGGCTTTGGCGGCTACGGCTTTGAGGTCTATACGATCATCGGCGGCAACTACCTGCGTGTGAGCGGTGTCGGCCTTGCCTTCGACCATGATACCTCCGTTGCCGTTCTCGGTTCCATTGTCATGGCCGATGCGGACAGTGATACGCCTGACGCTTCCGAGGGCGATGATGTCACGCCGGAAACTACCGAGGACGGTGGCGAAGCCCCCTCGAACGCCGACTTGCTCACATGGTGGGAAGGCGACTGGTACGGCTGGTGGATCATGATGGACGGCACCGGTATTTATGAGGAGATCAACGAAAGCTGGTGGGACGCCTGCGCCGCGATTGAAACCTATGAAGATCTGACCGGTTATGTCGAGCTTTGGGACGTTGACGGCGACCGAAACGAGCTGCTGATCGGTGCAGTCGATTTGAAATTCACCGCTCAGGGCGAAGGGGAGCACGGCACCATGTACTCCGTGAGCGGTCAGTTCATGGACGATTTGGTCGATGAGAGCGAATGGGTCGTGGATCCCGGTACGCTGGCGGTGGATAACATCATCGCGATCGAGGGCCGGTACGAGGGCGAAGAGGGCAGCTACACCTATAAAGTCTATCTGCGTCCCTGGGGCACGGTATGGGACGATTTGGATGAGTCGTATCTGCCCGCAAGCTATTATGACTGGTATCTGCCCCTGCTGGAGCAGGGCGCGGCCATGCCGGATAGCATCGGCTGACATACCCCATATCAACGGAAAAGATGCACCCGGAGCCAAAGCTCCGGGTGACAAAAGGAGGAAAAACAATGCCGGCACAGATAACGAATTATCAATGCCCTAACTGCACCGGCCCACTGCATTTCGTGGGCGCATCGGGCAAGCTTGAGTGCGATTATTGCAACTCGACCTATGATGTGGCGGAGATAGAAGCACTGTATGCCGAGAAAAATGAACAGGCTGCGGCGGCGACCGAGGCTGCCGAGAGCGCGTGGGACACCTCGGACATGAGCGGAGACTGGGGCGAAGAGGGCGCGAATATGAAGGCGTACTCCTGCCCCTCCTGCGGTGCGCAGCTGATCTGCGACGAAACGACGGCCGCCACCAGCTGCCCCTATTGCGGCAATCCCACGGTAGTACCCGGTCAATTCTCCGGCACGCTGAAGCCCGAATTCGTCATCCCCTTCAAGCTCAACAAGGACGATGCGGTCAAGGCGCTGAAAAACCACTACAAAGGAAAGCACTTCCTGCCCAAGTCCTTCACAACAGAGAATCACGTTCAGGACATCAAGGGTGTTTACGTTCCATTCTGGCTGTTTGACGGCACGGCGGAGGGCAGTGCCCATTACGAGGCCACTCGCTCGCATATCCACCGCACAAGAGACGAGATAATCACTCGCACGGAGCATTATGACATTTTCCGTTCCGGCTCCATTGCCTTCGAGAAGGTTCCCGTGGATGCCTCAACCAAAATGCCGGACGACCATATGGATTCCATCGAGCCTTACGATTACAAGGAGCTTAAGCCCTTCTCCACGGCATATTTGCCGGGTTTTCTTGCCGACCGTTTCGACGTTACCGCCGAGCAGAGCAGCCAACGTGCGGATCTGCGCTGTGAGAATACGCTGGATGCGGCACTGCGCAGCACCGTGAAGGGCTATGATTCCTGCGTCCGAATGGGCGGCAGCACCCGTCTTCACAGAGGCAAGGTTCACTATGCGCTGTTTCCTGTCTGGATGCTGAACACGAAATGGCAGGGCAAGGATTATCTCTTTGCCATGAACGGACAGACCGGCAAGCTGGTGGGCGATCTGCCCATGAGCTGGGGCAAGTTCTGGAGAACCTTTGCTGCCATTGCGCTGCCGCTGAGCATTATCGGCTCGCTCATCATGCTGCTTTAAGGGAGGGGAGAAAGATGAAAAAGATCCTTTTGACATTCTTGACTGCCCTGCTCCTTCTGTCCGTTCTGTCCTGCTGTGCACTGGCGGCGGATGAAGAGGCAAGCTATGTGACCGATATCAGCGGGCTTCTTACCTATGAGGAATGGGAAGAATTGGAATCCATGGCGCAGGATATTTCCTCGCGCAACGACTGCGGCGTTTACATCGTGATTGTCGATGACTACAATGACTACGGCAGCGGCGACGCTTACGATGCTGCCTCTCAGATTTTCAGCCACCCGGACAACGGCTTCGGTGTGGGCGCAGATCGCAACGGCATTCTCATGCTGCTCAGCATGAACGAGCATGACTGGGCCATGTATGTCCACGGCAAGACCGCCAAATATGCCTTTGACGATTACGGTCTGTCGATGCTGGAGGATTCCTTCCTCCCGGAATTCGGTGATTACGATTGGTACGGCGGTTTTTCCGGCTATCTTTCCACCTGTGACGATTATCTTACACAGGCTGCCTCCGGCAACCCTGTCCGAGAGAGCCCTGTGGAGAGCATCCTCATCGTGGTAGGTGTTTCCTGCCTGATCGCGCTTCTGGTCTGCCTTGTCCTGAAGGGCAAGATGAAGTCCGTCCGCCGAAAGGTGGAGGCGCAGGCATACATCACCGCCGGTGGGCTGTGCCTGACGGACAGCTATGACCAATTCACCCATACCACGGAGACACGCCGCCGCATTGAAAGAAACACCTCCAAAAGCGAAAGCAGCGGTCGGAGCGGAAAATTCTGAGGAGAAATACAGATGAAAAAAATCATGGTACTGATTCTGGCGTTGGCTGTGATATTGACCTTGTGTGCCTGCGCCTCGTCCACCCCATCCGGAAAGATCCCCGTCAAGGAAACCGATGAGGATACCCGAAAAGAAGCAGGGGAGGAGCCTCAGGACTCCGGCGAAGCATTCTCCTCCGAATCCGAGGAGCCGTCTACAACGCAGTCGCAGCCCGAACCCGAGACGCAGCCGGATGTACCCGAGCAGCAATTCACCAATGACGGAGCAGTTTCCGTCGATGTACTCCGTGAGGAAATCGATCGGGCCGGTGCTTTGTTCGGCGTTGGCTATGTGGGATATTTTGAATACCACGAGGAGCTCGGCGTCGACTTTGCGCAGTGGTATGAATCGACGGCAAGCCCGTTTTCGGCCGAATATCCGTTCTTCTCGGAGATCGACGCGAACCACACCATAGGAGAAAGCGGCTACCTCTACTGCATCCTCGCAAGAGACTATGGCGCGTCCGTCACTGTCTCCGATCCGGACGGTCAGATACTCTATTCCGCATCGAACGGTGATCCCATCCTGCTCTTCTGCGACGGTGGTATCGACGGGCAATCGGCCGACCTCACGCTGACTATCACAGCGGCCGACGGCACGGCTTGTACCTATGCACCGACGCTCGACGAGCTGAACTATCCGCAGCTTCTTGTGGGAGCTGATCGACAGCTTCTGTCTTGGATCATCCAGCCCGAAGAGGGAACCACGATCTCCTTAGATGAGCTATTTGCGGCAGGCTGGTGCGGAATCAATGACTACGGCCTTGCCGGTGGCGATGTGCAGAATCCGCACGCATGGATTGCCTATCTGTGGGACGAGGAAAAGCAAACAACGGTCGAATTTTCGCTCACGTTCTGCCCCAATCCCTCGGAAAGCGGCGCAACGGACGGAGAAATCCTGATGCAGTGCTTTTATGAGAACGAAAGCGGCGTAAAGGCCGAATGGGAGGGCTGGTGGAAAGTCGAGACTGTGCCGGATCGCGAAAGCATTCTCCGGCTTGATCTGATGCTGATGCGCGGTGATGATATGGCGCATTATGAAGCCGTCCCAACCCTCTCCGAGACATATTGGGCGATGATCCATCCCAACGGCGAAATCATTTTGCTGATTCCGCAGAGCGGCGATTCCGCACTTCCGTTTATGGATCGGGTCGCAGGCTGCGTTGAGCTGATGCTCGCAATGGGCTGATATATTGCAAGAAAAAAGCACGCCACGGCGTGCTTTTTTCTATGTGGAGCAACCTTTGCCCGTCCTCTTTTTTCGCGCGGGGATGGGCGTCACGTCAAGAAGGATCCGAACGGTATTCGACACCAATACCGGGTCTTCGATGTCCAAAATGTAGTGTGCCTTGGCACCCTCATAGGGGAAGCCCTCCTGCGCATCGCGCATAAGCTCGCTCAGCTCGGGCACCTTTTTGACCATCACGCAGTTGTCGCAAACGAGAAGGATCGGACGTTCCCGAATATAAACGATGTACTCACCGAACATTTTTCGGCAGATGACGCCGTTGATGTTTTTCAGACAGTCGCAGACAAATTGAATGTATTGCTTCGATGTGCTCATTTGCTGTCACCGCTCCCGTCGTTGTGATTTTTGAAATTCAGCGCGGCGACCATGCAGCCGAAGGAGCCGACGAAAATCAATACGGCGCAGAGCCAAAGGCGCAGCAGTCCGAAAATACCGCCTGCCAGAAGCATCAGGACTGCGGCGGCGATCAGCAGGCGAAAGCGGACGGCCTCCATCCTACGATTCCCCACGGAAGCGAAGCAGAATTTGCGCCGCTGCGTCGGCAGCGGAGACTTGCTCCGTGTCGATGCGCAGATCGTGCGGCTGCGCTTCAAACTGTCCGTACTTACGCTCCAGCATGGCCGCAACGGGAGGCGGCAGATTCCCGTTCATTCGCGCGGCGAAGCGTTCCTTGATGCTTTCCAAGTCGGCCACCACCAGTACGCGGATGCTGTTTTGCGGCAGAAAGACGAGCTGTGACGGCTCTGAAATGACATAAAGGATCGTTTCCTCGCCGCTCAGCTTCTTTTGAAAGAGGGTCTGCGCTTCGCTCTCGCTCTTTGCCAGCCGCAGATAGTCCTTCCCAGTGAAAATTTCGGCATGGAGCTGCTGCGCCAGTGCTTCCGCAATTGTGGATTTTCCGGTGCAGTTATCTCCGAATAGTGCAATTACCATGATGTTCTCTCCTTTGAATTAGCGGCAATGCGACAAAAATCGCATTGCCGCCGTCGTCTGTCAGAAAATTTGATGCTCCGATTTCAGCTTTACTTTTTCGGGGAAGCTTTTGTTAAACGCCTCCGCCTCGGTTTCGTCGACGAAATAGCATTGCGGCGTCGCATATTCACCGCTGATACCGTTCAGATAACCCGTTTCCAGCTCCTTGCAGAGGAAGAAAGAGGCATCCGCGCCCTCCGGAAGTCCGTGATACCGCAAGCCGAATTTGCTTGCGTAGTCAAAACCGCTTTTACCGTAAAACTCGATGTTACCCTCAAAGCAAATTGCCTTGATACCGTATTCTTCGGCCTTCTCGAGCGTTTGGTCAAGCAGGATTTTTCCGTAGCCTCGACGTTGAAGCTCCGGCGCAATGCAGATCGGCCCCATCGTTGCGATGGGAACGAGACTTCCATCGTCGGCGGCAATCACTGCCCGAACGAAGGCGTTTTGACCGATGATTTTGCCGTCGATTTCCATGACAAAATTCAGCTCCGAAATAAAATCAGGATGATTTCTCAATCGGTGCAGGAGATAGTGCTCCATGCAGCCTGGGCGGTAGACGTTCCAAAACGCCTCCCGAATCAGAACCTCCGTCGCTCGGCGGTCTTCTTTTCTTTCCAAACGAATGATGTAGTCATTTTGCTTCATTATTTTACCTCCTGAAAATTGTTGACTGCAATGCGGGAGGTCGGGCGTGTGCCGCTGACCTCCCGTCAGCCCACACGCTCCGAGTGCTTGATTGTTTTCTTCAAAAAGCAATCTCCTTATGATATATTTCGACTCAACGAGCTTCTGCTGTGTCGCTCGTGGGACGCTCGGTCAGCTCCGCACCGTGGCGGCAGAGCAGGGAAGTGACGATCAGCATGACACCGAGGCTGATGCTTTCCCCAAAATTGAGGTTGATTTCGGCGGAGCTGTCCGCGAAGCCTTCGACGATCTCCACTGCGATGATCGCGGCGACAGAGGTCGCGATGGGAACCCAGATCGCATAAATGCCGAGGTGCAGCAGCTCTTTCGCGCCGGACATGGTGAAGGGCGTTCCGACCTCCAGCTCATGCGAAAAATAGCGATGCGCCTTTCGGCTGAGATAGATTTCACCGACGCAGAGGATCATACCGGCGATGATCGCCGACCAGATGGTGGCTATGCTGACGTTTGCCTCCTGCTCCAAAAAAGCCTTGAGGGTCATGCCCTCGATCTTCACGGCTTCCGTTCCGATCAGCATAGCCGCAACGCCGACCAGACAGCCGATAAAGCCGACGATGCAGCAAATATAGACGATCTTACTGAGGATTTTTCCGATTTTGGAAAGGATTTGAATGGTTTTTAATGTATTCATGCGAGATTCTCCGTTCTTTGTAATTTCATAATGGCCTCAAACTGCGTTGTGAGCAACTGCCCAAGCTCCGCATCGGAGAAGCGGCAGACCCGTGTTGCGCAGAGAGTACCGATGCCGAAGGTATAGATCCAGACATTTTCGAACACGAATTTTGCTTTCTCCGCAGAAAGGCCGTAGTCGCTTTGCAGGGATTGCATACATTCCTGCGTCAGGCTGCCGAGGTGTCCGAAAAGATCGTCGAAGGTGCTCCCTTCGGGGCGCTCCTGCATGAAAAGCAGGCGATAGAGCTTCGGTTCCTCTTGACCGAAGAGCACCATCCTCATGCCGATGCGCTTGAAGGGCGGCATTTCGGGGTGAAAATCCTCCCTGAAGTGTTCAAAACGCTGCATTGCGGCGGTGCAAACGCCGTCCATGATCTCCTTCATAGAGCGAAAGAGCGTAAAAATGGGGCTTGCGGAAGAGTTCAGGGCGGTTTTCAGCTCCTGCGCCGTCAGTGCATCCGCACCCTTTTCCGAGACGATGCGCAGGGCGGCGGCGATGACCTCGTCCTTGGTAAATTTTGGCTTTGGGGGCATGACATTCCTCCTTAAATGGAATGGTTCGAGATTGTTATTCTAAAACCGATATTCTAGAACAGTGATTTCATTATACACATTTTAAGTGAAATGTCAAGCGGTTTTTTCAAAATCTTTACAACGGATGAAAAAATTGCCGCGGCCTTTTCCAAGACCGCGGCAAATAACATATTATGCAGGCTTGTAGCTGTCCTTCAGGCTGACCGAACGGTTGAAAACGGGACGGTCGGGAGTGGAGTCCTTGTCGGGGCAGAAATAGCCCAGACGCATGAACTGGAAGGACGAAGGGGCAGAGGCGGCGGTCAGGCAGGACTCGACCTTGCAGCCGGTGAGGATTTCGAGAGAATCGGGATTCAGGCAGTCGAGGAAATTCTTGTCCGCCGCATCGGGATCGGGATCGGTGAAGAGATTGGAATACAGGCGTACCTCGGCATCGGAGCAGGTATGCTCGTCGACCCAGTGGATGGTGGACTTGACCTTGCGTCCATCGGCAGGATCTCCGCCTCTGGAATCGGGATCATATTCGCACAGAACACGTGCGATCGAACCGTCCTCGTTCTTTTCAAAGCCGGTGCACTTGACAACATAGGCACCCTTGAGGCGGACTTCATTGCCCGGGAAGAGGCGGAAGAACTTGCCGACCTTCTCCTCCATGAAATCGTCGGCCTCGATCCAAAGATCTCGGCTGAAGGTGATCTCACGAGTACCCATTTCGGGGTGGTTCGGGTGATTTTCGACCGTGAATGTTTCGCTCTGCCCTTCGGGGTAGTTCGTTACGGTCAGTCGGATGGGCTTCAAGACCGCCATTACGCGCTGTGCCGTCTCGTTCAGGTCTTCTCTCAGGCAGTGCTCCAAAAAGGCGTATTCGACGGTGGAGGCGGCCTTCGCTACGCCGATGCGCTCGCAGAAATTGCGGATGGACTTGGGGGTATATCCACGGCGGCGCAGACCGCACAGCGTGGGCATTCGGGGATCGTCCCAGCCGTTGACACGGCCTTCTTCGACCAGAAGTCTCAGCTTGCGCTTTGACATGACGGTATAGTTGATGCCCAGACGGGCAAATTCGATCTGGCGCGGCTTGCTCGGCAGATCGCAGTGCTCAACAACCCAATTGTAAAGCGGTCGATGTGCTTCGAATTCCAACGAGCACAGGGAGTGTGTGATGCACTCCATTGCGTCCTCAATGGGGTGGGCAAAGTCGTACATCGGGTAGATGCACCACTTGTCGCCCGTGGTATGGTGACGCATATGATTGATGCGGTAGATCGCCGGGTCACGCATATTGAAGTTGCCGCTGGCAAGATCGATCTTCGCACGCAGGGTCATGGCACCGTTGGGGAATTCTCCGGCGCGCATCCGACGGAAGAGGTCGAGCGATTCTTCCATGGGACGGTCGCGGTACGGGCTTCTGGCAGGGGTGGTCAAGTCACCTCGGTATTCACGCATCTGCTCCGGCGTCAGCTCGCAGACATAGGCCAGTCCCTTTTTTATGAGGTCTTCCGCGCACTCGTACATCTTGTCGAAATACTGTGAGGCATAGAAAAAGCGGTCATCCCAGTCAAAGCCAAGCCAGTGGATGTCCTCCTGAATGGCCTCGACGTACTCGACATCCTCCTTGGTGGGGTTGGTGTCGTCCATGCGCAGGTTGCAGATGCCCCCGAACTTTTCGGCGGTGCCGAAGTCGATGCACAGTGCCTTGCAGTGGCCGATATGAAGATAGCCGTTCGGCTCGGGCGGAAAACGGGTGTGGACGGTCATTCCCTCAAACTGACCGCCGACAGCAATGTCCTCGTCGACGAAGGCTTCGATAAAATTCTTGATTTCAGGCATAAGTTCCATCCTTTCGGTGAAAATACTTTATCATTATATCGCATTTTTCTCCAAACTGCAACAGTGATTGTTCATTTTTTGCGAAACTCTGCGAGATTTTGCCCCGTACGATGTCATTGCGGCGCGAATCAGTACCATTCCGACCGCAAAAAGCGGCCAAAGACCGATGTGGCAAACGCAGGTCAGGTACACCGCCCCCACGCAAAGAAGGCAAATGACCGCACCGGAGATCAACCGCTCCGTGATACTTGCGGCGACACTCGGCAGAAGGAGTCCGAGCAGCGCACGAAGGATGCGTCCGCCGTCAAGGGGATAGACAGGCAGTAGATTGTAGACCAACAGGCAAAGATTCACCAGTGCAAAAATCGGCAGACGACTTGCGAAAAAAAGGATCAGGAGAAAATTGACGCAGGGGCCACCCAGCGCCGCAAAAAGCTCGTTGCGGTAGGAAAGGGGTGCGGTGAAGAGCACAGCCCCCTGCGCAGTCAGACGCAGAGCCTCGATCCGGACGCCGAGACAGCGCAGAACGAGAAGATGCCCTGCCTCGTGCAGCAGGGCGGCGGTCAAAAACGGGAAAAAGGTATTCGCCGGGTCGCAGTAATAATACAAACAGAGGAATGCGACGAAGGATACATCGACCCGGATCCGTTTATCCGCCCTGTATGCCATCGCAAAACACCTCCACCGCCTTACTCACGCCCTCTCCGCCGCCGAGCGCACGACACATTCGGGAAAATGCCTCAGCGACACGGGAATCACCCATGCCGGAGAACCATTGACCGATCTCGCGACCGACGCCGGGCAGGAGCTGCTTGAGCGCCAGAAAAGCGAAGATCAGAAAAAAACACAGCACAAGCTTCCGCCGCAGGAATCGAAACATTCGAATCACCCCATCGGTAGCTTATGCCGTGCTTGGAAAATTATGTATTTGACAGAGAAACGCCCCGTTGGGAGAGGAAACGCATCAAGACCGCCTCGTCGGGACGGTTTCTTTCGCCCGTTTCGCGCGGAAAAGCCGCTGCCGAATTATCCGCACAGAAACTGCGTCAGCTCCGTGCTGATATTATTCTGATGATAGATGAAGAGCACCAGATCGACACCGTAGCGTTCCGCCAGCTCGGGAAGAGAGTAGGGCTCTGCATAGGAACGGGGATCGATGACAATGACCTGCCGATAAAGCGTCGTGAAATAGTCCGTCATCGGATTTTCCAGCGAATCCTTCAAAACAAGAACGCATTTGTCGGTAAGCGCGTCGGGGTTTTCAATGCGAAAATAGCCGAGATTATCGGTGCTGATCGTGTTATAGTTGAGTGCCTTGTCCACGCCGACGCCCCTTGCGACAATGCTCTGCCGAGCTGCCTCCTTGTCACCGGAGAGGAAATAGCGGAAGGAGTCGGTCGACCTCGGCGTGTAAAAGGGGATGGCTTCGTTCGTTGAAAGAAGGTAGGAGAAGCGACGATTCAAATCACCGAGGTATTCCGCCTCCGAGCCGAGATCCTGCCAGATAAAATCGTCGTGCGACGGGGCGATATCCCCCTCCAGACGGTTGCCGACATATTCGGCAGCGCGGAAAGCACCCAAATCGTTCCAGTGAAAATCCGTGCGGTAATAGAGACTTTCCCGCTCGGAAGCCGTGAAGCTCTCGGCAAAATAGCTGCCGATGTCGACGACCTGCATCCGCTCAATCGACGACAGACCCTCCATGAGGGCAGCCTTGTTTTCGCTGCTGTTTCGGTGCGTCTGATAGGGCGCGGCAGCGTCCGAAATCATATCGTTTTTCTGCGGCGTGACGATATAAGCAAATTCAACAGAGGGGAGAGAATCGATCGCTTGATCAAGCGCAGAAAGCAAAGCATCTCGATTCTGCGCATCGGCACGGTAGACATAGGTAGTCAGCCATCCGTCCGAGCTGACATAGGTGTTGCGCAGATATGACTTTCCCAAGGACAAATTGATCGCGGAATAGACCTTTAGCATCCGCTCGCGCAGAGGAAATTGATCGATGGCATAATTCTCCCACTGTACGGAAAGCTCCGGGAGGAGGGAAAGGTCGTTCACGGGTCGCTGCGCCAGAGTCCGTGCCTCCGCGGTGCTGTAGACATTGTCATCGGAATAGAGGCCGAGAAGCAGGAAGCAGAAAAGAAAGCCGAAAAACAGCAGCGGCGTGAGGAGAGAAAGAAGCTTGTGTTTCATGGCGTTAAAACCTCAGATACAGGAAGGGAGAGTAGCTGGAATTGACCAAGTAGACCGTACAGACGAAGAGAAGGACGATCACGGCACAGCTCTTCAAAAGAGCGGCGATGCTCGGACGGCGAGAGGCAAGGCGCAGGCAGAGCTTTTTGACGAGCGGCGTGCAGGCGAGAAGACCGATGAGCAGCACCGTCAGACCGTCGTGCAGATGTAAAAGAGCAGCTTCGTCGGCAAGCGTGCCGGAGAAGAGGCGGCCGAAGAAATTCAGCGCCTCCGAGACGCTTTCGCTGCGGAAGAAGACCCAGCCGAGGAGCACCGCCAAAAGGCTGACGACATGGCGTACGAGCTGCGGAATTCGACGTTTTTCGAGGCGGAAGAGCTTTTCCAAGCAAAGAAGCACGCCGAAATACAGTCCCCAGAGAAGGAAGGTCATATTTGCACCGTGCCAGAGGCCGGTCAGTGCCCAGACGATCAAAAGATTACGCACCAGACGAAGCTTGTCCGTGCGGCTGCCGCCGAGCGGAAAATAGACATAGTCGCGGAACCACAGGCTCAGCGTCATATGCCAACGCCGCCAAAAATCCGAGGCGGAGGTGCAAAGATAGGGGTAATTGAAGTTCTCCGGGAGACGGAAGCCCATCATGCGACCGAGGCCGAGGGCCATGTCGGTATAGCCGCTGAAATCAAAATAAAGCTGCATTGCATAGGAGATCAGGCCGAGCCAAGCGCCGAGGACGGAGGGCGCAGCAGCGCTCCATGCACTGTCTGCGATCACCCCAAGCGGAACGGACAGCAGAACCTTTTTCCCAAGGCCGACGGTAAAACGGAGAATGCCGTCGGAAATGTCTTCAAGGCAGATTCGGCGGTCGGTGATCTGCGGAGAAATCTCGCCGTAACGACCGAGAGGGCCCTGCAAAATGCAGGGGAACATACACATATAGAGCGAAAAACGGGAAAAACGTGTCTCCGCAGAGGTCTTTTCGAGATAAACATCGGCAAGATAGCTGACCGCGCGGAACACAAAGAAGGACAGACCGATAGGCAGGGGAAGCGAGAGGGAAAAATCGGCCGAAACCCCGAAGAGGGAGCCTGCCGTCCCGAGGAAAAACGCGGCATACTTGAAAACGAATAACAGTCCGATATTAAAAACGCAGCCAAGGGCGAAAATCGTTCGGTGGTATTTTTTCCGAGGCCGCAAAAGCAGGCCGAGGGCGAAGTTCGCGGCAACGGCGAGAAGCAGCGGAACGATAAAATACGGCTCGCCCCAAGCATAGAAGGCGATGCTGCCGAGCAGACAGACCGCATTTCGCCAAGCTTTCGGGACAAGGTAATATATCAGGAAAAAACACGGCAGAAAGCCGAAAAGAAAGACAACGCTGCTCAGACTCATGTCTGATCCGACCCCCTCATATGACAACTAAATAACGATCAGCACTCCGAATCCGAGGATTTCCCGAGGCAAGGTCAATAAGCCAGCTCGCTGCCGCCGATGAATTCGCGCAGGAGGGAATCGGTCGGAACAAGCTCCGTCGGGACATCGGGAAGCTCGGAGAGAATATGTACCAAGTCCGCCAGATCGGGGTAGTCCCGTACGAGCGGCTTCAGGTCTTCCAGCAAATACGGACGATAAACGCCCAGCTCCGCACGGAAGAACGAGTCGATGCTGTAATGCGCACGATCCTTGTTCGGCAGGATATATTTCCGCTCGCCCTCGTCCACCTTCGTGCGCATGGCGATCGTCTCCGTGAGCTTTCGCCCTCTGCCGGTGCGGTCGCGCAGGAGGCGGCGAGCCAAACGGATCTTCGACGGATGGAGCGTTGAGCCGTCCTTCGCCGTCAGACGGGTGCGAACGCTGACATAGATCCGCGTTGTGGTGTCCGAATGACCCGTGACCGTCGGGTTGAGGGCATGGATGCCCTCCATGATGATCAGCTCCCCGTGGCGGCGATGCAGCGTCCGTCCCTCGAAAACACGGCGGCTCTCCTTGAAATCATAACGAGGCAGGTCGATTGCTTCGCCCGAGAGGATGCGGTCAAGATGCTCCTGAAAGAAAGGAATATCGACACGCGTGGGCTTTTCCAGATCGAGACGATTCTCCTTGAGCAGGGCGATCTCCTCGGGCGTCAAGGGGCAGAAATAGTCGTCCATTTGCAGGGTATGCGTTTGCAGCCCCATGCGTTCAAGGGCACGCTCCAGCAAAAGAGCCGTTGTGGTCTTTCCCGATCCGGAAGGGCCTGCCAGAAGGACGATGGGGCGCTGCTCGGCGTTGGCTGCAATGAGCTGCGCCGCCCGTTCGATTTGGTTGAAATATTCTCTGCGGTCAAGCTCCAGCACCGCTTTTGCATCTGCCGTCAATAAAGCGGAAAGTTGATCGGTCGTCATGAAATTCGCCTCCGAAAAAACAGATACATTTATTATATCATATTTAAGGAAAAAAGTGGACAGTTTTTTTCCGTTTACGGAATCATTGGTAATCTCACCAAAAAAGCCATCGGCAATTTGGCCAAAGTGTCAATGGACGCAACGGAGGGTTTGTGTTAAAATAACCATGGTATCCTGCGAGTGCGAGGATACAAATTTATTTCAAAGGAGAAAGACCTATGAAACACACTGTGAAGAGCGTATTCTCACTGCTTCTCGTGCTGTGTATGCTTTGCGGCATGATCGTCCTGCCGACAAGCGCAGCGGAAGGCAGCGACTCGGCGCAATTCGTTGTATTATCCACCACGGATATGCACGGTCGCTGCTGGGACGCGAACATTCTCAATGACACAAGCATGACAAACTCCATGCTGAATGTCTCCACGGCCGTAAAACAGCTTCGCGCGACCTACGGTGAGAATGTTGTCCTCATCGACAACGGCGACACTTATCAGGGTACGCCCGTGTCCTCTCTGCAGATCACGCAATACACGCAGGGACTCACCACCGACCCCAATCCCATGGCGATTTCCATGAAGTACATCGGCTATGATGCATCCGGTCTCGGCAACCACGAGTTCAATTATGCGTGGAGCACCATGTCCGCCACCTACGACTACCTGATGGCCGAAGAGGAGGGCCTGCGCTCGCTGCCCGCCCTCTGCGCCAACCTCTATTATGACGGCACCGACGGCGTCCATGCGGCCGGTGAGAACGTCATGACTCCCTACATCACCAAGAATCTGAAGGACTCCAAGGGTCAAGATGTCAAGGTTGCCATCCTTGCCTTCGATACCCCCGACTGCACCCGCTGGGATATCCCCGACAACTATCCGGCAATGCGCTTCTCTCATCCCGACAATCCCAACCTCTCCCTCGCATGGGAGGCCGAAAAGTGGCTGGCTGTCATTGAAGAGAAGGAAGCTCCCGACTTTGTCATCGTTTCCGTCCACTCCGGCCTCGGCTCCTACACCACAGCGGAGGATCTGGTCTACGGCAGCAACACCGAGGATCAGGTTCTGTCCATGATCCGCGATACCAGCGGCATCGATATGGTCATCGCTGGTCACGACCACTCCGAGAGCTACTCCAACAACACCTATAAGAACGAAAAGAACGAGGATGTTCTTGTCGTGAACGGCGGCGGCAACAGCCTGACCACCTCCGTTTTTACCATTGACGCCGACGGCACCATCCGCCTCGAAAGCAGCGTCAACAACAAGCTGTCCAACTATGCAGCGGACACCACCTTGAAGGCAATGCTCAAGAAGTATGCCGACGCAGCCTCCGAATATGTCAATGCCACCGCAGGCGTCGCTGTCGGCACATGGGACCATGAAACCAACTTCTACCTCAAGCAGTCCGATACCATCGACCTCATCGGCCGTGCGCAGATTGCTCAGGGCTCCGTCCATCTGGCCGAGAAATACAACACAGAAGAAAAGCTTGCCGAACTTTATGAGGCGACCGGTCTGGATCATATCACCGTCGACGTTTCCTCCACCTCCATCGTCGTCAACGGAAGCTATACCGTTCGTGCGGGTAATCTGTCCATGAAGGATATCTATCGGATGTACCGCTACGACAACTCGCTGTATCTGATTCCCGTCACCGGCAGGGAGATCAAGGACATTCTGGAATTCAACGCTGCGACCCACCTGTCCGTCAGCACCGCGAGCGGCACGCCCATATTCGGCACCAAGGGCGACAACTTCACCAACCCCGTCTTCTACGGTCTGGACTTCCGCTATGATATGTCCCGTGAGGAGTATGACCGTGTCACCGGCCTCAAGTTTGCCGACGGCAGGGAAGTGATCGAGGATCAGGTCTATATCATCGCCATCAATAATTATCACCTCGGCAACGCCTCCGGCCCCTTCGCGGAATATACTACCGAGGACGCCATCTGGTCGCAGACCGACGATATGGGCGGCGGCTTTGTGCAGGATCTCATCTCCGAGTATCTCGCCGCTCAGACCGAGAAAAACGGCGGCGTCTCTCCCGAACCCTCCGACTGGGCTCTGGTTTATAACGCAGAGGTCGTCATCGGTGAGGCCGAGGGTGCCTACATCGGCAGCCTCGTCGACCCCAACACGCTCGAAACCGGTGACCGCGTTCTCATCTACTATCCGGCCTCCAACACCTTCATTTCCAATGTTGCAAGCGGCTCCAGACTGGCTCCCTCCGAGGATGTCAGCACGGGCGAAGCCGACGGCGTAAGTCAGGCTGGCACCGACGATATCACGGCTGTCTTCACCGTCGAAAAGCACGCCGACGGCTCCGTCTCCTTCCTCGATGCCGACGGCAAGTACATGACCTCCGGCGCCAGCGGCAACGCCATGAGCATGGAAGAGGCGCTGTCCGACTGCGCAAGGTGGACGTTCGTCGCTACCGATAACGGCTGGTATGTCCACAACGAAGGCGCAAACTACATGGGCAACTACAACCAGTACCTTGAGTATTATTACGGCTTCACCACCTACGGCCTCGGTGCCGGCGGTGCGCTGTATACCTTCAATTTCTACAAGCTGGGCGAGAGCACCGTCCCCACCATCACCACGCAGATCGCCGCAACGAGCAAGAATATGACAAAGTACGGCCATCTGGATCTCGATATCTCCGCGGATGCGTTCCTCGAAACCTTCGCATTGGGCGATATCGTCACCGTTACCTTCACCGTTGACGGAACCGAGCGGAGCTACGACTTCCCGGTCTGCTCCAACTACGACGACGTTGACACCTACGCTTACCTCATCCGTGCCGTCTCCGGTAAGGATGTTGTCACCATGGCCATCAACTACGGTAAAATCGGCGTTGAGGCCGGCGTGATTGAGCCGTCCGATGACGGCGGATATCAGGTCAAGGAAGGCGTCACGCTCCCCATCGAAGCGACCGTCACCCTCAAGGAAGCCGGCGGCTACGCCAAGGAGCTGGAGATCCGTGCGCTCAACCGCACCAACAACCGCGAGGATTACCCCAACCTGACCGATCGTGAGTTTGCAAACTTCCGTCTCATCACCACCACTGGCATGGGCAGCGGCATCCTCTACCGTTCCTCCAGCCCGATCAATCCCGAGCTCGGCAGAAACACCTATGCCGTCAAGGCTGCCGCCGACGCAGGCGTCAAGACCTTCGTAAACCTTGCCGACTCCGAAGCGGAGGCCACCGCATACGAAGGCTACGCAGACAGCTATTATTCCGCGCAAAACCACATTTTCCTCGGCCTGCCCGTCGCTTTTGAGTCCGAGGAATTCAAGTCCGGTCTGGCGGAGGGCTTCCGCTACATCGCCTCCAACGAAGGCCCGTACCTTGTGCACTGCACCGAGGGTAAGGATCGCGCCGGACTGACGGCCGCCATTCTGGAGTGCTTGATGGGCGCAACCGTCGAAGAAATCTGCGCAGACTATGTCAAGACCTTCCGCAACTATTATAATGTCGTCGACGGCGTTCAGACCGATCTGACCGACGATCAGGTCGCCTACCTTGAAAACGCCATTCTGAACAACCTCACGCTGATTTTCGGCATGGAGGACGCGAAGACTGCCGACCTTGCAGCGGAAGCTGCCGAGTACATGGCGGTCATCGGTCTGACCGAGTCCGAGATCGCTCAGCTCAAGGCCAACCTCTCCGTCGATGTCGAGGACAGCTCCGTTACGCTTGAGATCTTCGAGACTACCGACATTCACGGCTACCTTCTCGACACCTCCTCCGGCAGCGAGGCGACCTTCCAGTACCGCATGGCTTACATTGCCAATGTGATCAACGAAGCTCGTGCCGACGCCGAAAACGACGATGTCATTCTCCTTGACGGCGGCGACATCTATCAGGGCACTCCCGTTTCCAATCTGACCTTCGGTAACGCGCTGCGTGCCGCAATGGACTACATGGGCTACGACGCAGTCTCCCTCGGCAATCACGAATTCGACTGGGACGTCATTACCTATGCTGCCGATCGGGATGGCACTATGCCGGCTTACGAGATCGGTGATTTCAAGGGCGACAGCGATATCCCCGTTTTGGCCTATAACCTCATCGACAATGCCACGGGCAAGAAGGCCGATTTCGTCCGGGAATACACCATTCTCGACAAGGGCGGCCTCAAGGTTGCCGTCATCGGATACATTCCCGACTACTCCATGGATATCATGGCCGCCAAGATCAACCCCTACACCATCGACGAAGGACTCGAAGGACTGAGCGATAAGATCGACGAGATGATCCAAGCCGAGGCTCCCGATGTTGTCATCGTTCTGGCGCACGCAAGCCCGAAGCACATCGCAGAAGCTCTTGACTCCGAGAAGGTCGACCTCGTTCTGGGCGGACACTCCCATCAGCCTGCCTACGGTGTTGCAGACAGCGGTGTTGCCTATTTGCAGGGCAACTGTCAGGCGCAGGGCTATGCCAACGCCAAGCTCATCGTTGATACGGTCACCGGCGAGGTAACCGTCGAGAATCCGACCTACGTCAAGATCACCGGCGACAAGGCCGCCCTCTATGACACCGAGGAAAATGCCGAGCATTTGGATTCCGATATTCTCGCCATCTCCAAGGCTTCGTGGGATGCCGTTAAGGACACGATGCAGGAGGTTCTCGGTGAGGTGGATCAGAGCATCTACCGCCGGCAGTACATCGGTGACAGCACCAATACCATTGCAGGCAACTGGCTGACCGGTATCATGCTCCGCGCTACGGCTGAGCAGAACACCATGATCGCCTTTACCAACTCCGGCGGTATCCGCTGCGACCTGCTGAAAGACGAAGATGCAGAAACCCGGGCCATCACCGTTGGTGACATCTACACCATCAGCCCGTTCTGCAACCGCTGGTACATCTACGACCTGACGGGTGCTGAGCTGGCGCAGACCGTGAACAACGCCTTTACCAACCCCAACTACGGCGACCAGTTCTCCGGTATGGTTGTCACCTACACCGAAACGGAAGGCGAGCCGGGGCCCGAAGGGATGCCTCCGCGTCCCGTCAGGACGGTCGTCTCCATCACGCTCGACGACGGTACGCCCGTTGATATCACCGACAATACCAACCGCATCTACCGCATTGTTACCAATGAGTATTGCGCAACCCTGCCCGGTGCCGTCACCGAGAAGATGACCCCCGTCGTGGACATCAACGAGGCGCCCATCGATAACGAGGCGATCATCGCCGTCCTGCGCGCCGAGGGCAAGGCCAATGACGGCAAGCTGGCTCTGGATTTGACTGAGCGCTGCGTGAAGGAACCCACCTTCACCGACGTTGCAAGAGGCGAGTGGTACTTCACTTATGTCGAGGCTGCGGTCAAGGCAGGACTGGTCAACGGCTATACCGACGGCAGCTTCCGTCCCGAGGGTACCTTGACCCGTGCCGAGGCTGCGACCCTCCTGTATCGCATGGCAGGAACTCCCGAGGTCAGCGCAACCGCCTCCTTCACCGACCTTCCCAACGAATGGTACCGTGAGGCCATCGCATGGGCAGAAGCGACCGGTGTCGTCACAGGCTTCCCGGATGGCACCTTCCGTCCCGATGAATCCGTCACCCGTGAGCAGTTCGTCACCATGCTGTGGCGTCTGGAGGGCAAGCCGGAAGCTGCAAGCGAGCTTGAGGGCTTCGTAGATATCGGCTCCGTCAGCGCATACGCACAGACCGCCTTCGCATGGGCGGTAGAGAACGGCATCGTCAACGGCATCACGTCCTATCAGTGGGAGGGCGTCCGCCTTGCACCGCAGGATAATATCAAGCGTTGCGAAGCCGCAAAGATCTTCGTGGTCTGTATGGAAAAGTAAAACCCACCGCAACCCGAAAAGGAGAGAGCCTCGGCTCTCTCCTTTTCGGTTATGTTTTATTCCGATCAGCGATTCAAATCTGCGTTGCACATTCGCTCCATTCTATTGAAAAAGCCCACTCAACCTGCGGTTGTAAAGGAATTCAACCGCATTTTCCGATGTTTTTTCCGAAAATAAACCGACGGATGATAGAAAATCGCTTCGAACTGTGCTATACTGTTGACATCCAAAGGAGGGAAACATATGAGTTACAACACATTGGGAGAGCGCATCAAATACCACCGCAAACGCCTCGGGCTGACACAGGAACAGCTTGCCGACCGTCTCGGTGTCAGCGCGCAGGCGGTGAGCAAATGGGAGAATAATCAATCCTGCCCCGATATTTCCATTTTGCCGGAGATCGCTGACCTCTTCGGCATCACCGTCGACGAGCTGCTCGGCAAGGAGCAAAATGCAGCCGATGCCGTCCACGAGGCCGAGGTCGTCGAAGAAACATCTAAGGATATGTGGTCATTCAAAACGGAAAAGCGTGCCGGAGGGATTCTTTTTGCATTGTACATTATTACAGTCGGTGCGCTGCTGGCAGTCAATGAGATTTTCGGCTTCTCCGTCTCGTGGTGGACGGTTCTCTGGACGTTGGGGTTGTTTTACATCGGCGTGAGTGGCTTGGTCGGTAGATTCTCGGCTTTCAGTCTGATGCTTGCGCTTGCCGGTGCCTATTTTCTGATCTCGGCGTACGATTTACTGCCTCTGAACCTCGGCTGGAATATCGTCATTCCCGCTGCATTGGTGCTGTGGGGCTTGAGCTTGCTTGCGGATATTCTCTGCAACAGGAGATTCCGCAGGAAGAAGCTTCAAAAAGCCGAAAAGAAAAGCGGAAAAGCACACCATGAGTGCACTTGCGCCGAGGGTTATCTGCATTGTGAGATGAATTTCGGTGATTATCGCACCGTAGTCAGGACTGCCATCCTGCGCGGCGGCAGTGTGGAGGCCAATTTCGGTGACTTCACCGTCGATTTCTCCGGCTGCGATGCAATCGCCCCCGATTGCTCTCTGAAGGTTGAAAATAACTTCGGTTCCTTGACCTTGCTCATCCCGAGACGGTTCCGTCTGACACTGAATCAGGACAGCGGCGTGGCCTGCACCGTCGACCAGCACGGTGAGCCGAACGAGGAAACGGAGGGCACCATCCACATCGAGCTTGAGACGCATTTCGGCTCCTGCTCGATCCGATATATCGACTGACAGCAAACACCGATTAAAATGTGCAACGCACATTTTAATCGGTGTTTTGTGCCATATCTCAGCAATGGAACTTATCGCTTTCCTTCGGCTTCCGTTTTGCCTCTATCGCTTCTTTGATTGCCGCTTTTCGGTCATAAATGGCAGCCACTTCTTTTTCAATGTCAACCGGCGGATAGTGCAGGCCGCTTTTCAATGCCTGTACCATTTGCTCGGTGCGGTTATGGATCTTATACTCCTTGCCGTCCTTGATAAAGACGTTTCCGGTCTGCCCGAAAATTAGTTGAACGTTATTTTCCACGCAAGCATCGTGGACTTTTTTTACCCATTCGTAGTGCAGGGGACGCGAGCCTAAATAGTTTTCACCGCCTGCAAGAACCGTTTCGATCTTTCCCGTTGCAAGATAGGGGGCGATATCAATTTCCCCGATAAAGGGCTTCAGGCTGACCCAACGGTGCTTGGCCGGCAGATCCAGAAGATACGGGATACGCTGATCCAGACGCTTTTGATTTTCGCAGGAAACCGAGAAGGAAACATTTTCCCAGCCGTCCCCCCAATCGGAGGGCAGACAGTCGCGGATCCGTTCGGCACGCTTTGTCAGGAGCGAAAAGGTCACATCGGGACGACGGCGAATGAAATCCCACGCCTCAATGCGCCACGCGTCTGCCTCCTCCACAAAAAAGTCACTGGCCATACACACCCGCACAAAAGAACCGCCGGGCAGCTTCCAGTTGCCGCTTCTGTCTTTTTTCACCGGCAAATTGAAGTCGGATTTATTTTTGAGGACTTCGTTCGTGTCTCTTCCGTAACGCTTATCCAGAAAATAAGCATAGCAGTTCTGACAGCCTTCCGAGCATTTGTGGCAGCCGTGCCACGGGTTCC
>CAZKSR010000007.1:0-39937 GCA_964555465.1 uncultured Oscillospiraceae bacterium
GACCAGATGATCCTCGACGGCCCGCAGCGTAAGGGCGACCTCCGCCGCAGCCGTGCAGGTGCCGTGAACATCGTTCCGAACTCCACCGGTGCTGCCAAGGCGATCGGCCTTGTCATCCCCGAGCTGAATGGCAAGCTCATCGGTGCCGCACAGCGTATCCCCACTCCCACCGGCTCCACCACCATCATGAATGCCATCGTCAAGGGCAACGTCACCAAGGATGAGATCAATGCCGCAATGAAGGCCGCCTCCAACGAGTCTTACGGCTACAATGAGGATGAGATCGTTTCCTCCGACATCATCGGTATGCGCTACGGCTCCCTGTTTGATGCCACCCAGACCATGGTCATCAACCTCGAAAACGGCACCTCTCAGGTTCAGGTCGTTTCCTGGTACGACAACGAGAACTCCTATGTCTCCCAGATGGTTCGCACCATCAAGCATTACTCCACGCTCCTGTAATCAATAAAAAAACGACGCATCCAAGCTCGTGTGAGCTTGGATGCGTTTTTTGTGGCTTGTGAAGCGAAGAGGGGCGGAACAGCGTAGGTGCATTGTTGTTTGTCGGTCGTGCGGATTTTCACGTCGCTTTGCCCCCAAAAATGACGCTGCTGCGGATTTTGCATGGTGGGTTTATCGCTTCATTTCCATATAGGGTAGGACTTGATAGCCGTGCTTTTTGTAGACAGCTACGGCACGCTCGTTTTCTTCCTCTACCTCCAGCCGATAGACGGCGTCCGGATATTTTTCGACAACGTATTCCAAAAAGCGGCTGCCGAGGCCCAGCCCTCGGGCATCTTCCCTGAGATAAAGATCCTCGAGCCAGATGCAGGGCTTGCCGAATTCCGTCGAAAAGCTCTTGGCGAGCATAGCGTAGCCGAGAATTTTGCCTTCGGCTTCAAAAACATAGCCCTCCAAATACGGGCAATGATTCAGACAGTGGTCAATGTCGGAGGCGAAGATTTCCTCCGATCCGTTACTCAGGACGGCGGGCGAGGCGTAAAATACACGCATCATGTCCAGAACCTCTGCCCGATCCCGCTCCTGCATGGGTCGAATGTTGGATTGCATCGTTTCTCCTAAATTATTTTTTTGTGGCCTTGTTCAAGATGGCAATGATGAGGATCATGAGAATGATCACAACGAAGACCGAACCCCAGCCCTCGGCAAGAAGGCGCAGGGACTCCGCAACCGTCGCCCGACGCTCGGGAATGGCCAAAAGCATTGTCAAATAATTCATGTTCCGACCTCCTTAAACGATCTTGGCGATCAGCTCAATGATGATGCCGCCGGCGATGACCGAAGCGATCTGGCCGGAGACATTCACGCTGACCGTGTGCATGAGGAGGAAATTCTGCGGATCCTCCTTCAGTCCCATCTTGTGGATCACACGGGCGGACATGGGGAAGGCGGAGATGCCGGCTGCGCCGATCATCGGATTCAGCTTCTTCTCCTTCGGCAGGAAAAGGTTGAAGAGTTTTGCGATCAGAATACCGCCTGCGGTGTCAAAAATAAAGGCGACCAGGCCGAGCCCCATGATGAGCAGGGTTTCCATCTGCAAAAAATCGGAATAGTGCATTCTCGAAGCGATCGCGATGCCGAGGAAGAGCGTGATGAGGTTGGCAAGAACCTTTTGCGCCGTCTCGGAGAGCGATTGCAGAACACCGCACTCACGGATGAGATTGCCGAACATCAAGAAGCCAATCAGGGCGACGGCCTTCGGCGCAAAGAGGCCGGTGATGATGGTGATGACAATGGGGAAGAGGATGCGCGTGGTCTTTGAGACGGATTTCGGCTCATAGGGCATCCGAATCAAACGCTCTTTTTTGGTGGTCATGAGGCGGACGACCGGTGGCTGGACGATCGGTACGAGAGCCATATAGGAATAGGCGGCGACCATGATCGCAGGAAGGTATTTTGTGCCAAGCTCCTGCGCCACGATGATGGCGGTCGGGCCGTCTGCCGCACCGATGACGGAAATTGCGGCGGCGTCCGTGATGTCGAAGAAGAAGCTGGCAGCAAAGAAGGTGAAGAAAATGCCGAACTGCGCAGCCGCACCGAAGATCATCAGCTTCGGATTCGAGAGCAGGGGGCCGAAATCGATCATCGCACCGATGCCGATAAAGAGAACCAACGGGAATAGCTCACCGAATTCTTCCGAGATGCCGATCTTGTAGAGCACATTGACGGTGTCCAGCTCCGCATTCGGGAGGTTCATCAGAATTGCACCGAAGCCGATCGGCAGGAGCAGCGACGGCTCCATGTCCTTTACGATGGCAAGGAAAATCAGAATACCGCCGATGAGCCACATGACGATCATCTGCCAGTTTGTGCCCTGAAACAGGGTGGCACAGTTGTCAAATAAGGATGCCAAAATACTTCCACCTTTCAATGAAACATTGGTAATCATATTGTACTGGTGCGGTGAGGAAAAGTCAAGAGAGAAAGCGAGAATCACGGTTTTTTCTGCGAAACGGCACGAAAACTCGCGAACGGGACGCAAATATGGTCTATTCATGCCAGCTTTTTCAGAGGCCGCCGTGAAGGAAAAGGGATGTTTGCCGACTGCCTGCAAGACGGCGCGGCTGTCACGAGCGGCAGTCTGAGCGCCATGGACGGCACAATCTCTCCACACTATGACACCGACCGATCCGCCCCTTTGACCATCTGAGGCGCTGAAATCGTTTCTCATGCGGTTTTGACGGCGACAGGGGGGAGGGAGCCGACAAGTCAAAAAGCTGTCTCTCCTCTAAAAAATGGCCGCTCTCAAGCGGCCTGACATTGTCTGCCGTATAGCGTCGATGAGGGCGTAAGTGACGAGACGAATACGAGGGCAGCCGCACCGCCGAAATCTGTGCCCTCCATGCCCGTGGGGAGCCTTGCGGCAGCTTCCCGTGGGTGATGCTCTCGGGCGAAAGCCGAGGGGCACGGGCGGCGCATACGATCCGATACGACGATTCCGTGAAAGGCGGACAGCATTTCGCGGAATCGTTTTGCGCAGGAATAAAGGAATCCTCCCCGAAAGGCTTCGGGGAGGATCGGTTTATGCGGTTGATCAGTTGAACATCGGAATGACGAAGACGCCGTCCTCTGCGGGGATGGAGAAGGTCACGGTGAAGTCGTCGTTCACGGCCAGATAGGAGATCTCGCCGTCGCAGATGATCGCCACGCAACGGTAGTCGCCTTCCTTAAGCGTCAGGGTGACTTCCGCATCCTCCATGGCAAAGTCCGCAATGTTTTCAACATCGGTGATCTCGGTTACGTTGCCGGCGTTTGTGAACATATATGCGTAGGTGTCCTTGTCGTTCTCAAACGAGCCAATGAGCAGATCCTGATTGGTCTTGACATCAGCCAGACAGCCGTAGGTGGTGTAATTGTCTTCTGTCTGAAGCATTGCGAGCATGGGGTTGACGTCATCAACGTCGATCGCCGCAGTACCGCACCATACATAGGACAGATAGATGTCGATCCAAGACAGAAGCTCCTTGTTCACAGACATGATGCTCTCGTAGAGGTCGGTGGTTTCCGTCTTTTCAAGGTCGAACATCGTAATGGCACCTTCCTCGTCGGAGGCGTAAGCATAGTGATTCAGGACAGTTGCGCCGTAGGTCAGGCCAACGGTCATCTGCCAGCGAAGCTCAGCGTCGGTCGGAAGGACGTAGGTGCCGTCGGCACTGTCATACTGCGAGGAGAGAATCGTGTATTCCAGAGGAATACCGGCTTCCTTCGACACGGTGGCAAGAGCCTCCAGATTGCGGAAATAGGTCGGGCGGATGACGAGAGCCTCGGTATCGTCGTTCTTTTCACCGTGCAGGAGCGGATAGATGCTGACGGAGAGCTGCTCCGGCTCTACACTCTCGACAAAGAATTCGACGTAATACTGCTCATAGTCGACCTTCTCGGGGTTGAAATCGACACCGAAGAGGTCTTCGTAGGCGCAGGCCTGCGGGAAGAGGTTGACGTAGAATACCTTGTCCTCGGGCATTACTTCGTCGAATTTCTCCTTCAAGTCGGCAAGCGTTTCGAAGTCGGTCGCACAGGGCTCGTCGGACATCAGGAAGCCCTTGAGGGCCGGGTGGCCAACATAGAAGGGAACCGATTCGCCGTCCCAGTCACGCAGGTCGATGATGATGGAGATGCCGTGATTACGGGCACGATTGAGAAGCGTGAACATATCACCCTTCATCTCCGCTTCGTTGACGCCGATGATGAGGTTGATGCCGGCCTCCTGCAGCTCGTCCAGACGATCGTTGTCAAAGTCGTGGCAGGAGCCTGCCCAGACGCCGATGGTCATTTCCTCGTCGGAGGAGGTAAAGCTAACCTTACCGAATTCGGTTTCTTCGTACATACTGACCGTCCAGAAGTAGCCGGCCAGACCGTTTACGGCGATGACTCTGGTGCTGCCGCGGTTGGTCAGCGCAGTGAGAAGTCCGGTTTCGTCGACCGACAGACGGTTGTTGTTGAGAGTCCAGACGGTTTCTTCCGTGCCCGGGACTTCGAGCTGCTTGGTGTCGCCCAGCTTGAGCTCCAAGTCGCCCATGGACTTTGCGACAAAGGCGTCGCCGTCCTGAATGAAGACATAGGTCGTGTCGATTTCGAGCATTGCGCCGACCTTGGAGTTGATAAATTCACCGCTGACGATGAAGATATCGCCGTCCTGCATCGGCATCAGGTTGCCCATTGTCCAGACCTCGCACTTGAGGTAGTATTCCGTATCGGAGAACTTGACGATGGTGCCGCGCTTGGGAATACCGACGTTGTAGGTGACACCGTCACGAATGAGCTTGACATTGGAGGCATTGAGCGGAGAATACTCTACATTCCAGTTGTCGTGCGGCGCGCTGTTCTTCTCCATGTCGAAGTAGACGCCGGTGGCGGTCATTTCACGCACGTCATTGAGCATGGTGCCGGCCTTGATCCGGTTCAGAGCTGCACCGGAGGGCATACTCGTGGAGAAGAAGGGCATACCGTAGTAGATGCCGATATAGCTTCTGGAGATGTTCAGCACGGTGTTGGTTGCGCCGTTGATGAACTCGCCCTCGACGATCAGGACATCGCCTTCCTGCAGGGGCATGAGATCGCCCATTGTCCATGTCTCGCACTTGAGGTAATACTCGGTTGCGGAGAACTTGACGATGGTGCCGCGGCCGGAAATGCCGACGTTGTAGGTCACGCCCTTGCGAACCAGCTTGATGTTGCTCTCGTTAACGGGATAATACTCGGTTCTCCAATGCGTATCGTAGGGAGCGGCGTTGGAGGTCATGTCGAAATAGACGCCGCTGTTGGTCATGCCACGGGAATCGCCCTTCATGGTGCCGGCATTCACAACGGTGAAGTTGTCGGTGCCATCGGGGTATTCGGTGGTGAACAGAGCCATGCCGCGACGGAAGGAGATATAGGTCTTGCTGATATGCACGACCGTGGTTCCGTCGGTGAAGTAGCCGTCGATCAGGAGGATGTCGTCCTGCGTGATGGGGAAGACGTCGCTGTGCGCCCACTTGTCAAGGCAGAGGTAGTAGCCGTTTGCGGAGTACTTCAGCACTTCGCCTGCGGCGGTGTTGCCGATGGAGATGGTTTCGCCGTTGCGGATGAGCCGGATGGAATCCTTTGTCACGGAAGCGAAGCGGTTCGACCAGGTGTCATCATGGGGGAGGGTATTATCGTCCATGGTGAAGTACAGGCCGCAGGCGCCGTTGGCCTCGTCGACCAGGAGTGCGGGATATGTGGGGTTGGACTTCATGTGACCCAGCTCAATGATCTCCTGCGTTGCGTCGCCGTCGGGGTATTCCGTTCCGATGGAGACAGTGCCCAAGCCGATGGAAATATAGCTCAAGCTGATGTTGAGAATGGTGGTGCCGTTGAGGAACTGACCCTCGATGACGAGGATATCGCCCTGCTGCAGGGGCATCAGCTCGCCCATCGTCCAAGTCTCGCACTTGAGGAAATACTCGGTATCACGGAACTTGACGATGGTGCCGCGACCGACGATGCCGAGGTTGTGTGTCTCTTCGCCGCGAATGAGCTTGATGGCGTCCTCAGAGAGGGGAGCGTATTCGGTGTTCCAGTCATCGTAGGGAGCACTGTTGGCATTGAGGGTGAAGTAGATGCCCGTGTCGGTCTTGCCGCTTGCGTGGGACTGCATGGGGCCTGCATCGATGATGTCATAGACCGTCTCGGTGGGGTATTCGGTGGAGAAGAGGGGCTTGCCGTTCTCGATGAGGATGTAGCTCAGGCTGATGTCGAGAATGGTGGTGCCGTTGAGGAACTGACCCTCGATGACGAGGATATCGCCCTCCTGCAGAGGCATCAGCTCGCCCATCGTCCAAGTCTCACACTTGAGGAAATACTCGGTGTTGCCGAACTTGACAATGGTACCGCGGCCGACGATGCCGAGGTTGTGTGTCTCTTCGCCGCGAATGAGCTTGATGGCATCTTCGGAGAGGGGAGCGTATTCGGTGTTCCAGTCGTCGTAGGGAGCAGTGTTGTCGTTGAGGGTGAAGTAGATGCCCGTGTCGGCCTTGCCGCTTGCGTGGGACTGCATGGAACCGGCGTCGATGATGTCATAGACCGTCTCGGTGGGGTATTCGGTGGAGAAGACGGGCGTGCCGTTCTCGATGAGGATGTAGCTCAGGCTGATGTCGAGAATGGTGGTGCCGTTGAGGAACTGACCCTCGATGACGAGGATATCGCCCTCCTGCAGGGGCATCAGCTCACCCATGGTCCAGGCTTCACACTTGAGGTAATAATCGGTTTCGCTGAACTTGACGATGGTGCCACGCTCGGGGATGGCGACATTGTGCGTCTCGCCGTCACGGATGAGCTTGATGGCATCGTCGGTCATGGGAGCGTAGAGGACATCCCAGTTTTCGAAGGGAGCACTGTTGGCATTGAGGGTGAAGTAGATGCCTGTGTCGGTCTTGCCGCTTGCGTGGGACTGCATGGAGCCGGCGTCAATGACGTCATAGACCGTCTCGGTGGGGTATTCGGTGGAGAAGATGGGTTGGCCGTTCTCAATGAGGATGTAGCTCAGACTGATGTCGAGAACGGTAGTGCCGTTGAGGAACTGACCCTCGATGACGAGGATATCGCCCTCCTGCAGAGGCATCAGCTCGCCCATGGTCCAAGCTTCACACTTGAGGTAATAATCGGTGGCGCCGAACTTGACGATGGTGCCGCGGCCGACGATGCCGACATTGTGTGTCTCTTCGCCGCGAATGAGCTTGACGGCATCCTGAGACAGAGGAGCATATTCGATGTTCCAGTCGTCATAGGGTGCGGTGTTGTCGTTGAGGGTGAAGTAGACACCCGTGTCGGTCTTGCCGTTTACGTGGGACTGCATGGAGCCGGCGTCGATGACGTCATAGACCGTCTCGGTGGGGTACTCGGTAGAGAATACGGGCTGGCCGTTTTTAATGAGAATATAGGTCTTGCTGATGTGAATGGTCACATTGTCTGCTTCGTTGTTGAAGTTACCTTCCACGACGAGGATATCGCCCTCCTGCAGAGGCATCAGCTCGCCCATCGTCCAAGCCTCACACTTGAGATAATACTGTGAGGGAGAGTACTTGACGATGGTTCCGATGCCGGCCTTCGCGATGGAGGTGGTCACATCGTCACGGATGAGCTGGATGCAGGTTGCAGCTTCCGGAGCATACAGCAGAGACCAGCCCGTCTCGTAGGGAGCCTCGTTGACGCCCATTTCGAAATAGATACCCGTCTCGGTCATGCCGTTGGGACTTGCGAGCATGGAGCCGGCGTCGATGGTCGTCGTCTCCGAGGGAAGCTCGGTTGTGAAGAGGAGCGAGCCGTCTGCCTTTGCGATGACGTAGGTTCTTTGGATGCGAACGGTTACGCCGTTGTCGTCGTTGACGAACTTGCCGTCAATTTCCAGGATATCACCGGTCTGCAGTGCGCCGCCGATGGCCCAGTATGCAAGATACCAGTCGGTTTCGCCGTATTTCAGGATGGTACCGGCGGCGGTGTTGCCGACAGCGGTCGTCACATTGTTACGGGTCAGCTTGATGACATTGGCATTGATCGGGTGATAGCGAACGCCCCAAGTGTCGTCGACGGGGACTTCGTTTGCCGCGAGGGTGAAGTAGAAGCCGTCGGCGGTGATGCCGTTTGCATGGCTGCTCATGGTGCCGCCTTCAATGGCGGTGGGGATGGAGGTGGTGTAGGTCAGGGAGCCGTCATTTTCGCAGGTGATCACGGACTTGCTGACATGGAAGGTCACGCCATTGTCGTTGTTGGTGAAGTTGCCCTCGATGATGAGCATATCGCCGGGCTCCAGCAGGCCGCCGAACGACCACGCCGGCATATACCAGAAGATATCACCGAACTTGAGCATGGTGCCGGCTTCAACATTGCCGACGGAGGTTGTCACGCCGTCGTGCACACGCTTGACGACATCGGCATTGACCGGATGATAACGAACGCCCCAGCTTGTGTCAACGGGGACAGCGTTTTCGGAAAGAAGGAAATAGATGCCGTCGTCCTGCTGCCCGCGCTCGTCGGAGAGCATGGAGCCGACCTCAATCACCACGACCGGCGTCGGCTCGGTTGTGCTGAAGGTGGCAATGCCGTCCTCGCCGATGGAGATATAGGTCTTTGCAATGCGGATGCCGGTGTTGCTGATTGCGTGGGTGAAGGTGCCCTCAACGATCAGAATGTCGCCGGGCTGAAGGGGCATCTTATCACCCAGTGCCCAAGCTTCGCACTTGAGATAGTAATCACTCTTACCGTACTTGACGATGGCGCCGCGTTCGGGGTTGGCGACGGAGGTCGTCACATCGCCGCGGACGAGCTGAACGCAGGAGGAGGCCGTCGGGGTGTATTCCAAAGACCAGTCCGCGTTGTACGGGGCTTCGTTCTCGGCAAGGGTGAAGTAGACGCCGCTGAGCGTGTTGCCATTGGCATGAGAGGACATGGCGCCGGCATCAATGACGGTGCCGGTCTCCGAAGAAGAACCGCCCGCAGGGTCGGTCGCACTGAAGGTCAGGGCACCCTCGGAGTCCATGGTGATGTAGGTCTTCTCAATGTAGATCAGGGTGCCGGAGGCACTGGTGAAGTTACCCTCGATGATGAGGACGTCACCCTCGGCAAAGGGGGTGAGGTCGCTGTGACCTGCGCAGTTGAGATAGAACTGCCCAATACGCAGACAGAAGATCGTCTCGCCGCGGTTCAGGATGATGCCGTCGCCGGTCAAAGCGCTGTCAAGCAGGGCGATGCCGATTTCCTCGGTAGAGCCGCTCTTGCGGAGCTTGACGCAGTCGTCGTTTGCGGCAAAATAGTTCTGCCAGGTATCGGTGACACCGGCCGCGCTCTTCATGTAGAGGTAGCCGTCGTCGGTAACGGTGAGGTGGGAGCTGTCTGCCGTCAGACGGCCGACATTCAAGCCCTCCGGCACATCGGGATCGACCACGGAGGAAGCGCCGGGGTCGGTGGTGCTGAAGGTCAGGACGCCGGAGGCATCCATGGTGATGTAGGTCTTCTCGATGTAGATCAGGGTGCCGGAGGCGCTGGTAAAGTTGCCCTCGATGATGAGGACATCACCCTCGGCAAAGGGAGTGAGGTCGCTGTGGCCTGCGTAGTTGAGATAGGCCTGCCCAACACGCAGACAGAAGGTCGTCTCGCCGCGGTTCATGATGATGCCGTGGCTTGTCAAGCTGCTGTTAAGCTGGGCAATGCCGATTTCCTCGGTAGAGCCGCTCTTGCGGAGCTTGACGCAGTCGTCATTTGCGGCAAAATAGTTCTGCCACAGGTCACCGACGCCGCTTTCGCTCTTCATGTAGAGATAGCCGTCACCGGTGACGGTGAGATGGGTGCTGTCTGCCGTCAGATGGCCGACATTCAAGCCCTCGGGCTTCACGGGCTCCTCGGGCTTCACGGGGTCAACCACGGGGGAAGAAGCGGGGTCGGTGGTGCTGAAGGTGATTTTGCCCGAGGCATCCATGGTGATGTAGGTCTTGGAGATGTAGGCGGTGACATTTCCGCTTGCGCTGGTGAATTCGCCCTCGATGATGAGAACGTCGCCTGCGGCAAAGGGCGTAACATCACTGTGCCCTGCGCAGTTCATATACCACTGGGAGTTGCGCAGGCAGAAGGTCTTTTCGCCACGGTTGAGCAAAATACTGTCGCTCGTCATGCCGCTGTCGAGCAGGGCGATGCCGATTTCCTCGGTAGAGCCGCTCTTGCGGAGCTTGACGCAGTCGTCAGAGGTGGCAAAATAGTTCTGCCAAGTGTCGCTGACGCCGTTTTCACTCGTCATATAGAGGAATTCGCCCTCAAATGACGGATGTGCAGCGTCTGCTGTCAGGTGACCGACATTGACCACGGTTCCCGTTGCGGCGACCGTCATCGGTGTGATGACGGAGAGCAGGACGGAAAGGGTCAACAGCAGCGACAGCAGCCGTGCGGTTTTCTTGGAACCTTTCATAATGAATCCTCCTGTTTTTTATCCCGCCGCATTTTCAGCGGCGAATGATATGAATTTAGGCTTCCTTCTTCAGACGGAAGGAACGAATCTGGAAGGGGTGGAAGTCGACCGTGCAGGACGCTTCGCCCAGTTTGTCTTCCAGTAAATTGACCTCGTGAAGCAGCTTCCAGCCCTCGGGGAGGGTCAACTGTGCCTGCACCGCCTTGCCCGTTCGCTCGAAGGCGCGAAGGATGAAGCCGTCGGTGTCATAGGCCGGCTTGAAAGCGGTGACGACAACAGCGTCGGAGTCGAAGGTCGGAACCTGTGCACTCTGCGTGCCGTAGAGCGGACGCTCAGCGAACTGCTGTGCCAGACGGTCGATTCGGACAGGGTCAAAGCCGCCGCAGTGCGGATAGAGGGCATAGGAATAGCGCGTCGGGGTCTGATCGCCGTTGACGCAGGGATAGTCGGTCGAGCGCAGAGCGTCGAGGGAAAGAATCCCCTGCTTCGCCATGAAGCCGTTCTTGGCGTTGTTGAGGACGGCGAAGCCGCGCACGTCGTCGGAAATGTCAAACCACTTCTGGCAGCACATTTCGAATTGCGCCCACTCGTGCAGGGTGCGGTCGGTCGTCGGGCGCTCGATGTAGCCGTACTGAATGTCGCTGCGGACAACATCCGACCAGCACTTCGGCAGGAATTCCGCACGGAGCATATAGCCGGAATTTTTCCAGTCGACATCATGCGTGATGCGGATACAGGGATCGTCGCGGTGCATCACGATGGTTTGCACAAGAGACGATTCCTTGTAGGTATAGGTCTGACGGATCTCGATCATCTCTCCGAAGTCACGCGTAACGGTCTTTTGCAGGTGCATATACTGCTCCGGCTGATCCCGATAATCGTCCTTGAAGTCCCAAGCGTCGCCCAGGTCGATGAAAACCCGCAGACGGTTGGCATTTTCGACCAGCACCTCGCCGTTCGGCAGGCAGATGGTTCCGAGCGTGCCGTCGGGGAGGAAGGTGACCTTATAATAGCTTGTTTCATAGGAAGACACGGCGTCGGTAACGGTGGGATCGGCGTAGGTTTTCGGCTCGATCAGGGCATCGGCTCCGTCATAGAGGCAGTAGCCTTCACCGACTGCTTCCAGACGGAATACCGGCTCGCCGGACAGACGGATCAGCTTGCCGCCGGGGGTGAAGGTCGCACCCAGACGGTTGGCCATCTGTTCCAGAGTGTCGAGCATACGGGCGTGCGCCACGGCCATCTCGTCATAAACACGGCGGATGCAGGAGCCGGGGAGGGAGTCGTGGAAATGATAGAGCATGGCTTCCTTCCACAGCTTGTCCATTTCGGCCTTGTCGCCCTGTTCACCACGGGAAGACAGCAGCTTTTCCAGCGAGAGGATTCTTTCCTCAAACGTGCGGTTGTTGTTCTTCGTGTTGGACTGGGAGGTGTAGGTTGCGCGGTGCTTTTCCAGATACATCTCGCCGTCATGCGTGGGGACATCCAGACCCTTCAGGCCGTCGAAGAAGTCGTGCGCAGAGGTAAAGCGAGTTTTGGGCAGATAGGGGACATTCTGCGTGCGCAGGCAGCGCTCCACGCTGGTGTCCGACGGGCCGCCGCCGCCGTCGCCGACGCCGTAGACCAGCATCATGCGATCCTGCGGATCGGTCTTTTTGATGTTGCCGCGAGCGGTCAGCATGGCCTTCGGGCCTGCGAGGGAGTTGTAGTTGCCCTCGGGCGGCATATGGGTCATGACGGAGGTGCCGTCGATGCCGCGCCAATGGAAGGTGTTATACGGGAAGATGGTACGGTCAGACCACGAGATTTTGATCGTCATGAAGCTGTCCTGTCCGCTGAGCTTCAAAATCTGCGGATATGCGCCGGTATAGCCGAAGGCATCGGGCAGCCAGCCGATTTTGGTGTAATGGCCGAATTCCTCCAGCCAGAATTTCTGACCGTAGAGCATCTGGCGGC
Source organism: uncultured Oscillospiraceae bacterium (assembly GCA_964555465.1). Taxonomy (GTDB): domain Bacteria; phylum Bacillota; class Clostridia; order Oscillospirales; family Oscillospiraceae; genus JAZOXB01. The sequence goes on from CAZKSR010000007.1 coordinate 12,395, forward strand.
TCAGAGATTCTTCGCCGGGCAGGTTGGTGTCGTTTTCGACCCATGCGCCGCCGACGGGCTCCATCTGCCCTCTTTTTTCGAGCGCTTTCAGGTGCTCATACAGCTCGGGATCGGACTGCTTGATCCACTCCAGCTGCTGCGGCTGGGGGACGACGAAGCGGAACTGCGGATATTTTTCTGCATGGTAGGCGAGGTTGGAGAAGGTGCGCTTTGCTTTGCGCTTGGATTCTCGCAGCGGCCAGAGCCAGAGGAGGTCAAGATGGCTGTGCGCCACGGTGGTCGAGGCGACGGCGTCGTCGCCGTTGAGCGAGAACATCCGCGCGGCGATCTCCTTCGCCTTGGGATACCAATCGGGGATGTGATATTCAAAGAGCTTCTGAATCTCCCACAGATCGTAAATAATCTCACGCTTGTGAGAGTTTTCATAGTCGACGGCGCAGACATAGTCATACAGCGTCTCGTAATCGTAGTAGACCTCCAAGATCTCGGGATTCTCTCGAACCACGGAGGCGAATCTCAGCCGTGCCGCGTCAAAGACGAATTCGCCGAGCAGACCGTTGGAGGCACCGTCGATATACAGATCGATGCTGCCGTCGTCGGCAATCAGACCGTCGAGCGGATAGTATATTTTTTCGATGGACTCGTCGACGACGCCGAAAACGGGGGAGCCGGTGGTGAAGCCCTTGACGGCCGAGCCGGTCTTGCTGACCAGAAGGCCCTCACCGTCGTTGCAGAACTTCAACAGGAGGTTCTTGCGATCCGTCCCCTCGGGCAGACGACCGGTCAGGTGGAACCATGCACAGGCAAAATTGTGATCCGCCCAGACCTCGCCCGGGGCAATGGGTCGGAAGCTCAGTTTGCCGATCTCGGAAAACTCGACCGGCTCTTCGGAATAGGCGTATTCCACGGATAAGTCCATCACGGCATCGTAGCACATCGGATGGAGGCGATCTCGCAGGAAGCGTCCGGCGTAGATGACCATGTCATCATCGTGCTTGTTCCACGGAATATATTCCGTCATTTTTTGATTCATTTCCGATCCTCCTCAAACGTGATCATTTGCTCCAGTGTTGTAATTTTCAGCGAAGCGGCGCAAATCGGCCGATCCGCCGTGACGAGCTTGGTTTGGCCGCCGGCGAGGGTGAAATAGTTGTCAGACAGGACGGTTGTTGCGTCGGGGCAATCGATGCAGATGTATTTCGCGAAGACATCCGTGCTCACGGAAACGGTTGTGTCATTGATCTGGCGGACGGTGATCTGCGCAGCGGGATAGGACACCTCTCGGTCGATCGTCTCTTGATAGAAGTTGTCGCAAAGGATACTCCCGTCCGGTGCGAAAAGGGTCATGTGCAGGACGGTGTCGCTGCGCGGCTGCGGCAGCGGAAGAACACGACTGCTGCCGCCGGCCTTGACGAGAGCAGTGGCGGAAGCCTCCTCCAGCACCTCACCCGTGAAGGTTTCGTGACGGTAAGCAAGGCGATAGGTCATATCCTGCGGTGTATCATTGGAGGCGCAGAGCATCAGACCGTCCTCACCGAGGTCGGCGCAGATCAGATGCGGCGCAAAGAAGCGTCCAGAGAAATAGTGCAGCGGCTTGAGAGCCATTCCGTAGTCGATGGAGCTGCACGAGAGGTTCGGCCAGCAATCGTTGAGCTGCCAGTAGAGCATACCGTTGCAGCGCTCCCGATTGCTCCGCATATGCTCACAGCACAGGCGCATGGATTCGGCATTGAAGTGCTGCGACAGAAGGACGGCGTGCTCAAAGGTCTTGGGCTTGCCGTAGATTGCGTTGACATAGAGCATGATGCGGCGGTTGCCGTTCGGATATTTTTGATGGTCGAGCATTACGGGTGAATCGACGGCCATGTCGTCCTTCTCCGCAAAGCTGCGGATGTCATTCATCGTTGCGAAGCAGAAGCTGCCGACCTCTGAGAGCATTCTCGGATAGATTTTGCCGTAGGTGCTGAGCGACCCTTCGTCGCACCAGACACGCCAGTAGTGGGTATCGAAGTGATCAAGATCGTTCGGGCGGCAGTACATCACCGCCGAACGGGGGGAGGTTCTGAGGAAATAGGTCGAGGTGAGCGTTTCCATCAGAGGGCACAGAACCTCGAGACTCATCACGCGATAGGCTTCCATGAGCTGCGGCTCGTGGCCGTTTACGCCGTCCTCGCACTCGTTGTCGCCGGCGATCAGGAAGACCGAGGCGTGATGGCGGAAGCGCTTGACATTTTGAATCGTCTCCGCCACAATCAGGTCACGGAAGTGCTTGTCGTCCATGTTGTATGCGGCGCAGGCGAACATCAGATCCTGCCAGATCAAGATGCCGTGCTCATCGCAGTAGTCATACAGGGCGTCGGTCGGGTAGTAGCCGCCGCCCCAGACGCGGATGCAGTTGTGGGAGAAATCCGTTGCCAGCTTCATCAGCTTTGCGCTTCGCTCGGGGGTGATGCGCGAGAGGATGCTGTCCTCGGGTACATAGGCAGCACCCTTCAGGAAGATGGGAACGGAGTTAATGGAGACGGAGAAATTCGTGCCCCATTGGTCGGGGCGGTCGTCGATTGTGACCTCGCGCAGACCGATGCGGTAAGTCTCGGTCTGAACCTCGCCGTTCGGCGCGCTCAGACGGAAGGTCAGATCGTAGAGTGTCGGATCGCCGTAGCCGATCGGATACCAACGCTTCGGTTCGGGAAGCAGGAAGGAGAAGGAGGGTTCCCGAAGGGGGAGAGGGGAGCTCCACTGAAGGAGTGTCCCATCCTGCGGCAGGGAGAGCGTGGCCTCCAGAGTGCCGCTGCCGAGTGCTTCAACGGCGACCTGCACATCGATGCGAGCACTGCCGTCGGGTAGGAAGGTCACCTCGTGACGGAATTCGTCCAGATAACCGAGGCTTGTCGAAAGAATGGAGATACCGCCGAAGACACCCATGTCCGACAGATCGGGAGCCCAGTCCCAGCCGAACATAAAATGCGGCTGACGCAGGCACGGACCCTTTGCACGGGTTACGGCGAAGGTTTCAAACTTCCTTTGGTCGTCATATTCGTCGATATAGCGATAAGAGGAGAAGAATTCGAGGCGGATCTCGTTGCACTCACGCAGGAGCGTCGGGTCTAGACGGATCCGCTGATCCAAATGCATATCGCAGCATTTCGCCACGAGAACTTGATTAATATATACATCCGCAACGGTGTGAACACCACGCAGCAGCAGGTAGTTTGTGTTGGAAAGCTGCTGCTTTGTCAGCGGGAAATTTCGAGTGAAGGTATAGTCGTCATAAAGATATTCTCTTGCAACGGCCTCGTTCTGACGATAATACGGGTCGGCAATGATTTGATGAGAAAGAAGGGTGCTTAAAACAGAGCCGGGAAACTCGGCGGAAAGGCCGAAGAGCTTTTTTGATTCCATGCGCCATGCGCCGTTGAGTTCAATGTTCATAAAATTTCCTCATTTTAGGCCATCTTTCCCGACGACGGAAGGCGTTGCTTCCGCCGTCGGGAGGGGATGATCAGAATTGCGGCAGATTGCTACCCTCGCCGCCCTTTGTGATTCCGAAGTAGTTGATGTAGTAATTCCAGGTTTCCCGCATTTCGGCAAGCTCCTCGTTGCTGTAGCTGTCGCCGTAAACAACGGCCTTAAGGTACAGAACGGAGAGGTTTTCCATCATAATGCGGTCGCTCAGGGCTTGATAGAGCTCGGGATCGGTGTCCTGATAATGCGCGATGGCATCCATGGCGAGCTGAATCTGCTGATCCATTTTTTCCACAAACGCCTTCGGATAGAGCTTGTTGCTGGTGGGGAAGGAGTTGATGGTGGCCAAGCCAAGATCCTCGGCGCAGCCGTAATAGGCGTTGCGGTCGCAGATCATGTCGAAAAGCTCCTGCATCGGCTCAGCGGCGTCCTTATAATAATGGACGATGAAATCGGCGGCAAGTTCCTGATAGTTCAAATCGGCATTCCACATGAGATTCGACATGGCATAGGCGCGGAGCGCTTGGAAGCCGGTCACGTTGACCTGGTCGGACGCGCCCTGATTGAGCAGGTATGTGACGCCGGCATCGGAAAGCTCCTGAATCATGCTCTGGACGGTGCCGAAATTGAAGAAGTTGATGAAATAGTTGTTGACGTTCAGGTCGTAGAGATAGGTGAAGAGCTGACCCTCGGTGCACAGAGCCGACCAACCGGCAAGGTCATGTGCGGCCAGTGAGTTGTTGGGAGAGTCAAAGGGGAAGGCATAGTTCATCTCAACGGGAGCGTAGAAAATGCGCATCCGTGCGTCGGGGATGACCTTATCGCTGTAGGCAACGTAGTTACCGTCCGCATCCTGTGAGACGGGAGGCGACTGTGTGAAGCGATAGGCGTAGACGACGAAGGAGACTTCACGGTTGGGGGCGTTTGTCTCCAACCACGCATTGACCTGATCCAGAACGCCGTTAAAGAAGTTGATCTGCAGGCCGGACTGATTGCCGCCCCACTCGCGCAGAGCGTCCAGACAGCCGTAGCAGGTGCAGGCAATGGAGTTGTCGTGCTGGCCGAACATGAAGAAGTTCGCTTCGGGATCCATTTGCAGGAAGGTGATGAGACGGTCGGCAACGACAGTCTGCATTTCCGCAAGGCTGGCCTCATCGCCGTGCGCCGTCCAGCAGAGCTGATTGGAGTTGATCTGGGGGGCGTCTTCATAGGGGTCGACGAACCACTCGGGGTGGGACTCGCCGTAGGGAACGCCGCTGTCATCGCTGTCCGTCGGGTGCAGATAGACCATGAGCTGGCTGTGACCGATGGTCATGCGGTTCCACTCAACGCCGTTGGAGAAGTTGATGTAGCGCAGACGGGTGTTGTGCAGGCTGTTGCAGTAGATATATGCGGTGGAGTGGGTGCGTGCATCGATGGTAGCCTCAACGATGTGCTGCTCATAGGCATAGAGATTGACATCCGCGCTATTGTTTACATAGATCTCGGTGTCGCAGTAGTAGGTGTAGTCAATCAGGTCGTGCAGCAGGTCGTAGATTGCGTACAGACTGCCGTAGCCACGGTAGCCGTCACCGGAGGCCACATAGATATTGCCGTCCTTGGAGGCAATGAAGTAGGACGACTGCTTGGAGTGCAGTGCGGCCAGATCGACATCGGGGAAAGCGGCCTGAAGCTGCTTGGTGTTGCCGATGGAGATGAAGGGAGTGCCGTCGGTGAGAGTGCTCTCGGAAACGGTATCCAGCGTACAGCCGTTGGACATAGAAAGGAAGGTATTGAACTCCTCCGCCGCGAAGGACTCATAATTCATCGGGCTGTCGGTCAGAACGAGGACATAGTCCGACTTGCCGTCCTTGACGAGAAATTCGTTTTCCAGACGGGTGGCGTAGGGATTTTCGACGGCCTCGCCCTGCTCACCGGAGGGCAGGGTCGTGGCAGGAGCCTCGTCTTCGCCGCAGGCGCCGAGACAGGCAGCCAGAAGGGTCAGTACAAGGAAAAGACAAAAAATACGTTTTTTCATGGTGCCTCCTCCTTAATTCACGGTAAACGGCACTTCAACGACCGTTCGATTGTAGGATTCGTCATAGGCGACATAGCGCAGAACGTAGGTTCCCGTCTGCTCGGCGCAGAAGGAGGTGTCACTCAGGCCGAAGGAGGGACGATAGATCTCCTTGTTGTTCGTGTAATAGTCCTTTTCGCCGTTCTCGTCATGCAGAAGGAGGAAAAGCTCGCAGTTCGGCAGGACGAGGATGACATCGACGGTGCACTCACCCTGATTGTCGGAGACAGCATAGTCGGGGAAGGTGACGCTGTCGCCCTTGGCAAATTGCGTAGAGGCCATGTCGGACACGGTCAGTGTCGGCGCAATATTGTCGGAAACCGACACATTTCGGGACAGATTTGCGGAATTCCCGAAGGAATCCTCTGCGTGATAGGTTACGCGGTATTTGCCGGATTGGTCGATGGCAACAGGGGTATAGCCCGCGTAGTCGCCGCTGTAATACTCCGTGCCGTCGGGCAGGGAGACGGTCAGGGTCAGACGGGAAATCTGACTGAAGACGTCGTAGGCGCAGAAATCGGGGATGGAAAGTGCGTCGCCGATGACCTGCGTGGTATGCAGACTGCCGAGCAGAGCAATGGACGGCTCGATCTGGTCAGCGACATAGGTATCGCGATGACCGAGCGGCTGATTGCAAAGACGCTTCAGGTTGGCCTCGCAGGAGCCGGTGACATTCTCAAAGCCGAGGGTCATGTAAGCACCGGCGGAGAAGCCGTGGAATTCATCTGCACGGTCGTCCTGCACGAAGGTGTAGATGACCTCCTCGGTGGAGGCATCGATCAGGCTGCGGTTGAGGTTGTTGTACTTGAAGATCACGAGGCCGCCCGAAACGGAGAAGGGGACGGTTTCGGTGCCGACGGTAAGCTCCTGCGCGTCGGGGTCGAGAGTCATGGTCAAGGAGACGCCGGAGTTCTTTTCATCCGTCAAGGTCAGGACGATGTTGCTCAAGCTTGCGCTGTCGCCTGCAAGCTCCATGTTGAGACTGAAGGAGTTGCTGTTAAGCGCATTGGCGAAGGTAACGGCACCCTCCTGAGAATACGAGAGGGTGATGTATTCCGCATTTTCCTGAACCTTAACGGTATTGTCCTTGCAGTAGAAATATGCGGCATGGTTTGCGCCGTTTTCCGTATCGACTACGGGGATCGAGTAGGAAAGCTCGGCAGAAGCATCATCGGATGCCTTGTATTCGATGTTCACCGTGCTGCCCTGCGCGACGAAGGAGCCGCTCGTCTTAACGCCGTTGACATAGGCGTTCAGACCGTCAAGCTCGTCGAGCGAATAGGTAAAGCCGGAGATCATCACAGGCGGCAGGGAGGCCGCCTTGCCGTCTGCGGCCGTGACAAACACGGCCAACGCAATGCCGAGGAGCACCGCACAGACGAGCACAGTTGAGATCAGTTTTTTCATTAGCCTTTGATTCCTCCGATGTAGACGCCTCCACGCAGGAACTTATTGAATACCAGGAATACCACGATGATCGGCAGGGTCATGAGCAGCGCGCCGGCCACCTGAACGGGAACCTGAGAGGTGGCACCTGCGCCCATCGGCGTATTCATGAAATAGTAGACACCGTAAGTTGCGAGCGGATAGGAGGGCAGATAAAGCATAGCGGTTTTGTAGTCGTTCCAGTAGGTGATGAAATTCAGCAGGAAGACGGTGACGATCATGTTCAGCGCCTGGGGGAAGATGATGCGCAGCATGATGGTCAGATTGGAAGCGCCGTCGATCTTTGCGGCCTCGGTATATTCCTTCGGGATGGCGCGGAACATGGCGACAAAGGTCAGGAAATATGCACCGAGGAAGTTGAATTTCAAAACGGCCATACCGATCCATGAGTCATAGATCTGCAGGCTTTGCAGCATCCGAAGCTCGGAAGCCATGCTGCCGACGATGGGGATGCACATGGTGACGACGACGAAATTGTAGACAACCTTGGAAAATCTGAAATTGAAGCGAGCGACGAGGTAGCTGACGACCGCCGTGACCAGAACCCAAACACCGGAGCAAATCGTTGCATACAGCACCGAATGCATATACATACCGATAATATTATAGGTAACGGAGGTGCTGGTGGAGGTAATGGTCATGTAATCGAGCGCGAGCTTGTAGTTTTCGGTCGTCAGGACGAAGACAGGGCCGTTCTTAAAGATTTTGTCGACATAGAAGTCGAAATAGCCCGTCACATCCGTGAAGGAGGTTACGATCGACCATGCAAACGGGATGAGCAGACCGAGCGTGTAGATGACCAGAAGGGTGCCGGTCAGGACGGACATTACATCCGGTTTGAGTCGTTTCTGTTTCAGTCGCATCAGTCATCCCCCCTGTCAAGCAGTTTTCTTACCAGCGTTACGACGGGAATCAGGATCAGTGAGCAGACCAGACCGAGGAACGCAGAGTAACAGTATTGCGTTTTGCCGTTTGCGACCATGTAATACAGCAGATAGCCGACGGTCTTTTCGTCGGGCAACGCATTGTAGCTGAGGAAGTTCCAGACGTTGTTGTCATTGCTGAAGAATCCGGCAAGACCCGTGACGATGAAGACGGTCACGGCCGGCATGATGTTCGGCATGATGAGATAACGGAACTCCTGCCACGAGTTGGTGCCGTCGACCTTGCCTGCTTCGATGATGGAGGTGTCGACCCGATCCATCGTTGCCGAATAGATCAGAACCTGACTGGCAAAGCTCGTCCAGACCGTAAAGACAGTGATGAGGGTATAACGGCTGCCGCCCATGATGAAGGGGTTGTCCATCACCTTGTCGAAGAGGTACTCCAACCATGCCGGCAAGCCCAGACCGATGGTATCTTTATAGATGACCGTCAGCAGAATTGCGGGGATGACGCTGGGCAGGAAGAGCATGAAGCGGAAGAAATTATTGCCCAGACGTTTTTTGTGGATGTAGTAGGCGAAAAGGATCGCCAATGCTGTGCCGGCGAGCTGCGTGACGATGTAAACTCCGAGGGAGTTTTTCATCATCGTCCAGAAGCCGGCGGTCGAGACTTCAAGCTTAAACTTGGAGAGATTGGTCTTGAAGTCCCAGATAAATGTGTCGGTATATGCGTCATAGCGCTGGAATGCCATCAGAATCGACTGAATATTCACGCCGAAGTAGAAGATGCAGACCTGCACGATAGGCAGGATCAGCAACGCCCAGTAGAAGATGACATCCTTTTTATCACGGCGATGCCTCTTGATGCTCGCCGACAGCTTATTTGTCATGATTGATCCCTCTGTTTTTCTGTAAGAGGGATGGGATCAAATGATCCCACTCCATCTGTTCAGGAAGTACGGCTTCTGGCCGTTGAAATACTTAACGGCGGATGCGCCGGAGACGTTGGTGAAGTAGAGCCACGGGTTCTGATACTCACTGCCGTCGACGGTCGTCAGCCATGCCCAGTTGAAGGTGGAGAACATCAGGGGATTGTTCAGAGCGGCTTCTTCTCTGGTGTAGGGGTAGACGATGTCGGAATTCTCCTTGAGGTCAAGGATGGAGCGGCAATAGGTGGTCAGGTTGGCGGAATCTTCTTCGGTAATGGTATAGGAGAGCGGACGGGTCATGTTGACCTCGGCGGTGAAGTGGGAGAGCTCGTCGTTGGTGTGCAGGAACTGGAGGAACTTCAGAGAAAGCTCCTGCTGCGTGGAGGCGCTGGCGACGAAGCCGTAGGAGAAGGAGGTGGACAGCCAGCAGGGAGTCTGACCGATCTTGTCCTCGGTGGCATGGGGCTTGGGCATGACGGCGTAGTTGTGACGCTCGTAGCCGTCGGATTCCAGCTCCTCCAGGGCGGCGGATGCTTCGTTCTCCCACCAGGTGCCGTCGAGAATCATGGCGATGGGCTGGTCGTTGGCGATGCCGCCGCGGACGAAGGACTTCTGCGCGTTGATGTGGGTGTCGGAGATTTTGTAGTTGTCGGTCTTGGAGAGAACCTCCTCGACGAACTTCAGGACATAGTAGCGGCCTGCCTGCGACTGCAGCTCGTAGCCGTTCTCAACGGTGATCTCGGTGTCGGGCAGCTCGGTGATGGTGCCGTCCTCTGCGACCTCGATGAGGTCGGTGGCAACACCGTTAAAGGAGTAGTTCAGCTCCATCTGCTCCTTGCCCTCGTACTGTGCGTAGTACTCATAGAGGAAGTTGCCGACGTAGGGAGTGGCGTTGGCCGGATAGATGAAGGGAATGACGCCGGTGTCCTTGATGTGGCTGATGAGAGTTTCGAACTCGGCGTAGGTGGCGGGCATACCGTCGTCGGAGGTGCCGAACTCGCCGTCGGGACCTGCGGAAAGGTCGCCGGAGACATTCGTCCAGCCGCCGTTCTTAGCGAAGTAATAGGATTTCTCATTCCAGAGGTCGAGATCATAAGCGAAGGAGTAGAAAGTTTCGTAGAAGGGAATTGCATAGTAGTTGCCGTCGCTGGCCAGCAGATAGTCCTGCATGGTCGGGGCGATTTTTTCGAGGATGGTGGCATCATCGCCGTACTGCGTCAGCGGCTCGGTCATGATGTCGGTGAGGCAGGCCATCTGGCCGTTGGCGACCATGGTGAAATAATCAACGCCCTCGACGAAGTAGATGTCGTATGTCAGGGGAGTGTAGGACATGGCGGAGCCGTCGAAGCTGCGGCTTGCAAGGATGTTGATCTTGCAGCCCTGCTTGCCCTCTTCGAAGGAGACGTCCTTGTAGAGCTCTTCGAAGCGGTCAGCGGCCAGCTCCAGCCATTGGCTGCCGAGGCCGCCGTCCCAGGTGGCAACGGTGATAACGGTCTTTTCCAGGGTGTTGCCCTGTGCGTCGGTGACGGTGACATCCTCTTCCGTGGCATTGCCGTTCTGAGACGATTCCACGACGCCGACACCGCAGCCGGCAAAGATGCCGGCGACAATGGCCAGCAGCAGGAACATTGCGATCAGTTTCTTCTTCATAATTTCCTCCTAATAATCAAAAATTGTTTGCAGCGGATCAATCGGCGTCGGGGGCGGTGGTGGAGAACACTGCGGTGCCGATGCCCTTAAGGGTGATGTAGGTGGTGTCGATGTTGATGCCCCAGCCGGTTTCGTAGTCGACGAAGTTGCCCTGAACGATCAGGATATCGCCGGGCTGAAGAGGAGCGTATTCTCCCAGCAGCCACGGATCGCAGACGAGAAAATACTCGGTGTTGGCGAATTTCAGGATCTGGCAGTCGACGGTGGTGATGTACTTTCCGTCACGAATGAGAGTGAAGTCATCGGAGCTGGTAGAGGCGTAGCGGATGGTCCATGTGTCGTCGACGGGCAGGTCGTTTGCCCAGAGGTTGAAGTAGACACCGTCGGTGTTGTTTTCAAGGAGCTGGAACCAGCCGTTGGCGTGCTTGCTCAGCTTGCTGGCCTCGACGATGTAAGGCTCGTTGGGGTCGTGGGTGGTCGACACTTCGACCGATGAGCTTTCGCTCTCGGACGGAGGCGCGGTGGTTTGCTCTTCGCCGGTGCTGGTTTCGTCGGCGGTCGACGGGGTATCGGACGAATCGTCCGTATCAGAGGCGGCGCAGGCGGTGAAGAGGCTGATGACGATCAACATCGCCAAAAGCAGGGCCAATAGTTTTTTCATGTGATTCCTCCCGGTTTTTTCGTTGCGAAACATCCGAAGAAGGCGAAGACTGCGGAGAGCGAAAAAAGCTTTTTTCGGCTCTTTCGCTCGGGAGAACCGAAATGCACGAAGCATTCCCGTGTTTTCCGAACGACGATCTCCCTCAAAGCATTCCTCGCTTTTGCGGCTCGGTTCGAATATTTCGGCAGTTTTTATCATAAGCAGGGGACTGCCTATCATACGGATACGGCTCGACGGAGTCCTCCGCCGAGAGATTTTTCGACATTATTCCTCTTATACAATCATACCGCAAATTTCTCATAGAAGCTATAGAAAAATGCGACAAAGTGGTACCGTGGTTCCTTTGTTTTCGACAATAAGAATTCTCCGAAAAACGCATTTGGCAGAGTGCACAAATTGGATGGTGGGAACTTGTGCAATCTGCCAAATGACAGTGTTAGACTTTAATCCTTTGCAGCGGGGTACTCGTTGCAAAGCAGACGATAGGGGGGCTCGTCCTCTTCAATCTCGGGGAAACGACCCATCGGCGGATTGAAGCGGTTGTCGGTGTTGTCGTCGTTGCACTGGCTGACCTCGCCCATCAGAACGGCGCCCGTGCCCTCCTCGACCTCGAAGTCGTGGTACATATACTGCTGGATGTGGATGCTCTCGCCGGGGGTCAGGCGAACCTGCGTTCCGGCGGGGACGGTGAAGGTGCGGCCGTCCATGTGCACGGTGACATCGCTGTGATAGTCGACTTCCTCGTCGGGCAGGCTGTTATAGACACGGATCAGGATGTTGCCGCCGCCGCGGTTGATGATGTCCTCGGTCTTGTACCAGTGGAAGTGGTTGGCGGCACGCTGACCTTCCTTCATGTACAGGAGCTTTTCCGCATAGACCTTGGGATATTTGTCCGCCATGGCGCGGTTGCCGTTGCGGATGGTGATGAGGGACATACCGAAGTGGTCAAAATCACCCATGCCGTAGTCCGTGATGTCCCAGCCGAGCATACAGTCACGAACCTCATCGTATTCGTGGCCGATGCACTGCCATACCTCCGGCGTAAAGGCGCAGAAGGGCGGCAGATAGCAATGCTCCCTACGGCACATTGCCTCCAGCTCTTTCAATGCTTTGTTGATTTCCGAACGTTTCACTGTGATGTCCTCACTTTCCGAGTTATTCGCCGGCGCAGATGACCGGAATCAATTGATCTGCCATGTATTGATAGAAGGCGCCCGTGGGATGCACACCGTCGGACAGCCAAAAGTCTGTTCCGGTGGAGACGCTCAATTCGTCCAGCGCGCGCTGGAAGGGGACAAAGGTCAGGGAGAATTCCTCTGCCAGCTCCTTGACGATCTGCGCACGGGTGAGAACCCCGGCACGGAACTCGTCATACATCGCCTCCGTTGCGCTTCCCTTCAGGACGAAGGGCTCGAGAAGGATGATGCGCGTGTCCGGCAGAGCTTCACGGATCTCTTCGAGGAGCATATGGTAGATCTTGCGGTATTTTTCGGGGCTGACGCCGTTGCCGATGGCAAATTCATGCCAGACGTCGTTGACGCCGACCAGAATGGTCAGAATGTCCGGCTTGAGGTTGATAATATCGGCCTTGATGCGGGCGTAGACATCGACGACACGGTCGCCGCTGACGCCGCGGTTCTGGAAAACATACTCTTTGGTGCGGTCAACATCCAGACGGCAACGGATAAACATCGGGTAGCCGCCGCCGAGACCGTATGATTGTTCCCGATCGCGGCCGGCATCCGTAATGGAGTCGCCTTGAAACAACACTTTTTTCATTAACTGAGAGTCCTCCGTTTTTCATGGGATTTTACCGTCTATATTATGGCACAGCTCGGTGTAATTTTCAAGGGTGAAAATAAAATAAACTGGTTCGCTGGAACCTTTTTTCTTTACAATCATTTTTCTTTGTGATATATTGGAATCAGAAGGAAGGAGGCGATGGGATGGATTCCTCGATCTATAAGAAAATCATGGATTATCTGCTCGATTTGATCGGCAGAAACGCAAGTGTCCCGAACTACAAGCTGCCCAGCGAACGGATGCTCGCCGCCCATTTCGAGGCCAGCCGCAAGCCCGTCCAGCACGCCTATGACAAGCTGATCGAGTACGGCTATGTGACCAAGGTGCACGGCAGCGGCTACTTCATTCGCAGCGATATCAAGGCCGAGCGTCTTCAATCCGCCATCTATAAAAATGTCCGCATCGCCTTCATTACCGTCTCCGCAAAGACGCGCTTTTCCCATGCCATCTTAACGGGCATCGGTGACTTCTGCGCGGAGCATAAGATCGAATATACCGTCCATTTCAGCGATAACTCCCCGACCAAGGAGGCCGCGCTGCTACACTCTCTGCCCCGCTCCGGCGCCATGGGTGTCATCCTCTTTCCGGTGGACGACGAATATCCCTATCAGGATGAGCTGATCCGCTACAGCCTGCGCAAATACCCCTTCGTTCTGGTGGATCGGGCACTGCCGAACATCAGCGCGTCCTTCATTGCCTCGGACAACCACAATGCCATGGTCGACGCCGTTCGCTTCCTCTATGAGCGCAATTACAAGAACCCCCTCTTCATCACGCCGCCGACGCACATCGCCGCCACGGTCGAGGCTCGTATCAACGGCTATACCCACGGTCTGCTGAAGTATTATAAGATTGCCGCCCCGAGAAACCTCCTCTCGCTCGGCGGCGGAGCGGCGCAGCAGCAGGAGAGCATTGCGCGCTTGCTGCGAAAATATCCCGATACGGATGCCATCATCGTGCAGGGTACCCTGTGTGACCCCGTCCTGACCACACTGCGCAGTCTCCATATGGAGCATATCCGCCTGATGGTCTTCGACGATGAGCTGTCCTATGCGGTTCGCCGCCAGCTCCAGCCGTATTTCATCCAGCAGGATGGGTACCACATCGGCTATTATGCGGCGCAGACCCTTTATAACCATATCTTGGGCGATACGCACCCCGTGGCCAAGCGCCTTCCCGTCAGCATCGTCGATTTCGAGGGGAAGGTCGATTAGCGGCGAAGCGATCAAAGGACGGAACAAAATATGATCCAAGTGCAAGATTTTTCCTGTTATTACAAAAACCGAAAAAAATATGTCCGGGCATTGGACGGCCTGACCTTCACCGTTGCCGACGGAGAGCTGTTTGTTGTGGCCGGAGAATCCGGGTGCGGAAAGACCAGCCTTCTGCAAAGTATTCTGGGAAGGCTTGAATACACGGAGGGCTCCCTGCTCATCGACGGTGTGTCTTGCGAAGCGGCGGATCTCGGAGACATCGGCTATGTCCGTCAGGAGCCGGGGCTTTATCCGCATATGACCGTGTATGAAAACATCGCCTTTCCTCTGCGCGTGCTCCATACGGCGCAGGCCGAGATCGACCGCCGTGTCAGGGAAATGGCCGAGGCTGCCGAAATCGGTTTTCTTCTCACCCGCAAGCCGAAGCAGCTCTCACTCGGGCAGCAGCAGCGTGTGGCCGTCGCACGGGCTCTCATCAAGCAGCCGTCGCTTGTCTTGATGGATGAGCCGTTTTCCAACCTTGACCCCGCGCTCAGAACCTCGATGCGGCAGCTTGTCCGTACCCTTCACGAGCAGTTCCGCCCGACGATCGTCTTCGTGACCCACGATCTGGCCGAGGCATTCTCCCTTGCCGACCGTCTGCTGGTTCTGGAGGACGGACATATTGCCGACATGGACACCCCGATGGGGCTGCTGGAACATCATCATTCTGAGCTTTTGAGGATTTTTTTGAAGTGAAACAAAGTATTTTGGGACGATCCGCCGAAGCATACCGCCGCCTGCTGCTGCGGCGCACGGCCTTGTGCGTGGCGGTCGTCTGCCTGACTGCGGCGGTCAATTTCCTGCTTGCCGCCGCCTTTTCGGAGAAGACATACACTCTCTTTCTCCTCGGAAATATCATTTCCGACATTTTTTGCGGCCTTTTTTTGATCGCCTATCTCTCCTTCCGCGTCCTGCCGTTGCGCAGACGGTATCGTCTTTTCCTCACAACGGGCGTTTGCGTGGACGGCACCGTGCGAGCCATAGGGGAGCAGAGCGTCCGCCGCAAAAAGCTGGACTGTCTGCCCGTCACGCTCGACGACAGGGTGATCTTCCTCCCTGTTGACACCGTGCAGCTTGCGCAGGGCGCGAGCTACCGCTTTCGACTCGTCGGCGGCATCATAACGGAGGCGGAGCAATGAAACGACATCTGCAATACCACTGGTGGAACTATCTTGCCGCGATTTTGCTGCCGATTTTGGTCTGGTGCACGGTTTTTGACGCCCTTGACCGCCCGGCAAGGGATGAGACGCTGAAGGTTCTTTTCGTCGGGGAGGGCTTGGACACCGCCGCCTTGCACGAGGGGCTGAGCACCGCATTGGAGGAAGGCTGTGAGCAGGAGCTTTCGGAGATCACCGTTGCGCAAACGCTGCCCGGGGCCGTCTCTTTGAATGAGCTGCTCACCGCCCGCAGCTTTGATTACGACCTGATCATTGTCTGCGCGGATTATCTCGCAGACGACACGGCGCAGAATGTTTTCGCCCGATTGCCGGAAGCACTGATGTTCTCTCAGGCTCCGATCTATTCCGAATCGGTCGCGGACACCGAGCTGCCCTACGGCTATTGCCTCAACAGCGGCACGGAGACGAACTTCTCCGCCTGCTACGACGGCCTCGGTGCGTGCGTTTTGTTCTTCAGCCCGGAATCCGTGAATCTGGACGCTGCCTATGGCAGAGGCGAGGTCGGGAACAACGCCGCCGTCGTTGCCGCACAATATCTCATGGGAGGTGCTCCGTGAAACTGAAGATCAAGCGAGCCGCAAAGGATTTTTCGCCCGATATGCTGCCGCAGACGAGAAAAGCGGTGTTCTTCGACGTACTGAAGCTCCATTGGCAGAAGCTCCTGCTTTTGGGACTGATCCTCCTGCTTTTCGCCATCCCCCTGATTCTGAATATGATGACCAACGATGTCTATTTGTCGAACTATTTTGCCGCGCTGGAAGAGAGCGGACGACAGAACGATGCCGACGCTGTTTACGCGCCGGTCTATCGGGATCTTTTCACCTATGCGCTGAATATTCCGCTGCTGATGCTCTTTTCCGTGGGGCTGTCCGGCGTGCTGCGCGTTTTGCGGCAATATGCGTGGGAGGAAAATGTGCATATTCCGACCGATTTCGTCCGCGGCATACGGGATAACGCAAAGCAGCTCCTCGGTGTGGCCTTTCTGACCGGACTGATCGTTCTGCTGTGCCGCATTGTGCTGTATACCTCCGCCTCCTATGCCTCCGAGACCGTCTCGATGCTCTCCCTGCTTCCGATCGGTCTGAGCGTCTTTCTTTTCCTGCCGCTCGGCGCGCTCTGCCTTGTCCTCATTCCCATCTATTCCAATCCGCTGCGCGGACACCTGAAAAACGCCCTCTACCTGTATTCCCACGCGCCCCTTCGGGTGGCGGGATCGCTTTTGGCATCGTTCCTTCCGTGGGCGGTCACGCTCCTGCCGAATTTTTATTGCGGCCTGTTCGGAAGCATTGCGGCCTTGCTTCTCCTGCCGTTGTCCCTGCTCGGGTGGAAGCTGTCGAGCTATGACCTGCTTGACCGCCTGATTAACACCGAGCATTATCCCGAGCTGGTCGGCCGTGGGCTGTCCCATCCCGATAAAACATCATAGGAGGCTCTTATGCTGAAAATCCAAAACGAATTTCTCACGCTGACCGTGGATCCGCACGGTGCGCAAATGCTCTCGCTCCGCTCCGAAAGCCAAACGGAGTATCTCTGGCAGGGCGATGCGGCCTACTGGGGCGACCGTGCGCCGATCCTCTTTCCCTTCGTCGCCCGACTGACCGATGACAGCTATCTTCTCAACGGCAAGCGCTACCCGATGGGGATCCACGGCTTTGCCGCCGCGAGCGACTTCGTCCCCACCGACCTTCGGGACGATGCCGTGACGTTGGTTCTGACCGACAGCGACGAGACGTTGCGGCAGTATCCGTTCTCCTTCCGCTTTGCTGTCCGCTATGCGCTGCGTGGGCGGACGGCGGAGATCACCTTTGCGGTGGATAATCTTTCGGAGGAAACCATGCCCTTCGGCCTCGGCGGACACCCGGGCTTCCGTGTGCCCTTCGCGGAGGGAACGAAATTTGAGGACTATGAGCTGAAATTCTCTCGTCCCTGCACGCCGGATCGGGTAGGCTTCACGCCGCAGGTTTATCTCAGCGGCGTCAACACGCGTTATCCGCTGGTCAACGGCGATACGCTGCCGCTGGATCATTCGCTTTTTGACGAGGATGCGATTATTTTACAAAACATGGATCGCACCGTCACCCTGCGCTGCCGTTCCTCCGGTGCCGCCGTCACGGTCAGCGCACCGCAGATGCCCTATTTCGGATTTTGGCACGCGCCGAAGACCGATGCCCCCTATCTGTGCATTGAGCCGTGGCTGTCGCTGCCCTCCCGTCAGGGCGTTGTGGAGGAGCTGACGTGCAAGAGCGACCTTGCCCACCTTCCGCCGCACGGTCATTATGAAAATACATGGTCAATTACCGTGACCGAATAAGCAGGAAAACCACCCTTCCCGATTCCCGATTCGGTGAAGGGTGGTTTATTTTTATCGGTTTTCCGCCATCAGATCCTTCAGACGGGGGTAGAGTGCACGGTAGGTTTCATAGCGGCGGCGATAGACAGGGAAGTTCACCTCGTTCGGAATGTAACGCTGCGACTGATAGGAGACGAAGCGCTCGCAGGCAGATTCCGCAGAGGGCAGCAGACCGATGCCCAGCCCGGCGACGAGACAGGCACCCAGACAGGCTTGCTCCTCGACCGTCGTTACGAGGATCTCTTTTTCAAAGATATCCGCCTGCATTTGCAACCAGATGGGGCTTCTCGCGCCGCCGCCGGCGGCGATGACGGTGTGGTTGCTTGCACCGCTCTCCTCCAACACACGCTGCGCATCCTTCAGAGAGAAGGTCACGCCCTCCATCACGGCTCTGCAAAAATGCGGTCTTTCGTGAAGATGGCGAAGGCCGAAGAACAGACCGGTCGCATGGTAATCCATGTGCGGCGTGCGCTCGCCGCCGAGATAGGGCAGGAAAATCAGACCCTCGCTCCCCTCGGGGACGGATCGCACCATTTCGTTCAGCTCGTCGTAATCCGCGATGCCCAGAACCTTGTTTTTGATCCAGCTCACGGACAGACCGCCGGAGAGCGTTGCGCCGCACAGAGCATAGGAGCGGTGAATTGCATTGCAAAACTCCTGCATCCTCAGCCCCTTATCATAGCGGTCATCGGCACTGTAGCAGCTATAGTTGCCGCCGGTTCCGATGTTGGCGACGGCGTAGCCCTCCCGATAGGCACCGCAGCCGAGAAGAACGGCAGGCAGATCACCGGAGCCGAATACGACGGGGATGCCCTCGGCAAGGCCGGTTTGCTCGGCTGCCTTCCTGCAAACGCAGCCGGCAAGCTCGGTGCTTTCATGGCAGTGTGGGAGCTTGCGCGGATCTAGGCCGAGGCGGTCAAAAAGCGGCCGATTCCAGTCACGGGCGGAAAAATCGAAGCCCGTCATGCTCGAAGCGTCGGTGACATCGGTTTCGGGCAGGCCGCCCGTCAGGAAAGCACGCAGGTAGTCCTTCGGACTGCAGATTCGGGCGGTTTGCGCATAGATTTCGGGACACTCCTGCTTCAGCCAGAGCAAGGACGGAAGGCCGAAGCCCGTGAACACGCGGTTGTGCATCGTCCGCGCCAGCTCGTCGGCGGAAAACACGGATTCGATCTGCGCGACCTGCTGCTTACTGCGCTGATCGACCCAGACAATGGCAGGGCAAAGCGGCTTTCCCTCGGAATCGACGGCGACGAGGCCGTGCATCTGCCCCGAAAAACCGACAGCGCATACGGCAGAAAACCACAAGGGCTTCTCTGCCCGCAGGCGGTGCAGCGCCGAGCAGAGTGCGTCGATCCAATCCTTCGGCTCCTCCTGTGCATGGTCAGCCTGCGGAATTTTCAGCTCATAGGCTGCGCCGGCGCAGATGCTTTCGCCGCTGTGCGTATCCAGAAGCATGGCCTTCAGGCTCTGTGTGCCGAGGTCGATGCCCAAAATCACTCCCATGGTATCCTCCCGTTTTTATGCGGAGACGGCAGACAGAGCCTCTTCGTCAGCGACCAGAATAAAGTCCTCATGGAGCTGCAGGATCGAGGCAGGAATCTGCGGCGTAACGGCACCCCAAAAGGCTTCCTTGATGATGCTTGCCTTGGACAGACCCGAGGCGATCAAAACCACACGCCTTGCCTGAATGATGTCCAAGATTCCCATGGTGTAGGCCGTTTTCGGGACAAGCTCCTCGCTTCCGAAGAAACGGGCGTTGGCGCGGATGGTAGCCGGTGCCAGCTCGACGAGGTGCGTGCCCTTGACAAACTCACCGCAGGGCTCATTGAAGCCGATGTGCCCGTCGTGGCCGATGCCGAGAAGCTGCAAGTCGACGCCGCCCAGAGCATGGATCAAATTGTCGTATTGCTGACCCTGATGCGCTGCATCGGGGTCCATGCCGTTGGGAAGGTGGGTGTTTTCCGGTTTGATGTTGATGTGGTCAAAGAAATTCGTGTGCATAAAATGGGCGTAGCTCTGCTCGTGCGTCGGCGGCAAACCGACATACTCGTCCAAATTGACACTTTGGACAGCGGAAAAATCGATATCGCCCTTTTGGTACCACGAAATCAACTGACGATAGGCGCCGAGGGGCGAGCTTCCGGTCGCCAGCCCCAGCACACAGTTTGGTTTTAAGATGACCTGCGCGGAGATCAAATTCGCAGCCTGACGGCTGACCTCCGCGTAATCCTTGCATCGAATCAATCTCATAATTATCCCCTATATTTCTGTGATATTTTTTTCATTTCTTCGAATTGACGCTCCATATCCGCAACCAGCTTGAACTGCGTGCGGCAGCGGTCGAGATTCTGCTGCGGATATTGGGTATGGAAATAGGTATCGCCTGCCAGATAGTCCGTCAGGAAGCGGATGCCGCACTCGAGCGTCATGAGGCGGGCACCCCACGGAAGATACTCCAGCTCCGCATCGGTCAGACCGCCCATGGCACCCTTGATAAAGTTTTCGGTGTAAATCTCATAGAGCGAAAGGTCGAAGTTGACCTTGGACAGATCCTTCTCGTCCTCGGCACAGTGATTGGCACCGAAGCGGATGGAGTCACCGAAATCGTTGATGGACAGGCCGGGCATGGTCGTATCCAGATCGATCACGCAGATGGCCTCACCGCTTGCACGATCGAAGAGGACGTTGTTGAGCTTCGTGTCGTTGTGAGTTACGCGCAACGGCAGCTTTCCCTCTCGCTGTGCATTGAGGGCGACGGAGCAATCGTGGCGACGCGACATGGCAAAGCGGATCTCCTCGTCGGCCGACTGCGCACGTCCTGCCTTGTCATCCCGAAGGGCAAGGAGAAACTTTTGATAGCGATCCTCGGTATCATGGAATCTGCGGATGGGCTCATGGAGGGTCTGCGCAGGGAAATCCCGAAGCAGATATTGGAACCGTCCGAAGGCTCGGGCAGAGGCCGCAAAAAGCTCGGGGGTGGCATTCTGGAGGCAGTCCGTCCCCTCGACAAAGGGCATCAGGCGCCATACCTTGCCGGTGGTGTCGGTAAAATAGGGCTTTCCGTCACGGGTGGGGATCAGCGAAAGCGTTTCGCGCGCGGCATCGCCGCCCAGCTTTTGAATTTGCTCCTTCAGATAGGTCGTGACACGGATAAAATTATCCATTACCTCGTCGGGGTGGGGGAAGGCTGCCGTGGAAAGCCCCTGCAAAATAAAGCGAATACAGTCGCCCTCTCGCGGCTGGCAGAGGACGCAATAGGTGTCGTTGATATGGCCGCAGCCGTAACGCACCGCACCGACAAGCGTCGGCGGAAAATCATATGCCGCAAGAACCTCCTGCAGCGGTTCGATGTCATTCATCGGAAATCTCCTTATACCCAAATTTCTCTCTCGGTCAAGGTCTTTCCGTCGAAGAAGAAGGTCTTGACCTCGTAAGCGCCGAAGGTGATCTGCCGTGTTTGGCCGCAAAGCGTCAGGCAGACCGTTCTGCTTCCCTCGCCGTTGTGCACGAGGCGCAGGATATAGCCGTCCTCCTCGGCATAGAAGGCGGAAACGGCAACGGCCTTGTCATCCAGGCGGAGGGTTTGCTCGATCGTCGAGCCGTTCCCGTCGGGGAAGAAGCACAGGCTGTACGGGGGATTGCAGAACTCCTGTGCATGGCTCTCCGCTTCGATGCGGCTGTCGCAGGAGAGGCGGAAGCAGAAGCGATGGCGGCCCTGTTCAATATAGGGGGTGAAGCGGTTGGCGTCCAGCAGTACACGATCCTCGATGGGGTGCGCGCAGTAGGCCGCACCGCGCAGCAGGGTCGCATAAAGCTCCCTGCCCTCGGCGGAAAAGCCGTAGGTGCAGTTGTTGTAAAGAATCAGGGCACGGTCGCCGTTTTCCATGCCGACGAAGCGATGCGCCGTGATCTCCGTGCCGTCCTTCGGGAAGGTATCCGTTCCGAAGGGAATCTGGCCGAAGAACGCACCGTCACAGGCCGTCGGGAGACGGAGTTTCAGGGCTTTTTCCTGCTCATTCCACAGGACGTCGACGCAGACGTCGAGATAGGGAAGATCCCGATACATCTTGTAGGCCAAGCGGACAAAGCTTGCATCGTTTTCGAAGAAGCTCTCGACCTCGGTCAGAACCTCGCCGTCCTCGATGATATTCACGTTGGTTCGCTCCGCAAACGGCCCACGCTTGCAAGGAGACAGGCGCATCGGCACCGGATTTTGCCCGATGCGATCCATATACCAGCCCCACGGGTCGGCATTATCGTCGTAGACAATCGGCTCGAACGTGCCGCCGGAGAGCAGCTCCTTTCCGTCGAAGACGAAGCTTTCGAGCAGACCGGTTCGGCGGCTGATGCGCAGCGTCTTGAGACGGTCGGAGAATACGATTTCGTCGCCGGTCGTCGGCGCAAGGAACTGCTTGGGCGTGACCTCTACTCGGAAATCGATCCTTGCCGGAGCAAAGGCCGGCAGATCGCAGAGGTAGGCAATGCGCTTTCTGCGGTCATAGTGGATATTGGAAAGCTCCTTGAGACACTGCGTTTTCAGGGGCTTTCCGTTTTGATAGGCCGTGACGGTATACTGCTCGGTGTCAGAGATCAGAGCCTTCGGCATCAGGAACTCCGTTTCGCAGACCGTCCGACGGTCGTAGGGCTGAGAATGGAAGAGGAAGATCGGGAACTCGCCCTGCGCGGCTCGGGGATACTGCGAGGCTATGGCAAAGAACGCCTTGTTATGCTCCTGCTGCAAAGCCTCCAAAGCGGCGTCTGCCTTGCGCAGGCTGCTCTTTTCCCCGTCGGCTGCACAGGTACCGGCGGATATGTCATGGAATTCCAGCATCGCCAGTGCCTTTTCCGCCGCAAGGAATGTCGCGGCGTTCTTTTGATAGAGGCCGTTTAACTGCGCAAGGGCGCAGAGCTTCTCGGTGGTAAAGAGGAAGTTTTCCAGCTCGATGTGCTTGCACTTGATGCTCTGCATGGAGGTATACGCGCCGATCAGACAGGGCTGCAAGGAACCATGGTATTCCGCCGTCGGCTCGATCTCGGCAAAAAATGCCTCGGGCGTGCTGTGCACGACGGGATAGTCGGAGGCTTCCATATAAGCGGCAACGTCGTTCAAATCCTTGCGAGAGGGAAGACCGCCGTGGTTGCCGACGCCCCAGAGAGCGACGCCGACCTCGTTTTCGCTGTAGGCGGATGCCTTTCGGCGGATGTCCGTCAGCGCTGTGCCGAAGCCGCTGCAATAGATGGTTTCATCCTCGGCACGGGCGGCCTTGACACGGCTTCCGTCCTTGCCGACCCAGAGAAATTGCTTGTCGGGAAGCTCGACCATTTCCTTCATCGGACGGCAGAAGAGGTAGGAGTCAAAGCCGCACTTTTTCAGGATCTGCACCAGACCGACGCTGTGGCCGAAGGAGTCGAAATTCAGGGCAGTCGTCGGCCTGACACCGAATTTCTCCGCAAAATACCGCCGACCGAGGATGATTTGCCGCACAAAGGCTTCGCCGGAGGGGACGTTGCAGTCCGGCTGCAGATACCAGCCGCCCATGATGTGCCATTTGCCGGCCGATACCTGCTCACGGATGGCTTCAAAGAGCTTCGGCGCGTGCTCCTCGATGAATTCATAGAGAATCGCTTCGTTGTGGTTGAAAATAAAGTCAAATTCCCGCGTGAAAGCCTCCGCCTGGCGGAAGGTTGAGATGCCCTCTCCGAGGCCCTCCTCCCAGTCCCACATCCAGACGAGGTCAATATGTGAATTGCAGATAAGATGGAGCTTTTTCATTCTATACCTCCGTTTTTTCGACGGCCTCTTGCGAGGGGATGCTGGGGATACCGCCCGGGTGCTCCGTGGAGAGGCTGGCGGCAGTCGCCGCAAAACGACCGATCTGCAGAAGCTGCTCGGGCTTCAGCGCTTCCGGACGAAGTCCTGTTTGGAGCAGACGGCTGACGGCACTGCCGCCGAAAATATCGCCGGCTCCCGTCGTATCGACGACCGTAACCGTCGGACATTTGACCCGAGCAAGGCCGTTCCGGTTTCTCAAAATCGCACCCTCTGCGCCAAGCGTTACCATGGCGAGCGAGACGCCGAATTCCTCCAGCAGACGCGAGGCACCCTCCTCGGGGGTACAGCCGAAGAGGAATTCGACCTCCTCATCGCTGATTTTGACCACATCGGCTTGGTGCAGGCCCCAGAGGATCTGCTTCTTCGCCTGTTCCTCTGTCTGCCAGAGCGGTTTGCGGAGGTTGGGGTCAAAGGTGATGAGCTTTCCCCTTGCCTTTGCGTAGGCGATGGCCTCCTGCGTTGCCGTACGAGCCGGCTCGTGCGTCAGGCTCAGCGTCCCGAAGTGCAGGGCACGAGCCTCGTCGATCAGATCGAGCCGCAGCTCCTGCGAACACAGACAGGTGTCGGCGCCGGGCTTCCGCGCAAAGGAGAATTCGCGGTTTCCCGTTGCATCAAGTGTCACAAAGGCCAGCGTCGTGAAGACGGAATCGTCCGTCACGATGCCCTGCGTATCGATGCCGGCATCACGCAGGGTGCCGAGAAGGAGCTTCCCGAAGGTGTCCGTTCCGACC
Organism: uncultured Oscillospiraceae bacterium; assembly: GCA_964555465.1. Classification (GTDB taxonomy): domain Bacteria; phylum Bacillota; class Clostridia; order Oscillospirales; family Oscillospiraceae; genus JAZOXB01. Next base: position 36,640 of record CAZKSR010000007.1, read on the forward strand.
TTGCCGAGCAGGGCGGTTTTTGCGCCGTAGCGATTCAGCGCAGCAAGGAAATTTGCCGGCGCACCGCCCGGGTGTGCCGCCATGGTGGGATAACCGTCGGCATCCGTTCCGACGCAGGTAAAATCGATCAGCAGCTCGCCGATCGCAACAACATCCAGCATTTTTTACAGTCTCCTTTTTTATTCGGTAAGATCGATGACGAAGGGGCTTTCTATCGGCTGCGAAAACGGCTCCCAAAGAAGCTGTCCGTAGGTATCCTCGTCTTCGTTTTCTCCTGCGTCGTGGAGATAATCACTTACGCCCGTGTTTCTCATGTTGCAAAGTCCGTCCTTGCTGTAGCGCCGCAGCTCCACGCGATCCTCGTAGACCGAAATAATGAGAGAGGACAGACAGGCATCCGGCTCGAACGAGCCGACATAGCCGAGATAGCCTGCATTGACATAGGTGAAGCGAATTTGCGCAAGGGAGAAGTGCTCTCGGGCAAAGCCGTTGATCTCGGAAACGGGGAGAAGCGAGCCTTTTTCGATGCAGACGCACGAGCCGCCGAGATAGCAGTCATAGGAAGAGGAGTGATTGTGGCCGAAAAGGTAGATGATCTCAAGGCCGTCGTCCGCAGCAGCGTTCAGAGCATCGACGATGAGCGAGGCATTTCTGGTGTCCAGACGGGCGGAATGGTGCAGGGGAATGTGCGAAAGGACAAAAATCGGCCCCGTGTAGGCTTCCGCCGCCTTTTCGTCCAGCCATGTCGACAGCTTCTGTGCAGTCGCGGCGACGGTTTCGCGGTAGCTCATGGCGGTCGGGTAATCCTCGTGGTTGATGAGGTAGGCGCAGCAGCCGTTTAGTTCATAGCCGCCGGTGGCATCATTCAGGTCGTAGCCCTCGGCATCATGGTTTCCGGTGAGGAAGAAGCAGTCGTCCGCGCTCAAGCCCCAGTTGGTCTGCATCCGCTGCAGAACCTTTTCCGCGCCGAGATTGCTGTCGGCACGGGTGGAGAGATCACTGCTGATCGGTGTAAGGTCGCCGCAGAGAAAGGCGTAGTCGACCTGCGTCACACCGTCGGCCTTTTGCGCATCGATCAGCTCCTGCACGAGAAGCTCGTTGGCGTCGGGATCGGAATATTGAAAGTCGGAGCCTGTCCAGATCACGGAAAGCGGCTCGGTGGCGAGAGCTTGCGACTCTTCTGCTGTGATGGTCTGCTGCGTTTCCGTTTTATGCGCAGGCTCCGCAGCACAGCCGACCGACAGGACAATCGAAAGGACGATCGGCAGGACAGAAAGCAAGGCTTTTTGATATTTCATCTTTCGTTCCTCTGATCGTCAGTCCTTGCAGGGATACATTTTCTCGGAGACGATAAATGTGCCGCCGGCAAAGCTGTAGGGATTCGAGCCAGCACCGCTGGCGCAGAAGAGATAATTCGGCTTGCCCTGCGAATCGAAAAGCAGCCATGGACGCTCCATGTTTCCTTGCAGTGTTTTGCGTCCGTCTGCCCATGAGACATGACGGGAATAGACCTTCTGTGTGCTCGGAACGGTAAAGTGCAGGCAATCGTCGCTTTCGGCGTAAAAGCCGCTGCCCCATTCGCCCGTGATACCGAAGCTGCCGTTTTTGCTGTCATCCTTTGCGAGCAGACAGAATTTTTTCCGCCGCTCATCATACCAGAGAAAGGGATCCTCCACATGAAGATTCGGATCGTCAAAGGTGAGAATCGGATCCTCCGAGATCGCACGGAATTCGCCGTCCGGTCGATCCGCCACGGCTACGCCGAGCATCAGCGGCGCATGGACGGCAGAACGGGATTTGTAGACCAGATAGGTCGTCCCGTCCGGCAAAATCGCGACGGCCGGATTTGTCGTCACAGTGCAATCCCAGTGAGAGCAGTCTCTCGGCGCCAGCAGCGGTGTCGGACGACGGACAAAGTCGCCGTAGATGCTGTCCGCCACGGCTACGCCGATGCGCTTGCGATTCCAGACCTCCAGATTTTGCTCCGCCGAGGGCTCTGCCCCCTCGGGGCCTTTGCCGAAATAGGTTGTGCCCATGTAGTAGAGGTAATATTTGCCGTCGTAATATCGTATACAGGTGTTGTGTGTGTTCCTTCCGTCAAAGAACTCACTGCCTCTCGGCGGAAGAACGACGCGATAAAAGCGATACGGCCCCTCCGGACGGTCGGAAATGCTGTGGATGATCTCGCTGTGATAGAGCCAGTTCCACCCGAAGCCGTATTCCTTTTTCCATCGGGAGGAAAACATATGGTATTTTCCCTCCGCCTCAATCACGGAGCAGTCCCATACATAATGGTCGTCGAGGCAGAGTGCGATCTTCGCATCTCCCGCGCAAAAGCCGAGGCCGCTCATTCGGTGCCTCCGCGGATTGCTTGGCAGACCTTCTCGGCACAGGCACAGGCGCCTGCCTCGGTAAGATGAATTTTATCATCCTCCCGAATGTATTCACGCCAATGCTCCGCCACAATTGCGTGCAGATCGTTGATCTCCAGTCCCATCTGCCGCAGCTTCGGCACCAGCACCGCATTATAGCGGCGGATCACGGCGTTGTCGTTGTATTCATATTCCGGGTGAACCGGCGTCGTCGTCGCAAAGATCACCCTCGGCGCGAGTTTTTTCAGCTCCTCGGCAACTCGCAGCATATTGGCTACATATTCGTTTTCGTCGGTAAAAGGCTTTCCACCGTCGTCAAACAGGCCGGTCGAGGTGTCCCACAGGCCGTTGTTCCAGTGGATCACATCCGCCCCGATGAGATTATCGCGCCATTCAAACAAGCCACGGAGGGTGTATTTCACAAAACGGCAGTTGTCATCCGGCTGGTAGACCTCGTATTCCTCGCCCAACATGGAAGGAACCTTCGTTCCGTAGCCAATAAGCCGAATGGAATCGCCCAATAATACGATTTTTTTCTTCATATCGCACCTCCATGCGTCCGCTTGCCCCATAAATACGGGAACTGCGGTTGTTTTCGTTAGTTTTTACATTGATTCAATGTTGTTGTGAATATGCCGTAAATCGATGCTTCGTCAGAGAATGAATGTCGGAATCGGCAGCCATTTTATATGGAAAGGCAACAGGAACCTTCAATGAGAAAATTCGGAGAAAGCTCGGACAGAAGCAGCGGAAAGAAAGGTCGGAAGGGTCGGAAAGGTTCTCCGGGCACCTTCTCTGAGATTTTTGAGATTAGGCTCATAATAGAATCAAAAGGGCGGCGGCGCAATGCCGCCGCCCCGATATTGTGGGAAAATGAGATTTTTCTGACCGAATCAGCCCAGATAGGTCGCGGCGGAGTCGCCGTA
>CAZKSR010000008.1:0-32928 GCA_964555465.1 uncultured Oscillospiraceae bacterium
GTCCACATGGGGCTCGAAGGTGGAAACGGGGAGGCTGTCGCCGTCCATCTTGCCAACGGGCAGGAGGATGTTCTTGACCATCTTGACAAGCTCGGGCTTGCCCTCGAGGGCAACATCATCGGCCTTATCTTCGGCAGTTGCCCATGCGGAGGGAACGTCAACCTTGACAAAGGCGGTGGCGCCGGCGTCAATGGCGTTCCAGTTCTTCTCGACAACGTCCATGCCCTTCTTGGCATAGGAAGCCTCGGCAGCGGCCTTCATGTACTTGACGGCGTCCTCGGCAGGGAGAACCTTGGCAAGGGAGAAGAAGGCAGACTGGAGAATGGTGTTGGTGCGCTTGCCCATGCCGACCTTTTCGGCAAGGTCAATGGCGTTGATGGTATAGAGCTGAATGTCGTTCTTGGCAATGTAACGCTTTGCCTCGGCGGACAGATGGTGCTCCAGCTCAGCGAGATCCCACTGACAGTTGATGAGGAAGACGCCGCCGGGCTTGACATCGTTGACGACCTTAAAGCCCTTGGTGATATAGGACGGATTGTGGCAGGCAACGAAGTCGGCCTTGTTGATATAGTACGGGCTCTTGATGGGCTTGTCACCGAAGCGCAGATGGGAGATCGTCACGCCGCCGGTCTTCTTGGAGTCGTACTGGAAGTATGCCTGAACATACTTGTCGGTGTGGTCACCGATGATCTTGATGGAGTTCTTGTTTGCGCCGACGGTGCCGTCGCCGCCCAGACCCCAGAACTTGCACTCGATGGTGCCTTCGGCCGCAGTATTGGGCGAGGGCTTCTCCTCGAGAGAGAGGAAGGTAACATCGTCATTGATGCCGAGGGTGAACTGACGCTTCGGCTCGTCCTTAGAGAGCTCTTCATAGACGGCAAAGACGGATGCAGGGGGCGTGTCCTTCGAGCCGAGACCGTAACGACCGCCGATGACGGGAATCATGCGTCCGGCGTTGGCCAGAGCGGTGACAACGTCGAGATACAGCGGCTCACCGAGGGCGCCGGGCTCCTTGGTGCGGTCGAGGACGGCGATTTTCTTGCAGGTGGCGGGAATGGCCTCGAGCAGACGGTCGGCACGGAACGGACGATACAGGCGAACCTTGACAAGGCCGACCTTCTCACCGTGGGCGTTCATGTAGTCGATGACTTCCTCTGCCACGTCGCAAATAGAACCCATTGCGATGATGACACGGTCGGCATCGGGTGCGCCGTAGTAGTTGAAGAGCTTATAGTCGGTGCCGAGCTTGGCGTTGACCTTGCCCATGTATTCTTCGACGATCTCGGGGAGAGCATCGTAGAACTTGTTGCAAGCCTCACGGTGCTGGAAGAAGGTGTCGCCGTTCTCGTGAGAACCGCGCATGGCAGGACGCTCGGGGTTCAGGCAGTGCTTGCGGAATGCGTTGACGGCATCCATATCGCACATTTCCTTGAGGTCTTCATAGTCCCAGATGGCGATCTTCTGGATCTCGTGAGAGGTACGGAAGCCGTCGAAGAAGTTGATGAAGGGAACACGACCCTTGATAGCGGCCAGATGCGCAACGGCGCCGAGATCCATGACCTCCTGCGGATTCGTTTCGCAGAGCATGGCAAAGCCGGTCTGACGGCAGGAGTAGACGTCGGAGTGGTCACCGAAGATGTTCAGAGCGTGGGTGGCAAGGGTACGAGCCGAGACGTGGAACACGCCCGGCAGAAGCTCGCCGGCGATCTTATACATATTCGGGATCATCAGGAGCAAGCCTTGGGAGGCGGTGTAGGTGGTCGTCAGGGCACCGGCGGCCAGGGAGCCGTGAACGGTACCGGCGGCACCGGCCTCAGACTGCATCTCGACGACCTTGACACGATTGCCGAAGATGTTCTTGCGTCCCTGCGCAGACCACTGGTCAACATAGTCGGCCATCGGGCTGGAGGGGGTGATGGGGTAGATGCCGGCTACCTCCGTAAAGGCGTAGCTGACGTGGGCGGCGGCGGTGTTGCCGTCCATGGTTTTGAACTTTCTTGCCAAAATGAAAAACCTCCTAAAAGTGTTATTTCTCATACACACCCATTTTAGCATTAAAAGTCGAATTTGTAAACCTAAAAAACGCACAAATATTTTTTTCCGAAAATAATTTGAATTCAGGGGCATTGTGTTGAAAAATAGAATTGTATTTTTTGACATTTTGCAGTAAAATAGAGGCAAAAAGGAGGTGCGCACATGATCAGTCGTTTGGATTCACTGGGCCTGAACGGTATCGACGGCTTCGCCGTGTCGGTTGAGTGCTTTATTTCGAGCGGTCTGCCGTCGTTTGAGATCGTCGGCCTGCCCGATGCCGCCGTCAAGGAGTCTCGGGAGCGTGTCCGTTCGGCCATTAAAAACAGCGGCTTCAAGTTTCCTGTCAGCCGCATCACGTTGAATCTCGCGCCTGCCGGTACGAAAAAGGTCGGAACGGTCTACGATCTTCCCATTTTGCTTGGAATTCTCGCCGCGACGGAGGTCTGCAAGCTGCCGAAAAGCGGAGCGGCATTCCTCGGTGAGCTGAGCCTGGAGGGAAAGCTGCGTCCGATTCAGGGCGTGCTTCCCATGGCCATTGCCGCAAGGCGCATCGGCTTCACGACGCTCTTTGTCCCGGAGGCCAACGCAAGGGAGGCGACCCTTGCCGACGGTCTGTGCGTCATTCCCGTCAAATCCGTGGCGCAGCTCGTCGCCCATTTGCGCGGCGAGTGCCCGATTGAGCCGGAGCCGCAGTGGGTGCCGGAGGAAATTACACATGAGCTGCCTGACTTTGCGGACGTGAAGGGGCAGGAAAACGTGAAACGCGCGCTGGAAATCGCCGCAGCCGGCTCGCACAATGTTCTTCTGGTCGGGCCACCCGGCTCGGGCAAGAGTATGCTGGCCAAGCGGATGCCGTCGATCCTGCCGGATATGACCAAGCAGGAGGCGCTCGAGGTCACGCAGATTCACTCCATCATGGGTCTGCTTTCGCCGCAGTCCCCTCTTGTGCGCCACAGGCCATTTCGCTCTCCGCATCACACCATCTCACAGGCCGGCTTGACCGGCGGCGGAACAATCCCCAGACCCGGTGAAATCTCCGTCGCGCATAAGGGTGTCCTCTTCCTCGACGAGCTGCCGGAATTTCGCAAGGAAACGCTGGAGGTTATGCGTCAGCCCTTAGAGGACGGCGTTGTCACAATTTCCCGTGCCAGCGGTGCATCGAGCTTTCCGAGCAAATTCCAGCTTATCTGCGCAATGAATCCCTGTCGCTGCGGCTGGTACGGGGATCCCTCCGGTCGGTGCATCTGCACACAAGCCTCGGTACATCAATACCTGTCGCGCATCTCCGGGCCGCTACTCGACCGCATCGATATCATCGTTGAGGTTCCTGCGCTCAATTTCGAAAAGCTGCATCTGCACGGGCAGCCGGAGTCCTCCAAGGACATCAAGGCGCGTGTCAACGCCGCGCGAAGGCTTCAGGAAGATCGCTTCGGTGAGAGCAAATGTCGCTGCAATGCGGAGATGCAGACCCGGGAGCTTCGGGATTACTGCGAGCTGGACGATGCCTGTGCCGCGCTGATGCGGCAGGCATTCGATGCCCTCGGCCTGACGGCAAGAAGCTACGACCGCATCCGCAAGGTCGCCCGAACCATCGCAGACCTCGACGGGAGCGAGCAGATTCAGCCGCAGCATATTGCCGAGGCCATTCAGTACCGCACATTCCGCTTGGAGGGTTGATCGATATGAATCCGATTCTGATTGGGGTAATTTCCATCATTGTCATTGTAGACGCCTACCTTGCCTTAAAAATGGTCGATGCAGCCGTGGACAAGGGCTATACCTCGCAGAAGGCGGAGCACTTTTTCCTCTGCTTTCTCTTCCCTGTCCTCGGGTATCTGTATATCATTGCCTTGCCGGATCTGATCGTTCAGGAGCAGAATGAGCACTGTCTGCGGCTTCTTGCGGAGATTCGGAATCAAAACAAGCTATCATCAGCAACGGAAGGAGAACAAAACCGTGAATGAAATTTTTCTTTTGAAGCTGGGCGAGATCGTCTTAAAAGGCGGCAACCGCTTCCAGTTTGAAAATCGTCTGAAAACCAATGTTGCCCGTCGGATGCGTCCGTTTGGGCAGTTCCGTGTGTCCATCGTCCAGTCCACGCTCTATGTGGAGCCGGAGGAGGCGTGCTGCGACATTGACGGTGCGTGGGAGGCCTGCCACTACATTTTCGGCGTCGTCTCCTGCTGCCGTTGCCGTCCCTGCGAAAAAACCACGGACGCCATCTTTGCCGCAGCGATGGAATACCTCGGTGACGACCTTCGAGCATCGGCCTCCTTCAAGGTCGAGTCCAAGCGCTCGGACAAGCGGTTCCCTCTCAATTCCATTCAGCTTTCGCAGGAGATCGGCGGCCGCATCGCCGAGGCCATCCCCGAGCTGACCGTCGATGTCCACCATCCGCAGTACACCGTCTATGTCGAGGTGCGTGACCGTGCGGCCTATCTTCACGGCCCTGCCGAGGCAGGCGCAGGCGGATTGCCGACCGGCGTCGGCGGCCGTGCGATGGTGCTCCTCTCCGGCGGTATCGACTCCCCTGTCGCCGGTTATATGATTGCAAAGCGCGGCGTTGAGCTTGAGTGCGTCCACTTTTTCTCCTATCCCTATACGAGCGAGCTGGCCAAGGACAAGGTTCTCGAGCTGGCGCGCCTCATGACGCGCTATTGTGGGCGGATGACCGTGAATGTCGTCGGCTTCACGGAGATTCAAGAGGCCATCCGCGACAACTGTCCGGAGGAATATTTCACTCTCGTCATGCGCCGCTTTATGATGAAGATCTCCGAACGAATCGCCCGCTCGCATGGCTGCGGCTGTCTCGTCACGGGCGAAAATCTCGGTCAAGTCGCCTCTCAGACCATGGAGGCCATGGCAGTCACAGGTGCGGCGGTCGATCTTCCCATCTTCCATCCCCTCATCGGTATGGACAAGGAGGAGATTGTCACCATCGCGAGAAAAATCGGCACCATGGAGACTTCAATCCTGCCCTACGAGGATTGTTGCACGGTCTTCACGCCGAAGCATCCAAAGACCAAGCCGACCATCGGACAGGTCGACCATGCCTGTGAAAAGCTGGATTTTGACGGCCTGATCGACCGTGCGCTGGCAAACACCGAGCTTATCAAGGTGCGCTGGAATGGCTAAACGTCGCCGGATTCATCTGCTCTTCCTGATCTATCTGCTCATATTACTGCGCATCACGGTTTTTCGCAGCGGATGGCTTACCAACGAGCGCTTCTGCGGAACCATTGTCCTCGTTCCGTTTCAGTCGGTGTTTACGCACCTTCTCAGCGGAAATTGGACGTACTTCGTCTATCTTTTTGTCGGAAATCTGATTTGGTTTGTGCCGCTGGGCGCCTATCTGCAGCGCTGCGGCCTGCGCTTTTTCGTCGTCTGCTTGTGCGGCTTTTTCCTTTCGGCCTGTATTGAGACGGCTCAGTTCATTCTGAGCACCGGCTTTTCCGACACGGAAGACCTGATTTTGAACACGCTGGGAACCATGCTTGGGTACGGAGGAATGCGGTATATGCAAAATCGTAAAGCGCCGAACAAGACCGCCGCAAATGCCGTTTCCGCGCTGAATAGCGCAGGAAAGACCCTCGTCACGGCGGAAAGCTGCACGGGCGGACTTTTGGGAAAGCTTCTAACCGATGTTCCCGGGGCTTCTAAGGTCTATCTCGGCGGCGTCGTCACTTATGCTTATGCCTTAAAGATGTCTCTTTTGGGCGTGGATGCGTCCGTCCTAAAGGAAAAAGGGGCTGTCTGTGAAGAGGTTGCCGTGCAGATGGCAAAGGGTGCCAGAAGCCGCCTCGGTGCGGATCTTGCACTGTCTGTTACCGGAAACGCAGGCCCCGGGACAGATGATAAAAACCCGAATGTCGGGGAAATCTATGTTGCCTGCGCCGACGAAACCGCTTGCGTGTGCAAAAAGCTCTCGCTCAACGGCACAAGAGAGGAAAACCGAAGCAAAGCCTGCCAAGCCGCCCTGAGCCTACTGTTGCAGCAGCTTGAGCCTTGATGCGTCTGCTGTATAAAAAATCACCATATTCGGCAAAAACCGAATATGGTGATTTTAATTACATTTTTGCGGTCAAAGCACCGCGATATGAAAGGAATTACTCCTCGTCGGCAGTCTCTTCGTCATCCGTCGGCTCAAGCAGGGCGCGGATGGACAGCGAGATGCGCTTGCGGTCGGTATCGATGTCAATGATCTTCGCCTCGACCTCCTGACCCTCAGCGAGAACGTCGGAAACCTTGTTCACACGAGTGTCGGAGAGATGGGAGATGTGAATCAGGCCGTCCACACCGGGGATGATCTCCGCAAATGCGCCGAATTCCACGATCTTCACGACCTTGACGGTTGCGACGTCACCGACATGGTACTTCTCACAGAAGATGTTCCACGGATTCATCTCGGGAGTCTTGTAGCCCAGAGAGATCTTCTTCTTTTCAGCGTCGAACTTGATGACGAAGACCTCGAGAGTATCTCCGACCTTGACGACGTCAGCCGGCGTCTTGATGCGACCCCAGGACAGCTCGGATACATGAACCATGCCGTCCACACCGCCGACATCGACGAATGCGCCATAGGAGGTCAGGGACTTGACGGTACCGGTGTACTTCTTGCCGACCTCGATCTCGCTCCAGAACTTCTCGGAAGCGGCCTTGCGCGCCTCGCTGGTGACGGCACGGATGGAGCCGACTACTCTGCCGCGATGACCGCGGCTGAACTCCGTGATCTTGAGCTGGACGGTCTGACCCTTCAGCGCGGACAAATCGCCGCCCTTTGCAATACCGGTCTGGGAAGCCGGGATGAAGACACGGACACCCTTGCAGTTGGCAACGATGCCGCCCTTGTTTTCGTCGACGATCACGCCGTCGACCGTGGTCTTGTTCTCGCAGGCTGCCTCCAGATCGTCCCAAACCTTCATGCCTTCCAGCTTCTTACGGCTGAGCTGCACGGTGCCTTCCTGATCATTGACGCGGACGACAAAGACCTCGATCTCGTCACCGACCTTCAGGATGTCCTCGGGTTTCACGGTGGGGTCTGCGCTGACTTCGTCATACGGGATGTAGCCGGCGTGTTTGGTGCCGAGGTCTACCTGAATCTCGGTGCTGCCGATTGCGGTAACGGTGCCAAGAACCTTATCTCCTGTATTTAAAGTCTTGATGGCGTTTTCGAGCAGTGTCTCAAAACTCTCCTCTGCAACAACATCAACATTTTCAATTTCGCTCATAGTCTGATTGACCTCCTTTATAATCCACGCAGGCGTCGATGCACCTGCTGTGATGCCGATGGTAGAAAATGACCGATAGTCCGACGGCGATAGCTCCGCCGCACTGTCGACAAGAGCGACGTGGTCACAGTGCTCCTTGCAGATATGTGCCAGGCGGCCGGTGTTGGAGCTGTTCGCATCCCCGACCACGATCATCGCATCGCTTTGTGCTGCGATGCGTGCGGCCTCGGCCTGTCGATTTTCAGTCGCTCTGCATATTGTATCAAAGATTTCCGCATTTGTACACACTTTTTTTGCAATTTTCTTGCAGGAATCCCATAAATTTTGTGTACTGGTCGTTTGGGAGACCATGGTGATGGGCAAATCGGGGCGTTTTTTGTCGGCCATGAGCCATTTTTCCAGCTCACGGGCGTCGGAAAAGACCAGTGGTCGGTCACACCAACCGGCGATGGCCGTAACCTCCGGATGCGTCGGTGTGCCGATGATGATCGGCTGCCTGCCCTGCTCTTCCGCCGTCTCAACCAAGCGGTGGATGCGTTTCACGGAGGGGCAAGTGGCATCGATGATCTCCAAGCCACGCTCGGAAAGTGCCCGATAGGTTTCTCTCGAGACACCGTGAGAGCGGATGATAACCGTCACACCGTCCGGTATTTCCTCGATTCCGGATACGGAACGCACACCGAGTGCGGCGAAGCGCTCAACCAGATGGTGATTATGCGCAATGGGGCCGAGGGTGACGGCGCACTTCCCTGCCCGAATGGTCTGCTCGACGAGGTCGACCGCGCGATTGACCCCGTAGCAGAAGCCGGCGGTTTTGGCAAGCTGAATTTTCATTGCTTGTCCCCCAGCCGATAGATTGTCCGCATCATTTCATCCGTCAGACGCTCCAAATCCTCCGAAGTCGGCTTCGCTCCTTCAAATTCGGGCGCATAGGGCTTGCCGATGACAATATCGATCGGGCAGAAAAACCGTTTTTTCGCCGTCAGGTAGACCGGCAGGATGTCGACCTTCGCACGGCAGGCAATCATGACGGTGCCCTTGTGTGGCTGAGAGATCTTTCCTTTTCGGATGCGAGTGCCCTCCGGGAAGATGACGAGCTTGTTGTCGTCTCTCAGACACTGGAGGGAGATTTTGATTGCCTGAATGTCGCTTCCCTCGCGGTCGACGGGGAATGCGCCGAGCTTATGGTATAGCTTGCCGAGAATGGGGATCTCCATCAGCTCTTTTTTCGCCATGGTCAGGGGCCTACGCTGCGGCTTTGCGGCGATATGCACCCAGATGGCGTCGGTGAATGAGCTGTGATTGGCGGCAATGACGGCTGCGCCCTGCGGCACGTTTTCCCTGCCCCGAATTCGGACGACGGGGTGCGCAAGGCGGAGCAGACAATGGGCAAAGAATCGCCACGCTCTGTATACTCTGTCGGAAAAACGTTTCATTGAGCCAACTTCCTTTGAATGATTTCCAGAACTGCCTCAATGCTTTGCTCTAGGTCCAGCTCGGAGGTGTCCAGTAAAACGGCATCCTCTGCCGCTCTCAGGGGCGCAATTTCCCGGTTCATATCCCGATGATCCCGATCTGCTACATCCCGAAGCACCTGTTCAAACGGAAGCTGCTGCATTTCCAGCCAGCGACGGCGAGCACGAACCTCAACCGAGGCGAAGAGATAGATCTTGACTGCCGCATCGGGCAAAACGACCGTTCCGATGTCGCGGCCGTCCATGATGACGCAGTGCCTCCGAGCGGCGTCACGCTGCATTTCGAGCAAAAACGCGCGAACCGAGGGCATCGCCGCAACCTTCGACGCGGAAGCAGATACCTCTGCGCTGCGGATACAGGCGGTGACGTCTTCATCCGACAGGTACATATGCTGCACGCCGTCGACCCAATCCATACGCAGCGAGATGTCCGACAGCATTGCCTCAATCGCCGCCGCGTCGTTCAGGTCAATGCCGCGAGACAGCGCCGTATAGCCGATGGTGCGATAGATCGCCCCGGTGTCTACGTAGACATAGCCGAGACGCTGCGCCGCACGACGGGCGATGGTGCTCTTGCCGGCTCCGGCAGGGCCGTCGATGGCAACACTGAAAATTTGATCTGTCATAATCACACTCCGTCACAAAAGCTTCGGTTATTATATCAAATATTGTCGCCTTTGTCAATATAAATCGGCGCAGGCACTTGCGGCGGCGTAGGCGGTCGACCACGCGATTTGCAGATTAAAGCCGCCGGTATAGGCATCGCAGTCCAAGATTTCCCCTGCAAAATACAGCCCCTCGACCAATTTCGACTGCATCGTTTTCGGGTCGACCTCCCGAACATCGATGCCGCCGCGTGTGACGATGGCCTCCTCGATCGGGCGCTTTCCGACAATCGGTATGGAAAAATTCTTCGTTTGCTCCAAGAGGGTTCGCCTTTGTGCTTTGGTCAGCGAGTTCGCCTTACAGTCGGGTGCAATGCCCGAGCGTTCCAGCATTACGGGAATCATCGAGGTCGGGTAGAGGTCGGAGAGCGCATTTTCCATGCTGCGATTGGCGTATTTTTCAAAATCACGGAGGAAGCGTGCGTCAAGCGTCTGCTCGTCGAGCGCGGGCTTGAGGTCGAGGCTGACCGTGTACCGTTCCCCCTCCTTCATATGTGCAGAGGCCGACAATATCATCGGCCCGGATAGCCCGAAGTGGGTGAAAAGCAGCTCTCCGAAGTCCTGAAAAACCGCCTTGCCCTTTGCGTTGAGAAGCCGAAGCTTCGTATTTTTGAGGGAAAGACCCTGCATTTTTGCGCAGTCCGAGGAGGAATTGAGCGGTACCAGCGAGCCGACAGGCGAAATGATGCGGTGTCCCAACGCCTCTGCCATGCGGTAGCCGTCGCCGGTGGAGCCTGTGAGCGGATACGACGCGCCGCCGGTGCACAGGATCACTTGCCGTGCGGAAAGAAGCCCGTCGGTCGTCTTGACTGCCGCGATATGCCCCTCCTGCGCAAACAGCCCCGTGACGGTCGCCCGTCTGCGCTCGACCTTGCCCTTTTTCATTGCCCGTTCCAGCGCGGCGATCACATCCGCCGAGCGGTCGGAAACCGGAAAAACACGGTTGCCGCGTTCGACCTTCAGCGCACAGCCCTCTTCCTCGAAAAAGTGCATGGTGTCTTCCGGAGAAAAACGGCTGAGGGCACTGAACAGGAAGCGTCCGTTGCGAGGAATCTGCTTCAAAACCTCCTCGGCGGAGCAGGCGTTGGTCACATTACAGCGGCCCTTTCCCGTGATAGCAAGCTTTTTTCCGTTCCGTTCATTTTTTTCCAGCAGCAGAACGGACAGGCCTTTTTTTGCTGCCGTTGCCGCCGCAAACATCCCGGCAGCACCGCCGCCGATTACGATCACATCAGGCTTCATAGCTTTCATACACACGGTACGCATCCCAGACATCCTCGAGCCTGTCCAGCGTTGCGGTGGTTTCCTTTCTTCGTTTCGTTGCGCACGATGCGATCAGAGCGTTGAGAACGCTCATCGGCGCGACGAGGGAATTGGCAAAGGAGATCATGTCGCTTTTCGCCACCAAAAGAAGGTCGGCGTGCTCGGCCAGAGGCGAGGCGGCGCAGTCTGTCAGAGCAACCGTCGTCGCGCCGAATTTCTTTGCCGCTTCCATAACCTGAACCGTTGCGGCGCAGTAGCGGGGGTAAGCGATCGTAAAAACGACATCCTCCCGGGAAAGACGCACAAGCTGCTCCAAGGCTGCCGCCGGAGAAGCCACCGTGATCACACGGACGTCCTCAAAAATATATTGTAAGTAATAATTCAAAAACATCGCAAGCGCTGCGGACGAGCGCACGCCGACGATATATACTCTCCGAGCGGCGCACATCGCCTCGACCGTTGCCCCAAACATCTCCTCGGAGATTTCTTCCCGACAGCGGCGCAAGCGATCGGCATCGTCCGAAAGCGTTTGCAGCAGGAAGGTTCCTTCCTCCATTCGCTCCGAGCCGACCTCCATGCGCTGCACATTGGTCAGACGGGTCAGGACGATCTCCTGCAAAGCTTTCTGAAGATCGGGGTAGCCGTGATAGCCCAAATCCGTCGCAAAGCGGACGACGGTCGACTCGGAGACCTGCACGGCTTTCCCCAGCGTCAATGCGGTCATGAAGGCCGCTTTGTCATATGTATCGATGATATACTGCGCGATGCGCCGCTTTCCCTTCGAAAAAGACGGCAGCTTCTCCTGTAGCTCGATCAAAATATCCGCACTCACAGGCCGCTCTCCTTTCTGAGAATTTCCACCTCATTTTCCGTCAAAAAACGCCACGCTCCGACCGCAAGGCCACCGAGCGACAAACCTCCCTCTCGCACGCGGCACAGTCGGGCAACCTGCAAGCCTGCCGCCTCGCACATTCTGCGGATCTGGCGATTTCTGCCTTCATGGATGACGATCTCGTAGGTCGCTTTTTCGCCGTTCTCCCGAAGGAGGCGGACGAGCGGCTGTGCGATCCTTCGTCCGTCCAGCTCGATCCGCCGCTCCAGTAAGACCTGCGCCGTGGAAAGCGCGCCTCGGACAGTGACCTCATATGCCTTCTCGATCTGATTTTTGGGATGCATCAAGGCGTTGGCCAGTGCGCCGTCGTTGGTAAAGAGAAGAAGTCCCTCCGAAGCCGCGTCAAGGCGGCCGACGGGATAGACCCGACAGCCGCAGTCGATCAGCTCCGCTGCCGTTTTTCGACCCAGCTCGTCATGCAGCGTCGTGACATAGCCGCGCGGCTTATAGAGCATGAGATAAACCGCCTCGTCCCTCTTCGGCAGGGGCTTTCGGTCGACGCAGATGCGATCGATGGACGGATCGGCGCTGTCGCCCGGAACGGCGACCCTGCCGTTGACGGTGATACGCCCCTGCGCGATCATTATTTCAGCCGCACGGCGAGAGGCCACGCCGTGCGACGACAGGATTTTCTGAATTCTCTGCTTCATTTTCTCTCCCCCAGAGCAGGCGAATCGTGGCAATTCTTCGCTGCCCGACATAGACGCCGCCGAAACCCGCGAAGCTTCCCGGAGCCCCCGGGGAAAAAGTCTGCTTCGGATAGTCCGGCTCGAATCGCACCGTCTCGTTTTCCGCACAAAAATAGTCGAGCGATTCGCCTGCGATCAGATCGGCAGTCCGACCGTTCATTAACGCAGCCTGCGCCACAGTCTGTCCGGCGCGCACAATGGTTTTGTTTTGATAAAGCGAAAAACCGAAGTCATACAGGCGGCAGTGATCCTGCCAGTCGTTTCCGTCGTTCAGCGTGACGGCAATGAGCGTCCGCCCGTTGCGGCAGGCCGCACTGACGAGCGTCCGCCCGGCAGCCTTGGTATATCCGGTTTTTACACCGATACAGCCCTCGCAGCACCATAAGAGTCGATTGTGATTGGTCAGGCTCCTGCCGCCGATTTGGATGGCTTTTGTCGAAACGATTTTCGCAAATAATTCATTATTCAGCGCATTTTGGGTCAAAACAGCCAGATCACGGGCAGAGGAATGATGATTTTCTCCGTCAAGTCCATTGGGATTTTCAAAATGCGTATGCGTCAGGCCAAGCTTCTGCGCCTTCAGATTCATCAGGTCGACAAATTCCGCGACCGAGCCTGCGCCGACAAGGGCCAGTGCGACCGCCGCATCGTTGCCCGAGTGGAGCAGAAGGCCATAGACCAGTGCCTCGACCGTAAGCTTCTCCCCTGCCCGCAAATAGAGCGAGGAGCCTTCGATGCCGACGGCCTCCTTCGGGATCGTAACCTCCTGCTCGGGCGGCAAATGCTCCAGAGCCACGAGTGCCGTCATGATTTTTGTCGTGCTGGCGATCAGCGACGGCGTGTCTGCATTGTGTTCGTAGAGAACCTGTCCCGTGTCGGCATCGATCAAAATCGCAGACTGCGCACTCGTTTCGGGCGCCGCATGAACAGGCAAAAGAAGGGCGAGGGCAATCAAACAGCTCGCCATCGCCCGACGCATCGTTTTTTGCATACTTCATCACCGCAGATAGCTTGTACCTGCGGTGAGAAAAATACGCCTGTTAAATCTCGGAAGCGTCGTTTTTGCGATCCCGAATCAGGTCGGTGATCTTGTCGACCAGTCCCGGGAGCTCTTCGATCAGCCGTTCGGCGGCGGAATTTGCAGGCTCACCGATCGGGAGCATCCGAACACGGTCTGCCTGAATGACGAGCATCGCCACAGGGAGAATCTTGACGCCGCAGCCGGCGCCGCCACCGAAGCTGCCGGCAGCCGTCTCCTTCGCCGCCATGTCCGCGCCGCCCGAGGCGAGGGCAAGGCTGATTTTGGAGATCGGAATGACGGTCACATCGTTGCCGACCGCAATGGGCGCACCGACGACGGTATTGGCATCGACCATCTGTCGAACCTTCTCCATGGACATATTCAAAACTTCGGATACATTTTTACTCATTTTCGGTACCTTCCTTTTCTTCTTCCGGCAGTTCCCGTTTTCCGAACTGCATTTTTTCAATTTCCGGCAAGTCCTCCAGCGATTCCAAGCCGAATGTCCGCAAAAAATCGGGGGTCGTTCGGTAAAGGATGGGTCTGCCGGGGACATTCAGTCGACCGCACTCTTCGATGAGATGCTTATTCAGCAGGGCACCGACGCTGTAGGAGCTGTCCACGCCGCGGATCTGCTCAACATACGCCCTCGTCGCCGGCTGATAATAGGCAATCACGGTCAAGGTTTCGAGCTGGGACGACGAGAGCTTCGGCGGTTTCCTCGTTTCGAGCGTTTTGGTAATATACTGCGACATCTCGCCGGAGGAGCACATCTGGTACGCATTTTCCAGCCGAACAACGCGGACACCCCGACGCTCGAAGGACAGCTCGTCCATAAGCTCCTGCGCCGCGCGGTCGATCTCGTCTGTCGTGCAGCCGATGCTCAGCGCCAGCCGCTGTGTCTCGACGCTCTCCCCTGCGGCGAATAAGATTGCCTCAAGTATTCGCTTCAATTCGGACTGTTCCATCGTCATCCTCCATCTTTTCGTCCGGCATCTTGCGGAAGCGGACATTCACATCCTGCGCATCCTCCTCCAGCCAGACGGAGTGCAGACGGCACAATTCCAAAATCGCCAAAAAGGTGGCGACGATCTCGCTGCGGCTGCGGCTGCCCTTGAAGAGGCTGCGGAATTTTTCCACTCCCCGCATCACGAGACGTTTGAGCAGCTCCTTTGCCTTTTTCGTCACGGGATACGGCTCAGTGCCGACAATGCCCTGAAAATTCGCAATGGGCGGCGGCAGCCTGCGGTCGCTGCGCTCCTGCATCATCTCGAACGAGCGAAGCAGGTCGCTCGCCTCGTGACGGTAGCGATAGGTCGTATCGGGCTGATACGGCTCCGGCAGCTTCACGAAAATATTGCAGCCGATCTCGTTCCTCGGCTCCAAGAAATCCATCGCTTTGCGGATTTGGTCAAACGCCTCGGCGCGCTGACGCTCCTCCAGCGAGCGGATGAGCAGCTCCATCTCCCCGATGGCCTCTTCCCGTTCCGCCGCAGAGAGCAGCATTTTTGTCTTGATGAGCATCAGGTGCGAGGCCATAGCGATAAACTCGCTCGCAATTTCCATATCCAACCGCTTCATTTCCTCAAGATAGGCAAGGTATTGCTCCAAAATCGAAGAAATGCTCACGTCCTGAATCTCTATTTTATTTTTACTCAGCAGGAGCAGAATCACATCCAACGGGCCGTCAAAATCCGCCGGAAGCGCATCGGGCGAGTGCATCACGCCGCTGAGATGATAGGTCGGTTCGTTCATAGGTTCTCCCAAAAAGCTATTCTCTCTCTTATACAGTATACCATTCTTTTCGAAAAATCGCAACAAAAAAATCAGGAGGCGTTGCAAGGAAATCCGCCCCGTGTTATAATATCGGCAAGCCCGCGAATCAGGGCAAAATGGAAAACGCACGGGAAGGAACCGACGCAGTCCGGCATTGCGGACTATGGGTGCCGATTCCCGAAGCTGTGGGAGGCTTTCTATGCTGATCAAAGCAAGTGTGGAGGACATCAAAAAATACGGCGACTTTGTGTACCGTCTCGCCCTTGAACCGGAAAGCTCGTCCTACCCCACCTACGCCGACGGAATCAAGACAAAAGCTGATTTTCTGAGAGATGCGCAGCGTGCCGCAACGAGGGAGCACGATGCGCTGCTGCTGTTTTGCCTTGACGGAAGAGTCGAGGGCTGGATCTCGTATTATTGGATTCCGGAGGAAAAATATCTCCAGTTGACGGGGCTTCATATCCATCGCGGTATGACGCTCGCCTTGACGGAGCTTCTTGAACTTTTAGAGGAAAAATTCGTCGGATTTACGGCATATTTCGGGTTCCCGTCGGAGAATCAAGCGGCAACGCATGAGCTTGCGGAGCGCGGCTTTCAATGCGTTGAAAGCGACTGGAATCACTCGTTTTTTCTTGCGGAATATTCACCCGTGAAATGCAGCGAGCACGTCGAATCGATCACACGGGACAATTATGACCTTTTTCGAACGGTATATCATGACAACGATGCCTATTGGAACGCAGAGCGCATCTTCGAGGCGCTCGATGATTGGACGATTTTCATCTACCGTCGGGAGGGTATGCCGATCGGCGGTATCTTTTTCACGGGTGACGATGAGAGCTGCGAAATATTCGGCTGCGAGTTTTTCGACGGCGTATTCCGCAAGGACGTGTTTCGGGAGCTGCTGAACGCCGCGCTCGGTGCCTGCAAACGCAGCGGCGCAAAATACCTGACCTATTTCTGCGGTGACGAAGAAAAGCCCGTTCTGCGTGACCTCGGCTTTTGCTGTATCGGCCAATATGTTCTGTACACAAAAGAACTCGCGCCGAAAACCGATTAAAAAGCATTTCAATCTGAATATGCAAAAAACAGGTACGACCGAAATCGTACCTGTTTTTGATTCAATGAATGGGGGATGGGAATCAGTAGCCTCTTCTCTTGTTCTTACGAGCAGCTTCGGACTTCTGCTTCCGCTTCAGGCTCGGGCTGACGTAATGCTCTCTCTTCTTGACTTCGGCAATCACGCCATCTCTCTGGCAGCTTCTCTTGAAACGCTTCAGTGCGCTCTCCAGAGACTCGTTTTCCTTGACACGGATCTCAGACATCGTTTTCCCTCCCTCCGGACGCAACCGGTTCAATCCAGGATGCTTTCAGGGCCGCTTTCAAACGGCGTATATGATTATAATGAATTCCGATTGAAAAGTCAAGCATAATCCACAAACTTTTTTCATTTTTTTGCAAATTATACGCAAAACTTTTACTTTACGATCAGATTGACGAGCTTATTCTTCACGACGATGGTCTTAACGATACTGCCGCCGTTACGCTCTAAGAACTTTGCGATCTTCTCGTCGGCCTTGGCGATCTCGATGACGGCGTCATTATCGAGGTCGGCGGCCACATGGATGGTGCCGCGGAGCTTGCCGTTTACCTGAACTGCCATGTCGATCTCGCTGTCCTTGCACTTACCTTCGTCGTAGGTCGGCCACTCGGATACGGAGCAGATGCCCTCAAAGCCGTGGAGCTCCCACAGCTCATCACAGATATGCGGTGCAAACGGGCTGAGAAGCGCAAGGAGCGTCTTCAGCTCGCCTGCGTTGCAGCCGTTGTCCGACAGCGTGTTGACCAGCGTCATCAATGCAGCCAGTGCGGTGTTGCCCTTGAGCGAATCAATGTCGGAGGTGACCTTTTTGATGGTCTTGTGGAGGATCGATTCGTTCTTGGCGGAGTACGAAAGCTCGTGATCCGTCACCATCTCGGCCAGATTCCAGACCTTGTCAAGGAAGCGCTTGCAGCCCTTGACGGCGTTGGACGACCATGAAGCGGCCTTCTCAAAGTCACCGATAAAGACGATGTAGGTGCGCATGGTGTCCGCACCGTACTCCGCGATGACATCCGAGGGATTAATGACATTGCCGCGCGACTTGGACATCTTGATGCCGCCCTCACCGAGGATCATGCCGTGGCTCGTGCGCTTGGCATACGGCTCCTTCGTCGGCACGACGCCGATGTCATAGAGGAACTTGTGCCAGAAACGGCTGTAGAGGAGGTGGAGGGTTGTATGCTCCATGCCGCCGTTGTACCAGTCGACCGGACTCCAATATTCCATGGCCTCCCTCGAGGCAAGCGCGCTGTCGTTATGCGGATCCATATAGCGCAGGAAATACCACGACGAGCCTGCCCACTGGGGCATGGTATCCGTCTCGCGCTTGGCAGGGCCGCCGCAGCACGGGCAGGTCGTGTTGACCCAGTCGGTCATGGCTGCCAGCGGCGAGTGGCCGTCGTCGGTCGGCTCATAGCTCTCAACCTCGGGAAGGAGCAAAGGCAGCTCGCTTTCGGGCAGGGCGACCGTGCCGCACTTTTCGCAGTGGACGATGGGGATCGGCTCGCCCCAGTAACGCTGACGGGAGAATACCCAGTCGCGAAGCTTGAAGTTGACCTTCGCTTCACCGATGCCCTCCTTCGTCAGGTAGTCGATAATGGTCTTCTTCGCCTCTTCAACCGATAAGCCGTTGAGGAAGCCTGAATTGACCATGACACCCGTGTCGCAGTCGGTGAAAGCAGCTTCCTCAACGTTGCCGCCCTTGACGACCTCTATGATCGGGCAGCCGAATTTCTTGGCAAACGCCCAGTCGCGTTCATCGTGCCCCGGGACGGCCATGATCGCACCGGTGCCGTAGGTGGACAGAACATAGTCGGAAATGAAGATCGGAATCTTCGCGCCGTTGACGGGATTGATGCCGAAGACGCCCTTAAGCTGCACACCGGTCTTTTCCTTGGAAAGCTCGGTGCGCTCAAAGTCGGATTTTGCAGCGGCGGCCGCCTGGTAGCCGCGAACCTCGTCGGCATTTTCCAGAGCATCCATCCATTTCGTGACCAGAGTGTGTTCAGGCGAGAGCACCATGTAGGTTGCGCCGAAGAGGGTGTCCGGCCTTGTGGTGAAGATCAGAATCTCATCACCGAGCGTCGAGCCGAAGCGCACCTGTGCGCCGGTCGAGCGGCCGATCCAGTTGCGCTGCTGCGCCTTGACCCGATCGACAAAGTCGACCTCGTCGAGGTCATCCAGAAGCTTCTGGGCGTATTGTGTAATGCGGAGCATCCACTGGCTCTGCACCTTGCGGATCACAGGGCTGCCGCAACGCTCGCAGGCGTTGTCGACGACCTCCTCGTTGGCCAGCACGCACTTGCACGAGGTGCACCAGTTAACGGGCATCTGTGCTTTATACGCAAGGCCCTTGCGGAAGAGCTGGAGGAAGATCCACTGCGTCCACTTGAAATACTTGGGATCGGTCGTGTTGATCTCACGATCCCAGTCGAAGCTGTAGCCCAGCTCTTGAAGCTGCGCACGGAAATTGGCGACGTTGTTTTTCGTCACGATCGCCGGGTGGATGTGGTTCTTGATGGCGTAGTTCTCCGTCGGCAGGCCGAAGGCGTCGTAGCCCATCGGGAAGAGAACGTTCTGTCCCTGCATCCGGTGCATTCTGGCAACGGTGTCCATTGCGGTATAGGGACGAGCGTGGCCGACGTGCAGACCGACGCCGGAGGGATACGGGAACTCGATCAGCGCATAGAACTTCTCCTTTTCGGAGCCGTTTTCTGCCTTGTAAAGCTGCTTTTCTTCCCAAATTTGATGCCATTTTTTCTCAATGGCGGCAAAATCATATTTCATCTCATACCTCTTGCGCCAAGGTCAGCGCAACCGGCGTTGCGTCGTTCCAAAGACGTTCCAGATCATAAAATTGGCGGGTTTCATTGGTAAATACGTGCACCACGAGGCAGCCGAAATCCAGCAGCACCCAAGTGCCGCCGCGGTGTCCCTCCCGATGCAGAAGCGCTTCACCCAGCTCATCGGTCACCTTCGCCTCGACGCTGTCGCAGAGCGTCTTGACGTGGGTATTGGATGTGCCGGTGCAGATGAGGAAATAGTCGGCGATGCTCGTCACGTCCGTAACCTCAAGCAGCTTGATGTTCAAGCCCTTGTGGGCATCGAGTTCCTTTGCCGCTTCGAGGGCGATTTCCTTCGGTGTATACATTTTCATCTCTCCTTATTCATCGTCGCCGCCCGAGGTTTCGGGCGGATCCGTTTCGGTCGGTGGTTCGGTCGGAGCATCCGTCTCGGTCGGCTCCTGGGTCTCGGTGGGCGTCTGCGTCTCGGAGGATTCCTCCGTTTCGCTCGGCTCGGGCTCACCCTCCGATTCGGAGGGCGTTTCGTCCTCCGTCGGTTCCTCCGTCGGTTCCTCCGTCGGCTCTTGCGTCTCGTCCTCCGTATTGTCGCCAAAGCCCCACGGTGAAGTCTCGCCCTCGCCGCTGCCGGCTTGCTTCTGGCGGAAGTTGACGTCGTACTTTGTCAAATCGGCTGACAGCGGATTGATGTTCTCGTTGAGCAGTTCCACTGCTTTATCAATATCAACCTCATAATAATCGACGCCGTCGACGGTGATCTCGCCGCCCGGGAGGGCTCTGCTGAACGACGCGGAAAAGCGGAAATTCTTCAAAAGGTTCGCCAAAAATGCCAGATTTTCGGGAGAAAGATCGGTTTCCAGTGCATTGCAGATCGCCTCGCAATCGGCTGCCAGCGTGCTCTGATCGCTCAGAAGGGCGTCTAAAATCGCCGCCAAATAGTCTCTCTGCACAAAATAAGGATTCGTCTCGACATCCGAATAGGCTTCCTTGAAGCAGAAGAGGGCAAAGGCATCGCTTGCCGAAATTTCCTGCGTTCCGCTCTTGAGACGATGATAGGCAGGCTCGGACGGGACGTCGAAGGTGATCGGCCCCGACAGCTCGACGATATCAGCCATGGCGTCCGCGTCAAAGAGGACATAATAGTCCAGCTTGAAGCCGATCATGCTCTCAATCAGCTCTTTCAGCGACGCCAAGCCTCTCGTACCTCGGTCGGAATAGACGCGGTTGATCTTGTCCAGCGTGAAGCCGCCGGAAACATAGGTGTCACGCGGAATACTCAGCATACCGGCCGTGGCGTTCTTAAGATCAACACTGAGGATCATCAGCGTATCGGTCTGCGTCGTCTGCTCATCGTAACCGATGAGAAGAATGTTCAGGGTCGAAGAGCTGTTGACGCTCACGGGGCTGACCAAAACAGCCGTGTCATCCTCCGGAGGCTCGTTCGGTGACGTGGGATTCGAGCTGTCAAGCTCGTATCGGATGTCCGAAACGTTCTTGTCGGTTGTAACGAGCGGAGAAGCGGAATCTGCACTCTTTCCGATGAGAGTCAGGCACATGATGACCGCACAGACAAAGACCGTGACAGCGGAGGCAAGCCAGAAACAGGCTCGCGCCTTCGGGCTGATCCTGCCGTCGTCCTTGTCCGTCGTGGCTTCTTGCCGTTTTTCTTCCTTTTGATTCATTGTTTGTCCTCCAGTGAATACAATGCGGCCAGCGAGTTGGGGTCAATCTCCATCTTGCGACGGGTGAGCTGCTCGACGGACATTTGAAGGCCGAGGCGCAGAGCAGCGTCCAGAGAACAATCCGTCAATCGGCGAAGCTCCTCAACACCCTCAAAATCTCGGTTCGGCTCCATATAGTCGGCCAGATAGAGTATTTTTTCCATGGTGGTCATGCCCACCCGAGCGGTCGTATGCCAGTGAATGGCGCGCCAAACCGCTTCTGATTCTCCGAAGACCTCACGGGCTACCGCCGCACCGGTCTTGGCGTGCAGGAGCTTGGGATTCTCTCGCTCCAACTGACTTAGTATAATATCATATTTTTCGCATAATTGCAACTGTTCGTCGTCCGTCAGTGCCTTGGTAATGTCATGTAAAATTCCGGCGCGGCGAGCAATGCTCGGATCCTCGCCGTAACGAACGGCCAGACGAACCGCGGTGTCACTGCAACCGATGACATGGCGCACACGCTTGTCCTTATGCAGCGACAGGCTGACCTCCTTCAGCCGTTCAAAGGGAAGATTTTTCAAATCATCACCGACATAGTAAAGGCGGTTTTCCCGAATATAGTCGAAAACCTGCGGCGCAAGATACTGCTCGGCAAAGCCGAAGGCCAGCATTGCCCGAACAGAGGTCGATGAGATGACAAGATAATCATTGGGAATCAGAATGACCTCCGCTGAGAAGCGCTCCTTCAGCCGCTCGGCGCAGTCCGTCAGCGTTTGCAGGCAGTCGCGGTCACGGTGGGCAACGGCCAGCGTCGCCGCAGAGGTGATGCTTTCCGGGCAGTGCCACCTTTCAAACGAGAGGAACATATCCGTCCCCATGAGCAAAAACAGCTCATCGTTCGGGTATTGCCGCTTCAGCTCAGCGAGGGTATCGGCGGTGTAGCTTGTCCCCGTGCGGTTCAGCTCAATGTCCGAAACCTCGACATCCTGCAAGCCCTGCACGGCCAGACGGGTCATTTCCAAACGAGCCCTTGCGCCCGGCGAATTGGCGGAAAGACGCTTATGCGGAGGGATCGACGCGGGAATGAGCAGAACTTTGTCAAGTGCCAGCTTGCGGCGGAACTCACGAACCGCCAGAATATGTCCCAAATGAGGCGGATTGAAGCTTCCGCCGAAAATACCGATCCTCGCCATAACATTCTCTCCTGCTTAAGATTTTGTGGCTTTTCGCCGCTCGATGGCCGCTTGAATGGCACTTTGCCGGAAATATTCATTGCGGCGTTCCCTTTCCTCACGCGCCTTTCGTCTGCGTTCCTGTGCGCCCTTTCGGACGGGATTTGCATTCTTTCTGCGCTCTTGGCGAGCCTGTGCCGCTGCCTCCTGCGCCTTCTTCTCGGATTTTTTATACAGGACGAATTTGGAGCCGACGCACTGCACGCCGTCTGCGTTCAGTGCGTCGCAGATTTCGTCGGAAACCTCTCGCGCGCTCATCAGGGCCGTTTCCAAAACCCGCCCCTTGATCAGCTCGCGCGCCTCAAGCTGCCGCTTGGCTTCCTCCAAAACCTGCTCGGTTACGCCGCCCTTGCCGACCATCAGGGTCGTGTCAAGCGTGTTGGCCTCCGCTCGCAGATCGGCTCGCTGTTTACTTGTCAGCATGAAGCTTTCCCTCCTTTACCATCTGTGCGAATTGCTCCAGAGCACGGGCACGATGGGAGATTCGATTTTTTTCGGCGGACGGAAGCTGGGCAAAGGTGCACCCTGCCTCCTGCACATAGAACACCGGGTCATAGCCGAAGCCGTTGTCCCCGTGCGGCGCATCGAGGATGACGCCCGGGCACTCCCCTCTTGCCACCAGCTTTCCGCCGTCCGGCGTCAGCATGGTGATGACGCAGACGAATTTTGCGCGGCGGTTTTCCACCCCATGCATCTTGGAAAGCAGGTAGTTCAGGCGGTCGCGGTCGGATTTGTTTTGCTCACCGCCGTATCGAGCGGAATAGACGCCCGGCTCGCCGCCGAGTGCTTCCACCATCAGTCCGGAATCGTCTGCAATGGTCGGAAGACCGCAGGCGTCCATGATGGTCTTGGCCTTGATATAGGAGTTTTCTTCAAAGGTCGTGCCGTTTTCATTCGGCTCGATATTGATATTCAGCTCCTTCTGCGGCACGACCTCCATGCCGAGCTGAGACAGGATGACTTTCAGTTCCTCGAGCTTGTGAGCATTGTTGCTCGCTAAAACCAGCTTCATTCCAGACCTCCCAGACAGCGACGCTGCATCTGCGTCAAAAGTGCGTTCCCCTTTCGGCAAAGGGCGAGGAGCTTGCGCTCTTCCTCGACAGAGAAGGGTCTGCCCTCCCCCGTCGCCTGCAATTCCACGATGCCTCCGTCCGCCGTCATGATGCAGTTGAGGTCGACGAGCGCACGGGAATCCTCTTCATAGCATAAATCGAGCATGGCCTCGTTTCGGACGATGCCTGCCGAGATTCCGGAGACAAAGGTACGCACGGGCATACGGGTGAGAAGGCCCTTTTCCATCAGGCTGCGGCAGGCCAGTGTCATGGCGATAAAGCCGCCCGTCACGGAAGCGGTTCTCGTGCCGCCGTCGCCCTGCAAGACGTCACAGTCAACGGTGATCGTTCGCTCCCCGAGAAGCTCCAAGTCGATGGCGCAGCGCAGACTGCGACCGATCAGCCGCTGGATTTCCGCACTTCTCGGTGAAAGCTTGAGCTTCGACACGTCACGCTTGCTACGCTCCCGATTGGCTCGGGGAAGCATGGAATACTCCGCCGTGACCCAGCCGCCGGAGTGCACATGGGGCGGAACACGCTCCTCGACCGAGGCGTTGCACAAGACCATCGTGTCACCGACCTCGATCAGGCAGCTTCCCTCGGCAAACTTGGAAAAGCCGAGCGTTGCTTTCACCTTTCGCATTTCGTCAAATGCTCTGCCGTCAATTCTCATGGTTACCTCCTTAAATCAGCGCATCGACAAACGCCTTGGCCTCAAACGGCATCAGGTCGTCCATCTGCTCGCCTACGCCGATATATTTCACGGGGATTTGCAGGGCATCGGCTACGGCGATAACGATGCCGCCCTTAGCCGTGCCGTCGAGCTTCGTCAGCGCAATGCCCGTCACACCGGCAATCTGTTGGAATTCCTTGGCCTGCATCAGGCCGTTCTGTCCCGTCGTTCCGTCAAGGACAAGCAGAACCTCCTTATCGGCATCCGGCAGCTCACGGTCGATGATGCGGGAGATCTTGCCCAGCTCATTCATCAGATTCGCCTTGTTATGAAGCCGACCTGCCGTATCGCAGAGGATCAGGTCGGTGCCGCGAGCCTTTGCCGCCTGAATTGCGTCAAAGACGACGGAGGCCGGATCCGCCCCCTCATGCTGACGGACGATCTGCACCCCGGCACGACCTGCCCAGATTTCAAGCTGATCCGCAGCCGCCGCACGGAAGGTATCCGCCGCACACAGGAGCACGCGTTTGCCCTGTGATGCGAACTGATGCGCCAGCTTGCCGATCGTGGTGGTCTTGCCGACGCCGTTGACGCCGATGACAAGGACGATAGACGGCTTTGTCGTCATCCGGATGCCGCCCTCACCGACCTGAAGCATCTCGACGAGGATCTCCTTCAGGCAGGCATGAATCTCCTCGGATTCCTTGAGCTTTCGCTCCTTGACACGCTGCCGCAAAAGATCGACGGCCTTGCACGAAGTCTCCACGCCGATGTCGGCAAGGATCATGCTCTCCTCAAGTTCCTCGTAAAATTCTTCGCTCACGCCGGAAAAGGCCGCAAAAACGCCGCCGACGGTGGATGCGATTGCATTTTTCGTCTTTTTCAGGCTGTTTTTGATTTTTTCGAAAAATCCCATGTTATTCCTCCGTAATCAGTCCGAGATGCTGCTCCATTTGATTCAAATCAAGGTGCAGGATCTTGGAAATCCCCTGCTCCTGCATGGTCACGCCGTAGAGGACATCGGCCTCTTCCATCGTGCCACGGCGGTGGGTAATGACAATAAACTGTGTTCCTTCGCACAAATTGCGCAGATATTTGGCAAAACGTTCGACGTTTCTGTCGTCCAACGCCGCATCGATCTCATCGAGCATACAGAACGGCGTCGGTCGCACCTTCAAAATGGCAAAGTACAGAGCGATGGCCACAAACGCTTTCTCGCCGCCGGAAAGGAGCGTAATGCTCTTAAGCTGCTTTCCGGGCGGCTGGACACGGATCTCAATGCCGCAGGAAAGCGGATCGTTTTCGTCCTCCAGCTCCACGGAGGCCTTGCCGCCGCCGAACATTTCCACAAATGTTTGGCCGAAATAGTGATTGATTTTCGCAAATTCCTCCGTGAAAATGAGGATCATCTGCTTTGTAATATCGGAGATAATGCCCTCGAGGTCATTCTTTGAGGTCAGAACGTCGTCACGCTGCCCTGTCAGGTAGAGATAACGCTCGTTCACGCGCTCAAACTCCGAAATAGCGCCGAGGTTGACCGTGCCGATGGCGGAAATCTTTCGTTTCAGCTCCGAAGCGCGTTTCTGAGCTGCGGCAACATTTTCCAGTGGCGCAGCCGCCTCGGACGCCGTGCTTCTCGTCAGCTCATAGGTGTCCCAGAGCTTGTCGATGATCTGCTTTTCCTCCATCTCAGCGGTATTTTTCTTGGCCTCCAAGCGCGCGCTTTCGCGCTCCATGTTCAGAATGTCACGGCTCTTCTGCTGTGCCTCCTTCTCCATGGAGGTCTTGCGCGTCTCGACGCAGAAGCGTTCCTCCAGCACAAGGCGAAGGGCTTCCTTCTCCCGATTCGCCGTCTCGTCGTTCGTCGAAAGCTCCTGATTCTTTTCACCGATCTGCGCGGCAAGGGCTTCCGCCTCCGTCTCGCAGCCGGAAATCAACGACTGCTTTTGCGCACGATCGCCCTGCATGGCAAGCTCCAGACCGCTCAGTCGGGAAACGGAGTCCTTCGCCGTCGCTTTCTCCGCCTCAAATGCGGCAAGCTCCATGCGCAGCTTCGTCATGCGTTCGCTCAGACGGTTGCTCTGCTCGGCGGCAACGCTCTGCCCATCGGACAGGGTCGCCAGGTCGCGCTCGGCATCGGCAATTTTTTTGCGCAGTCCGCCAAGCAAGGCTTCCAGCTCCCGACTTTTGGATTCATCGGAGGCAAGCCGTTCGTTCAGGGCGAGGCTCTCTCGCTCTGCCGAGGCGATGGCGTCATCGATGGCATTGCAAAGAATGGCATACTGCTTCTCCTCGCCCTCCAATCGCAGGGCTTCGTCCTGCGCCGCACGGAGGCGAGCTTCCTCTGCCGAAATTTCGAAGGTAACCTGCTGCACCAGACGTTCCGCCTCGGCAAGACGTCCGCGAAGCGTTTCCGCCTCGGTCGAAAGCTCCGATTTTTCACGGTTCAGTCGTTCGATTTCATTGGCACGGGAGAGAATTCCGGCGTTTTTTGACACCGAGCCACCCGTCATTGAGCCGCCGGCATTGATGACCTGACCGTCCAGCGTCACAATGCGGAAGCGATGGCCGAAACGGTTGGCGATGGCGATGGCACTGTCCATATCCTCCGCAATGACGGTCTTTCCGAGAAGGTTCGACACGATGTTGCGGTACTGCGGCTTGTACTCGACCAGCTCCGACGCAATGCCGACGAAGCCCGACGAACGTTCCACGCCCGTTTCATTCAGGCTTCTGCCCTGAATGACGTTCAGCGGCAGGAAGGTCGCGCGGCCGCAATCCGACCGCTTCAAATATCCGATGGCGGCCTTTGCGCTCGCTTCGTCCGCTACGACGATCTGCTGCATGGCACTGCCGAGGGCAATCTCAATCGCGACGGCACAGGCATCCTTCGTTCGAATCAGGGCGGATACGGGGCCGTGGATGCCGCCGAGCGCGCCGCGCTTGCTCTGCTGCATGACATTGCGGACGGCCTTGGAAAAGCCCTCAAACTCACGCTCCATCTCTTCGAGCATACGGAGCTTCGAGCTGACGGTGTCCGTTCGAACCGTCAGCTCCGTGAGCTGCTTTTGCAGGGCATCGCGCTTTTCGGTTCGCGTTTTGCTGCGCAGACGATAGCCCTCCAGCGTATTTTGCGCGGCGGTGCTCTCCGCACGGGCTTCGTTCAGGGCGTTCTTTGCCGCGTTAAGCCGTTGTCCGGCGTCACTGCGGCGAGTCTCCGCCGCCTCGCGGTCGGCAAGCACCTCCGCTTTGCGAGCCTCGGTTCGGGCAATTGCCTCCTGCGAGGCCGTCCAATCCGCCTGCCGTGCGGATTCCTCGGTTTTCAACCGCTCCTGCTCATTGCGGAGAGTCAAATATTTCTGCGTCATACCCTCTGCGGCTTCAGCCAGATGCTTTCCCTCGTCCTCCGCCGCCTTCAGAGCGGTATGTAGGGTGTCGATTTGAAGATCGATTTCGGCAATGCGCTCCTGCAAGGCCGCAATCTGTGCGCCGATGCTGCCGCTGCGTTCATCCTGCTCCGCAAGCTCCTGCCGAATACGGTCGATATTTGCAAGCAGATTGTTGCGATTGGTCTGCAAAACGGCGATGACACTGCGAATTTCCTGCGCGGAAGCCTCGATCTGCGCGATTTTCTCTCGCAGAGCGTCGATCTGCGTGTCTCTTTGGTGCAGGTCGAAGGTCAGGGTTTCGCTCGTCACATAGAGGTTATCCAGCGCTTCATGCTCCTGCTGCAGGATGAAGCTTGCGGAGTGAAAATCCTCCTCCGCCTTTCTTGCGGTCGCACTGAGCTTTTCAAGCTGATGCAGCCAGAGCGCAACCTCGACCCCCTTCAGCTCATCCCGATACGCGATAAACGCTTTTGCCTTTTCGGACTGCTCACGAAGCGGCTCGACCTGGAGCTCCAGCTCGGAAATTTTGTCACCAATACGCAGGAGGTTTTCCTGTGTATGCGCCAGACGGCGTTCGGTTTCCTCCTTACGGTGGCGATATTTGGAAATACCAGCGGCCTCCTCGAAGATTTCGCGGCGGTCGGTGGATTTGACGGAGAGAATTTCGTCGATGCGGCCTTGGCTGATGTTGGAATAGCCCTCGCGTCCGAGACCCGTGTCCATGAACAGCTCGTGGATGTCACGCAAGCGGACGGATTGTTTATTGATATAGTATTCGCTTTCGCCCGAGCGGTAATACCGTCGGGTGATGAGGAGCTGATCGGAGTCGTAGGGCATTTCCCGTTTGGAGTTGTCCAAGGCCAGCGTCGCCTCTGCGAAGCCGACCTGCTGCCGCTTCTGCGTGCCGCCGAATATGACGTCCTCCATCTTCTGTCCGCGAAGGACACGAGTGCTTTGTTCGCCCATGACCCAACGGATGGCGTCGGAGATGTTCGATTTACCGCTTCCGTTCGGCCCGACGATGGCCGTAATGTCGCTGCCGAAGGTAATAACGGTCTTGTCGGGAAAGGATTTGAAACCCTGAATCTCCAAAGATTTTAGGTACATGAAAGCAATACTCCTATTGTAATTTCAATAAAATATTGTACCAGATAATATGCCAAAATGCAAGTCGCTTCCCCAATGAATGTGCGATTTTTTTGTCAAGCTGCCGCGAAAGCGCCTTCGAACAAAAAAAGCAGAACCTCCAATGCGGCATCCGATGGCCGCATTGGAGGTCGAGATTTGATTTCTCCCCCGAGGGGGGGGATCGCCGCGATAAGAGCCGCAAATGTCCGACTGCGCTTCCGCGCCACGTCGAGCGTAGTATGGGAATTCGTACACCACATCGGCTGTCGTTCCGAGAGGGCCTACAGGCGTGACAATCCACCTTCCGAGTAGTATGCGTGCTACGACTTGCTTTGAAACCTTACGCTCTGTTAGAATATCAATTTTGCGGCAACGAGAAGTGCCGCGATTGCAATTCCAATCCGAACACCATAGGGCAGTGTCGCATCATCAACAGAGATGTAAAGTCCGAGATAAGACAAGCCCGCGCCCATTAGCATCACTTCAACTGCGCCAAAAACTCCGACAAGGATAAACTCAAACAGACCGTTAATGCCACCCATGTCCATTGCGTTTTGGAGTGAAACGATATATTCATTCAGGACGATACCGATAAAAATAAACGAAACGACATTGATGATGAAATTGATGATTCTTCGTGGGATCGTTGTGTCGGAATTAAACAGCGCGAGGAATCCGCTCACGCCGGCAGATACGGCAAAAAGAATCCAGAGGATCACGGTAATGACCGGGAATGCTTGCTGCAGAAGCCCAATCAGTGCAAGGAACAGCATGGCAATGATGCTAAGCACCATACCGCCGTCAAAGAAAAAGAAAAACACCATCTCTTTCACCCGCTTTTCAGATCAGTAGGTTTGTTTTTTCTCATCAAGGGTAATATGCGCGAAGTGTCGGGCTGTGCTTCCGCGCCTTGTGATCGCAAAAGCACACAATGGGCGCGCGCAACGGGAATCGGTTCATTATTTGATGAACTTTGCACCGCATTTCCAGCAGCAGTTCCGATTAAGCGGTTGACCGCCTTCTCCGCAGGCGGAGCATTTCAAGGTATTCCGATCTGCAGTCGGCTTGACCGTCTGCGCCACATTCTGCGTTGTCGTCTTTTGCGCGGCAGGCTTCGCGGAGAGAGTGCTCAGAATCGGCACATAATTCGCGCTCGGTCTGCTTGCCGATCCTTTTGACTCTGTTATGAGATAATACTGCCATTCTTCGTGCTTCCTTTTATAATTGAAAAAGGCTACAAGCGTCACGACAGCCGCAACAAAGATATAGAGAATATAGGTACCTGCGAATAATTCCTCGTAGAAAGAGCCGCTGTCAATCTGTGTATATGAAATAATAAGTCCGACTGTATACCCGAGATACATAAACAACAGCATCGTAGGTACAGTGGAATAGTTTGCCTTGCGTCTTGACTGCCAACTGGAAGATTGTGTAAAAGAAATCATAGCGAGGAAAACGAATGCTATGCCCATCAAGACCTCGACCCATGTCAAGGTCGGATTCGTTGAGTGTAAATAGTTCCCCGAATTATAGATAATTACACGCCCATATTCTCCGAAAGACCCTTCGCTGAAACTATCCATTTCAAGCTCTCCGGTAAAGAAGTAGAGTAACGACCAGATGAATCCGAGAAAATGGAATAATGCCATGCATAGCGAGCCAAATCCCATTCCGTTCAAATCTTTTTTGATCTTTTCATCCATTACAGCATCCGCATAGGCTTTTCTTCTTCTATTTTCGACCTCCGGGGACTGCATTTTCATAGCTGCTTCCAAGCTATTGGGGTCTGCACTTGTTTCCTCCTGCAAAACAGTGCCGCACTTCGGACACCACCTGTATTCAT
Source organism: uncultured Oscillospiraceae bacterium (assembly GCA_964555465.1). Classification (GTDB taxonomy): domain Bacteria; phylum Bacillota; class Clostridia; order Oscillospirales; family Oscillospiraceae; genus JAZOXB01. The sequence continues at coordinate 29,931 of CAZKSR010000008.1, forward strand.
CGCCTGGACGATAGTTACATTTCGGACAGAACATTAGTGCTTTCCTCCTTCGGCGTCGGCTTCTTTCAATTCAGCAATCCGTTGCTTGAGCTGCCGCGTAAGCTCAGACGCTCTCTCGATTGCAAGGCAAGAGTAGCTCTGCGAGCGCGTGGCCAGCTTCAGATTCAACGGACTTTTCTCAAAATAAAAAGCATGGGTCAGCTCGGTCACGTTCACGGAAAAAGGATAGCCTTCCTCGTTGGCCTTATAAAACGCCAAACCCGTGATCGTGTCGCCGTTGATTTCAATGTAGCTTTTTTCGTAATTTCGGACGATCGGCTTCTTCTTGACATATTTGCAGATATACACAATCAGCAATACCATAGGAATGAATGTCATAAAGAGATAGAAAAAATAGGCAAACTCCAATCCCGAGGCATTACTGATCATCTCATCATAATAGTCATAGCCCCTAAACAAATTGGCATATCTCCTGCATTCTTCCGCCTCATCCATCAGCGATTGAACGTCATCGGAGAAGAAAGTAAAAGCCATAACAACCGCCACAATCGCAAATCCGATGATCCCGAAGATGTACCCGTTCAGCTTTTTCTTCTCCTTCGCCAGAACAAGTCTGTCAACAGAAAACCTCATAAACATCTCTCCATTCTTGTTTTTTTACGAAAAATGATTGCGTAAGGCGGAAAATGAAGCAAAATTCGAAATAATTCTTCATTCTTCTGACCTTTAACACAATTATATTTGAAAAATGTGGTAAAGTCAAGCAAAAAATTCTGAACTTTAACACAGAGGTTTGAAGATGAAAATTTATGACTATAACGGCAGGAAAAATATTTGCGGCGCACGCATCAAAGCCGCCCGAAAGCAGCGGCATCTTTCGCAGTCCGACCTTGCCGCACAAATGCAGTTGGCCGGTATCCCCATCGAGCGAGACAGCATCAGCCGCATCGAAATCGGGACTCGCTTTGTGCCGGATTACGAGCTGCCTCTTTATGCCGACATTCTGAAGGTCAGCGTCGACTGGCTTCTCAGTCTCCCCTCCCCAGCCGAGAAATAGCTTCTGCGAATTCATAAAGCCGTCGGCAGACGACGTTTTTCCCTCGGTCTGCCGATGACTTTCGATTCGGGCAATTCACGCGAAAAAGTACTTCGGAGACGGGAATTCCGGACTCGCAACGATATAAAGCTGCGGCTCTCCCCTCTTTCGACCGTGCGTTGCCCCGGAAATCGCCGCAAATGATACAGCAAACCGTGCTTCTTTCCGCAGCCCCTCGCCCGAATCGCCTCTCACAAAACAACTGCCGCCTTGAAATACTCCGAATTTCAAGGCGGCGGTTTCTTATTTCATTGCTTCGTAGGCGATTTGGGCGGCTTGCGGCTCCATATTGCATTTCAGACGGTAGATCGGTACCGTGGCGATCGTCTTTTCGAGCAGTTGGAGGGTTCCTCCGACGTCGCTTCCGCGGTTGGTCTGCTGCCAGAGCAGAGGGAACGCCTCTGCTACGGGGATGCGCTCGATGTGATTTTCCTCGCATCGCTCCAGAATACAGATTGCCCTGAGGGGAACCGAGATGTTTTCTCCGAGCTTGTGCTTCCCGTTCCACGGCGTACCGTGAACAATGGCGGCCTCCACCCTCGGCTCAATGAGCGGCTTGTCGTCATTGACCATGACGGCGCGTTCACCGAACAGCTCACGCCAAAGGCGCGTGTGCGTCGATTTTCCGGTACCGCTCTTGGCGGTGAAAAGATAGGCCACGCCATCGACCGCAACGACCGACCCGTGGAAGAGAAACAGCCCTTTTTCAACAAGACGCTCCGTCAGCTTGCGATAAACCGCCGTCGTCTCCAGAAGCGAGGCCGGCATTTTATTTTGCGGAAGCTGTTCCAGCGAATTCTCCCGATCGGAGTATTCCTGCTCCTTGCGAATGTCATCCCATGTTGTCTCTACCGAGAACTCCGCCGCTTCATCGCAGGCATATTGCTCGCACATCCGATGCACTTTGATAAAGCAGCTCTTGAGCGAAAATACATGACCCGCAATCCGATAATTGCCGCAAAAACGGCGTTGCCCATTTTGTTCGATGATGTCCATTTGCGCGATTCCCTTCCTATTATACGGGTATTATAGGGTATGTTGCGGAAAAATGCAATCTTTTTTTACGATTCTGCACATATTTTTCTGCTAAGGGCAGGATTTTCAATACATTCATAAAAAAGTATATAAAAATTGACTCAAACGTCTCTGTAGATTTATGTGTCAATCATGATGGCTTATCGCACCGAACGGATTCCTACATCCAAACTCGTTTTCTGCAAATTCTTCTCTTGAGACATCGCGCTTCTCTTCGAATTGATCCCCCGGAAAAGCCTTTATAAGTCCGAAATTGTGCCCCATTCACTTCCCCTTTTCCCCTGGTTGTTACACATCATTGTAACACCCGAAAAATTTTTCAAAAAAACAAAAAATAGTGCTTGACAAAACGCACTTCATCGGATATAATAGGCCTCGCTACGGACGATTAGCTCAGCTGGCTAGAGCATCCGCTTGACGTGCGGAAGGTCATAGGTTCGAGTCCTATATCGTCCACCATCAAAAGAGTACGAAAAAGATGTACTTCGAAAAGCTCCGGTTTTGCCGGAGTTTTTCGTATTTTACGGACAAAAAATCCTGCGGTTTGCCACGAAACTCGGATTTCACTCTCCGTACAAAAAGTTTCAAATCCGTAGATATCAAATTGCGATTTTCCCTTTGCGATGAGATTCGAACTCACGAAACAAGCTTTTCACAACAATATATTTGCAAAAAATCTGCCGAAAGCGAAGAATTTTTTCTTCCCTTCCGGCAGTTTTTTATCCTGAGCCGACTGCGTTTTTTTGCACTCGGCTCTTTTTTATTTCACGGAAAGGAGATGGTTTTACTTGGCACAATTTTTCACGCACTGCAAAAATCAAAGAAATTTACGAAAGGGGCAGGATCAATGCCGAATCATGTGATCAA
>CAZKSR010000009.1:0-32884 GCA_964555465.1 uncultured Oscillospiraceae bacterium
GGTACCGCCGTTTGTCATCAGAGGGAAGTCACCCATGAAGATTTCCTGATCCTTGATCTCGCCGGTCTGCTTATTCAGCAGGCGGACGCGAACCTTGATGGGCTTTGCGTAGGTGGCGTCACGTTCCTTACATTCCTCCACCGTGTACTTCGGCTTTTCGTCGAGAGAATAGTCCAGGAAGGACAGCTCCAGATTGCCGGTGTAGTCGGTGATCGCCGCAACATCGCGGAAAACCTCACGAAGTCCCTCGTTCAGGAACCACTCATAGGAATCCTTCTGAATTTTCAGGAGGTTCGGCATCTTGAGCAGCTCCGGATACTTGGCGTAACTCTTTCGCTCGGTTTTTCCGAACATTACGTCCTTGATTTCCATATGGTCATCACAGCCTTTCTCAATCATCGGTTGGGTGTGTTTTGCTTGGATCTATCGGCGGCGGAAGCGCCGGAAATGACACGCACGGCTCCGTTTGCATTTTGTTCTCAGCAGCACTTGAATTCCGAAAAAACCTGTGCTATAATGCGCCCAGAGGGTGAAAGATGTCTCTTGGCAATACTGCCGCAGTATAGAGTACAATTTTACCATATTTTTTTTCGTTCGTCAATGCTTTTTCTCAAATAAAACCGCCGAATTCGAAAATATTTTCGAATTCGGCGTTATTTTTTTCGTTATTTGAAGAACTCGTCCAGCCGAGAGCCGAGCTGGGCATATCGCTTGACGTCGGGTTGGGCGATCTGCTTGCGTTTGGCCATCATCTCAAACTCGGCACGGCTGACCCATTTTGCGTCGCACGTCTCACCCTCCTGCATAACAAGACGCTCCAGTGGCACGGTCTTTTTCAAAAAATAGACATCGCAGAAGCAATTTTTACGGCAGTATGTATCGATCATTGAAAACTCCGAAGGCTTTGCGCGGATGCCCGTCTCCTCGAACAGCTCACGGCGAACGGCATGAACACTGCTCTCGCCGGCTATCACCGCGCCTCCGGTCAGCGCCCAAAGGTTCGGAAAGGCCGGCTTTTCGGGTGAACGCTTTGTCAGCAGGAGGCGCCCGTAGCGGTCAAAGACCCAGACAAATACCGCCAGATGATAGCTGCCCTTTTTCATCGGCAGCCCTCGTAAATGCTTGCGTCCCAGCGGCCGCCGGTTCGCATCATAAAGATCCCACAGCTCCATAATTGCTCCTATGCCGCTCCGCTCAGGTGCTCCAGCAGGATCTTGATACCCAGCAGGATCAGGATCACGCCACCGAGAATCTCGGCCTTTTTCTGATATTTCGTTCCGAAAATACTGCCGATCTTTACGCCGACCATGGAAAAAAGAAACGTCGTCACGCCGACGATGGAAACGGCGATCCAGATGTTCGTACCGGTCAGGGCAAAGGAGACGCCCGTAGCCAATGCGTCGATGCTCGTCGCCAGAGCCAAGGGGAGCATCACGCGGAAGGCAAAGGACGCATTCGTCTCGCTCTCCTCGTCGGAGAAAGCCTCCCGAAGCATATTGGCTCCGATGAGCACCAGCAGGCCGAAGGCGATCCAGTGGTCGCATGACGCAATGGTATCTGCAAAGCTGCTTGCCAGAAGGAAGCCGAGCAGCGGCATGAGCGCCTGAAAGCCGCCGAAATAGAGTCCGACGATCAGTCCGTGGCGCAGACGCACCCGTTTGACGGACAATCCCTTTCCGATCGAGACGGCAAACGCATCCATTGACAGAGCGATGCCGGTGACGACCAAGTCAAAATATCCCATATTTGAGGACTCGCCTCCCTGTTTCGGTTAATATTACCTTATATTATATCACACGCCTCCGATTTTGCAAGACAGCAAATCGGATTTCGTCCCCCGAACGCAGAAAAAGCACCCTTTACCCAATGGGCAAAAGGTGCTTTTTGCTGGTGCGAGTGATGCGACTTGAACGCACACGACGGTTGTCACACGCCCCTCAAACGTGCCTGTCTACCGATTCCAGCACACTCGCAGATTGCTCCGCTATTATACAGCGTAATTTTCATTTTGTCAACCACTTTTTTCTTCAATTTTAGAATTCTTTCTTCCTCTTGCGTATTCGGTCGTTTTCTGGTACAATGCTTACAGAAAGAACACGGGGAGAAAACCGCCATGCCCAGATTTTTTGTTGAAAAAGAGGAGCTGCACGACAGCTTCATGGTTCTGACCGGAGAAAATGCCGCCCACGCAAGGGTTCTGCGCCTGAAAAACGGCGATGAGGTAACGGTCTGCGACGCCGAGGGGACGGACTACCGCTGCACCGTGAGCGACGTTGCCGTCGGCCAAATCAGCCTCGTCGTCCACGCCGTCGAGCCGTCGGTGAGCGAGGCTGCCGTCCGCTGCAGTGTCTACATGGCCTTTGCCAAGGGAGACAAGCTCGAGCACGTCATCCAAAAGGCGACGGAGCTGGGTGCCGACGAGATCGTCTGCTTTCCCTCGTCACGGTGCGTGTCGAAGCCGGACGAAAGGTCGCTTGTAAAAAAGCTCGAACGGTGGCAGAAGATCGCCGCCTCCGCCGCCGAGCAGTCCCGTCGGGGGCGCATCCCGAAGATCCTCGCCCTCCCGTCCTACACCGCCGCGCTGCAACGAGCCGCGCAGTCTGACCTCGCACTGTATTTTTATGAGAACGAGACGAGCTTCACTCTGAAAAACGCACTGCAATCGCAGTCGTTTTCGTCCGTCTCTCTCCTGACGGGGCCGGAGGGCGGCTTCAGCGAGGAGGAGGTCGCTCAGGCGGCGGCCGCCGGGCTGAAAATCTGCACCCTCGGTAAGCGGATTCTGCGCTGCGAAACGGCGCCGCTGTGCGCTCTTTCGGCGGTCATGTATGCCGCAGGAGAATTTTGACAGGCGCACTTTTTCGACTTTTTTCTCCGCAAGACTTGACGGATGAAAAGAAATGTTGGATAATAGAGAGAAGAGATTATTTCGGAGGGAAAAACAATGATCGGCTTTTATGATTACACGGTCGTGCTGACCTACATGAGCCTGCTGTCCGCCATCGGCGGCATCACGCTGGTGACCTGTGGGCACCCGATTCTGGCCACCTACTGTCTGCTGTTCTGCGGCCTGTGCGATATGTTCGACGGCAAGGTCGCCCGTACGAAGAAAAACCGCACCGCCGAGGAAAAGAGCTACGGCATCCAGATCGACTCCCTTTCGGATGTCGTGGCGTTCGGTGTCCTGCCTGCGACCATGACGGTTTGTCTTTGCGGCAATATCTGGTATTCCTACATCGTCGCCGCTTTTTACGCTCTGGCCGGCATGATCCGTCTGGCGTATTTTAACGTAACGGAAGAGCTTCGCCAAAAGGAAACGGATGAGTGCCGCAAGACCTATCTCGGTCTTCCCATCACCTCCGCCTCGCTCATCTTCCCCTTCTTTTTCTGCATCATCGCCGTATTCTGCCTGAGCTATGACCGCATCGAGCTGTTTTTGGAGCTGTTCCGCAGAACCTCGCTCCGTGCCGCGCTGTGCGGTCTGATGGGCATCACCGCCTTTGCCTTCGTTTTCCCCTTCCGCATCCGCAAGCCGCAGTCCAAGGAGCTTTGCTGGTTCCTCGTGTTCGGTCTTCTGATCGCCATTGTCCTGTTCATCTTCTACCTGAGGTTCTCTGTCCTATGAAAAAGCTTCTGATCATCATGAACCCCTGCTCGGGGAAGAGAAAGGCAAACTCCAAGCTGACGGACATCATCACCGTCCTCAACCGCGGCGGCTTCGAGGTCACCGTGCAAATGACCGCCGCTCGCGGCGATGCGACCGTGATCGCGCGTGAGCGCGCGTCGGAATTTGACGTCATCGTCTGTATCGGCGGCGACGGCACCTTCAACGAGGTCATCTCCGGTCTCTACGGTCTGGAAAACGCGCCAACCGTCGGCTACATTCCTGCCGGAAGCACCAATGACTTTGCCAGCAGTCTGAAGCTTTCGAGAAGCATCGTCGGCGCGGCAAGGGACATCGTCGACGGTACGCCCCGTTCGCTGGACATTGGCCGCTTCAATGACCGCTATTTCTCTTATATTGCCTCCTTCGGCGCCTTCACCAAGACCTCCTACGCTACGCCGCAGGGCTTGAAAAATGCCCTCGGCCATTTGGCGTATCTTCTCGCAGGGGTCAAGGAGCTGGCCAACATCCACTCCTACCATCTGCGTCTGACGCTGGCCGACGGCACGGTGCATGAGGACGACTATATCTTCGGCGCCATCAGCAACTCCACCTCCGTTGCCGGAATCCTGACCCTCGCGCCCGATCTGGTCGACATGAACGACGGCCTGTTCGAGGTTCTCCTCATCCGCAAGCCGCGCAGTCCGCTGGAGCTGAGCGACTGCGTTCTGGCTCTGCTGACGCAGGAATACCGCACCGCCATGCTGACCCTGACCTCCACGCGGTCGGTCGAGATCGAGGCGCCTGCGGAGATGAGCTGGACGCTGGACGGCGAATATGCGCAGGGCGCAGAGCATTGCTCCGTTACCAATCTGCACGACGCCGTCCGTATTTTTACAAACCCGAGGAAATGACCATGCAAACGATCTGCAAGCGTCTGCATCGCGGCGACGATCTGCTTCTGTCCATCCGCCGTCTTGCCCTGGAGCATGATATTTCGGCTGCCGTTGTTTTGTCGGCGGTCGGCTGCGTGTCCTGCGCCCGTGTTCGGGACGCAAGCGGCGTCAATCTCCGCTCCGTCGACGAGCACTGCGAGATCGTCAGCCTGAACGGGACGGTCAGTGCCGCGCGCTGCCATCTGCACATTGCCCTGTCGAAGGAGGATCTGTCCACCGTCGGCGGCCATCTGGTCGAGGGCTGTATCATCAACACCACCTGTGAGCTGGTGCTCGGCGTGCTCGACGGCCAACGGATCGGCGTCGAATTCGACGAGGAAACCGGCTACGACGAATTGATTTTTTTATGAAAAACACGACACTTTGCTACATCGAGCAAAACGGCTGCTACCTCCTCCTGCATCGGGTCAAGAAGGAAAACGACCTGAATCGGGACAAGTGGGTCGGCATCGGCGGCAAGTTTGAGGAAAACGAAAGCCCCGAGGAATGTCTCCTGCGCGAGGTTCGGGAGGAGACAGGCTTGACGCTGACGAACTATCGCTACTGCGGCATCATTACCTTCGTCTCCGACCGCTGGGAGGGCGAATATATGCACCTGTTCCATGCAAGCGGCTTCACGGGCGATCTCATCGACTGCGACGAGGGCGTCCTCGAGTGGGTGCCCATCGAGGCGTTCGACCGTCTGCCGCAGTGGGAGGGCGACCGCCTCTTCCTGCAAAAAATGCGGGAAAATGTTCCGTTCTTCTCCATGAAGCTCTGCTACGAGGGCGACAGGCTCGTCTATTCCGCCCTGAACGGAAAGTCCATGTAAGCAGCCGCCCACGGCGCGAAAGCCACAATACATCGAAAAACGCAACGCCGAGCTCGGGCGTTGCGTTTTTTGATCCGATTGAGAAAACGGAAGCATTTTTCGGATCGTTTTTGTGTATGGTTGGGTGGGGGTGATCGTTTGGACAAGAAAAGCTCGATTTTGGGCGGCACGCTGCTTTTGACCGCCGCGAATTTGCTTCTGCGGCTGATTGGGATCTTTTTCAACGTTTTCCTGACCGACCGCATCGGAGCCTCCGGTCTGGGGCTTTTACAGCTCATCTCGACCGTCAGCCTCTTTGCCATGCTGGTCGGCACCTCCGGCGTGCGTGTGGCGGCGATGAACCTGTCGGCGGAGGAATTCGGACGGCGGCGGCTCTTCGGCGTCCGAGCGGCCATTTCCTCCTGTCTTCGCTACGGGCTGTGCATCAGCTCCGCGGTCGGTTTTTGTGTCTTTTTGTCGGCCAAGCCGCTGGCCGTCGGCCTTTTGAACGACGAACGGGCGACAATGAGCCTTCGGGCGATGGGCTTGCTGCTGCCGTTCACCTGTCTGTCCGGTGTGATGACGGGGTATTTCACCGCCTGTGCCCGCATCCGCCACCTCGTGGTAATCGAGATTGCCGAGCGACTGGTCTGTGTCGCCGTTACCGTCGCCCTCCTGCTGACATGGGCGCAAAACGATCTTGCTCGTGCGTGCTGCGCCATCACGCTGGGCAGCTCTCTCGGGGCGGCGTTTGATTTCGTTCTGCTGTATTTGCGCTACCGTCGGGATATGAAGGCCGCCTCTGTCCCGAAGGAGGAGCTTCACATAAAGCGTCGTCTCCTGCGGCTGTGTATTCCCCTTGCGCTCAACGACTATCTGCGCTCCGGTCTGAATACCGCCGAGCAGCTCTTGATCCCCTACGGTCTGGCTCGCTACGGCGGCTCCGGAACGCAGGCCTTGGCCGACTACGGGACGATCCACGCCATGGTTTTTCCCGTTTTGATGTTCCCTGCCGCCGTGCTCTACTCCGTGGCGGATTTGCTCGTGCCGGAGCTGTCTCGCTGCCGCGCGATGGGGCGAAATCTGCGCATCGTCGATCTGACGGACAAATGCCTGCGTCTGTGCATCCTGTTCGCCTCCGCCGTTGCCGGAGTGTTGTTCCTCAACGCAGAGCAACTCGGTCTTCGGCTTTACGGAAGTATCGACGCGGGAAAATATCTGAAGATCTTCGCCCCCATGGTTCTCATGCTCTATCTCGACGCCATCGTCGACGGGATGCTCAAGGGGCTGGCCGAGCAGGTGAGCTGCGTGCGCTACAACACCCTCACATCCCTGCTTGACGTCGTGTTTCTGCTCGTTCTTTTGCCCCGTTGGGGACTGTGGGGCTATGTTTTGAGCTTCTTCCTCACCCACGCCGTCAATCTCTATCTGAGCTTGCGCCGCCTTTTGACCGTCACACGCCACCGCATGGTGCTTCTCGACGCGTTGCCCGGCCTATTCTGCCTCACGGCCGCCGTCGCCGTCAGCTTGCAGCTTCCGTCCGACGATCTCTTTCTGCGCAGCGGCTTTTTCCTGTGCGTTCTGTGCGCCCTGTTCATTCTATCGGGCGCATTGCGGACGAGGGACGGCCATTGGCTGCGCGAGGTTACCGCAAAAAGCGCAGGGCGGCGATAAAATCCGGCGTTGTGCCGCAGCAGCCGCCGATCAGGTTTGCCCCCGCATCGATCAGCCTGCGCATATGCTTTGCAAATTCCTGCGGCGTCATGGGATAGACCGCCTCCCCCTCGTCGGAGATGATCGGCATTCCTGCGTTCGGCTTAACCAGAAGCGGCACCTCAGCCTCCTCCTTCATTCGGCGGACGACGCTCTCAAGCTGCTCCGGCCCGAGAGAGCAATTGATGCCGACGGCGGACGCTCCAAGCGCCTGAAGCGTCTGCACGGCATCGAAGCAGGAGGAGCCGAAATAGAGGCCGCCGTCTGCCTGAACCGTCATGCTGCAAAGGACGGGCAGGTCGCAAACGCTTTGCGATGCCTCCAATGCAACGCTCGTTTCCTCGATGCCGAGCATCGTCTCGATGACGAGAAGATCCGCTCCTGCCTCGGCAAGTGCCTCGGCCTGCTCGCGATAAATGTCGAACAATTCGTCATATTTCATCGAGCCGAGCGGCTCGAGCGGAATTCCCGTGGTCGTCATGTCACCTGCGACGAAAGCTTTGCCGTCTGCCGCCGTTCGCGACAGCTCGACGAGCGTTCGGTTCAGCTCCGCCGTCCTGTGCTGCAGGTCGTGCCTCGAAAGAGAACAGCGGTTGGCCGAAAAGGTCGGTGCGTAGATGATCTGCGAGCCGGCGGCGACATATGCCCGTTGCAGCTCGAGCAGGGCTTGCGGATGCTCCTTGATCCACGCCTCCGTGCACACGCCGCGCGGCATCCCGAGCCTCATCAAATTTGAGCCAGTCGCACCGTCCAGAAGGACGACGCCCTTCGACACAAGGGCGGAAAATTCGTGTTTTTTCATTTTCATTTCCTCGCTTTTGGGTTTTTCTTATTGTAATCGCATTTTCCCGCGAATGCAATATTGAATTTTCCCGAAAAATCTGGTAAAATAAGAGCAATCTTTTTTGCAGGAGGAACATTATGAAGAAAACCGTACTGAGAAAATACGCCGAGCTGATCGCAAAGGTCGGCATCAATGTGCAAAAGGGTCAGGAGGTCTTCATCGCCGCCGAGCTGGATCAGCCCGAATTTGTCAAGATGACGGTGGAGGAATGTTACCGTGCCGGCGCGAGCCGTGTCGTCGTCGACTGGAACTATCAACCCCTGACAAAAGTGCACTACCGCTGGCGCACGAACAAAACCCTCGCTGAGATTCCGAACTACGAGGAGGCGCGCTGGCAGCATTACGTTGACAAGATTCCCTGCCGTATCTACCTCATGAGCGAGGATCCCGACGGTCTGAAGGGCATCAATCAGGGCAAGGTCGTCAAGGCACAGCAGGCTCGTTATCCGATCATCAAGCCCTACACCGACAAGCTGGAGAACAAGTATCAATGGTGCATCGCCGCCGTTCCCGGTGCGGCGTGGGCGAAGAAGCTCTTCCCGAAGCTGAGCAAGCATCAGGCAATGGAAAAGCTCTGGGAGGCTATTTTGGAGGCTTCCCGTGTGACGGACGACCCCATCGCCGCATGGAAGGCACACAACAAGGACTTAGCCGAGCGTTGCGCCTACCTCAACAGCCTCGGCATTGAGGCGCTGGAATACCACAGCTCCAACGGCACGAATTTCCGCGTCGGTATGATGGAAAAGGGCGAATTCAAGGGCGGCGGCGACACCTCTCTGCTCGGCCACTATTTTAATCCGAACATTCCGACCGAGGAGGTCTTCATCTCCCCGAAGAAGGGCGAGGCCGAGGGCATCGTCTATTCCACCAAGCCTTTGTCCTATCAGGGTCAGCTCATTGAGAATTTCTCCATCCGCTTCGAAAACGGCAAGGCCGTCGAGGTTCACGCCGAGAAGAACGAGGATCTGCTCCAAAAGCTCATCGACATGGACGAAGGCTCCGCCTACCTCGGAGAATGTGCCCTTGTCCCCTACGATTCGCCCATTCAGAACTCCGGTCTTCTCTTCTATAACACTCTCTTCGACGAAAATGCCGCCTGCCATCTCGCTCTCGGCAGGGGCTTCGCGGACACCATTCAGGGCTTCGAAAATCTGAGCCTCGATGAGTGCCGCGAGATGGGTCTGAACGACTCCATGGTGCACGAGGACTTCATGATCGGCGCAAGCGACCTCTCCATCGACGCCCACACCCGTGACGGCCGCACCGTCCCCATCTTCCGCAACGGCAACTGGGCATTCTAATCTACAAGCTTGCAGGCAACGGTTTTGCTCATCGTCAGGATGGGAAAGCCGAAGCTGACGGATCCTCCGACAAAACCCATCGCCTCCCGTTTGGGAAGCGATGGGTTTTGCGTTGAGACGAGAATCGTGCGGAGGTCTGCACCCGTAGGGCACGCCGACCCCGGCGTGCTGCGATGTACCATACCCGTAGGGCGTGTCATTCCGTTCGGATACAGCTTCACCCCGTCTTGCGACGGGGTGAAATGTAATTCAATCGAAAGGGCGGAGCGATCAGTCGTCCGGATCCCAGTTGGTGTTGATGATGAAGCAGCCCTCGGAGGTATCAACGACCAGCATACTGAACCGTTCCGTATCCTTTTCGCCGTCATTCTCAAAGGAGCACTTCCCTGTGACAAGGTAGTAGCCGTTGATATCGTCCTCATCAAAAAGGAGCGCATCTTCAAGATAGTCGTGTTCGTCAAACCAGTCCTCGACAGCTCTTTCGGCGGCCTTGACATCGTGGCGGGAGGTCAGCTCCTCTTCCTTGATGCTCTTAATCTCGTAGCTGAGCTCGTATTTATCTACATACGCCTCTTGCTGTGCCTTGCTGAAATCAATATCAAAATCAATATAGTCGTCAATGTCCTTTGCCTTCTTCAGCTTCTTTTCCCACTTGCTATAGTCGAGGTCCCATTCGTCACATTCGTATTCCAGTCTGCAATCGCCGTCATACCAATCGCGTTCTTCAAGCCAGCTATCGACCAAGTCATCGATATCATCATCTTCATATAAAATGCGCATATACTCTTTGTAATCCAAGCCCATGCACTCAGCACCTGCAACGAAGTCGCCGCTCAGGTTTGATTCAAGATAATCCTCCACGACGCTCGTCGGAGTGCTTCCGCCGAGGACGAGGATCAGGACAACGGCGACCACCGCGGCCAGCACGACCGCGCCGCCGAGGATGAACCAGAGCTTCTTCTTGCTCTTCTTGGGGGCAGCACCCTCCGCAGAGTAGGAATTGGGAGCATAGGAATCCTGCGGATAAGGGCTCGGGGCATAGGAATCCTGAGGATCAGGGTTCGGAGCATAGGAATTTTGCGAATAAGCATAGGGGTTTTCTTGAGGCTCGGGTTCGGAATCGCCCAGATCGTTTGCGGTCTGCCACGGGTTCGCGGCTTCGACGGGGCTGCCGCAGATATTGCAGAAGCGCGCGTCGTCACTAAGCTGCGTGCCGCATTTCGGACACATCATGGAATTTTCCTCCTTTTTTATTCATATATCCACGTCAATTTTACCATTCATTACACAAGCTGTCAATCATATTTCGCGGTTTTTGGAAAATAATTGCCAAATCATTCGAATATTCCGACATTCAGAGCGATGCGGTCTTTTCGGGTGCGCCCCTGCACCTGCAGGATGCGCAGCTTCCCACGGCCTCGCAGAGAAAGGTCGTCACCCTCCCGAACCGCTGCGTCGGGCTTCAGGCAGGTCAGGGCGTGGATCGCCGCCTGCCCCGAGCGGATGGCATCGGCGGCCTCCGCGCGGCTGAGATGAAATGCCGCCGAAAGCACGCTGTCCAGACGCAGCGACGAGACGGTTACATGGATTTCCCGTAGCTTCTGCGGCGGAATGACGACCGTCGACGGGTCAATCCGTTCGGTCTTCAGGTGGTGACGTCCGGCACTTGTCAGATTGTCAAGAAGGTAGCGGCTGAGCTCCTCCAAAACGAAGATCACGGCGAAGCGATCTCCGACAAGGATATCGCCCACGGCATCGCGTCGAAGTCCCAAGCCCATCAGTGCGCCGAGGACATCCCGATGCGTCAGGGCGTTGCTTTCGTAAAAGGTCGCACAGATGCAGGAGATCACGTCGTCCGAAAACAGCTCCTCCGCCGTCAGATAGTCCGGCAGATAATAAGCCACATTGCGCTGTGTTCCGTCCGTGCCGCCGAAAAAGCCGCACCACGGCAGGAGCTTTTTCACAAGGCTCTGCTCTCTCGGCGTAAGGAACGCCGTGCTGACCGGCACTTCCCTCTCTCTCCCCCGTTCCAGCTTTTCACAGGTACGGACGAGCAGGAGCCGTTCCTCCTCGTTTTCCGCCATTGCCGCAATCTGTTTGTTTCGTTCCATTGTTCCCTCAAATAGCTTCACCCCACCATACGGCAGGGTGAGCGTTTTTTATTTCCGCGCCGCGTGTCATCGGAAAGCACTAGGAAAGCTTTTCCGTGATAACATCACGCTCGGCCTTGGATTCTTCCTTGATTGTCTGCGTGTATTCGGTCGCATAGTCGAAGATCATGTTCTCATAGTCCAGCTCGACGCCGAGAACACGCTCGACCTTTCCGAGAAGGTCGGTCAGCAGATTGCCCTCTTCCTCGGCATCCTCTGCGGCTCCTCCCTCGGAGGGTGCCTCTGCGGAGGTCGTCTCTTCGAGAATATAAGGAGAGATCAGCTCTTCTATTTTATCGCTTGCATAGTTGTATGCCATCAGCAAAACGACGGCCAACACCGCAACCTTGATCCACACGGTCCACCAATAGCGTCTGATGTCCCTCACCCCTTTCTGTTCCTAAGACGATTGCCGAGAGAAGATGTTCCGAATTATTTTGCTCTGTCCTGCTCGATGAGGAGCTTCAACGCCTCGACGCCGACACGAACGGCGGCGGAGGTGTCCTCGCTCATGTTCTGATCCATGCCGGCAGCCTCACGCTCTTGGTTCCAGATGACATGGAAGCACGAACCGCAGCGGCAGCCGAGGGCATCGGCAACGACAAAGAGGGCGGCGGATTCCATCTCGCTGGCCTTGACGCCCAGACGCTTCCATGCTTCCCATTTCTGCAGAAGCTCATAGGAAACGGGCATCTTGGCAGGGCTGTGCTGGCCGTAGAAGGCATCCTTGCACTGGACGACGCCGACATGGGTGTGCTTGCCCATGGCAACGGCCGCCTGACGCAGGGCGATGGTCACATCGAGGTCGGCAACGGCAGGATATTCAATGGGAGCATATTCCATGGAGGTGTGCTCGAAGCGGATGGCGCCGGTCGCAACGACGATATCGCCGGAGCAGACGTTCAGGTCGATGCCGCCGCAGGTGCCGACACGGATAAAGGTATCCGCGCCGATGTTGTGCAGCTCTTCCATGGCAATGGAGGCAGACGGGCCGCCGATGCCGGTGGAGCAAACGCTGACCTTCTCACCGAGCAGAGTGCCGGTATAAATATTATATTCACGGTTCTGCGCCACATGCACGGGATTGTCAAAAAGCTTTGCAATGGATTCGCAACGTCCGGGATCACCGGGAAGGATGACATAGCGACCGACGTCGCCCTCAACGCAACGGATATGGAATTGCTTTTCAAGTTGCTGCATAACGTAACACTCCTTATGTTAGAAATTCACACATTTATTATACCGCATTTTTATGATTTCGGCAATCGATTTTCAAGAATTCATCAAACTGCACAAATTCATTCCTCATTTTTCGTCAAAACAACGACATCTGACTTGTGTCGGGAAGATTCCCGAACGCGCCGGCCAGCTTGAGATTCTCGATGTGCGTTTTCGACACCTTCGGACAGGCGGCGGAGAATTCCTCGACGGAGACGAACTTTTTCCCTTTACGACCGTTGACAATGTCACAGGCCGCTGTCGCTCCGAGGCCGGAAACCGAAACAAAGGGCGGCAGGAGCTTACCGTCGCGTATGAGGAACCGGATGGCATCCGATTCGTAGAGATCCATGTCCGCAAATTCGAAGCCTCGCAGATAAAATTCGTAGCAGACCTCGAGCGTGGTCAGCAGATCATCGTCCTTGGCCGAGCGGTCGGGGTTGGCGTTGATCTCCTTAATGTGCGACTTGACCGTCTCCATGCCGTGGGTCATCATGGCGGCGTCAAAGCTGTCCTTCTGACTGCGGCGGTAGAAATAGGCGGCGTAAAACGCCAGAGGCTCGTGCACCTTGAACCACGCAATGCGGAAGGCCATCATGACGTAGGCCGCAGCGTGCGCCTTCGGGAAGAGGTACTTGATCTTCTTGCATGAGCCGATGTACCACTCGGGCACACCTGCCTGTTTCATCTCCTCCTCCGCTCCGTCGGGCAGACCTCTGCCCTTTCGGACGGACTCCATGATCTTAAACGCGCGCTTTTCCGGCAAGCCGCACTGAATGAGATAGTTCATAATGTCGTCACGGCAGCCGATGGCCTGAGAAACCGTGGCCGTGCCGCTGACGATCAGATCCTTGGCGTTGCCCAGCCAGACGTCCGTGCCGTGCGAGAAGCCGGAAAGACGGATGAGGGTGTCGAATTGCGTGGGCTTGGTGTCCATCAACATTCCCCGAGTGAAGCCCGTACCGAATTCGGGGATGCCGACCGAGCCGACCTCGCCCAAAATGGGGTCGTTCTCATAGCCGAGGATTTTGCCGGAGGTGAAGATGGACATGGTGTCCTTATCATCGAGCGGAATGAGCTTGGCGTCAAGGTGGGTGATGTCCTCCATCATGCGGATCATGGTCGGGTCATCGTGGCCGAGCATATCGAGCTTTAGGAGGTTTTCCTCCATGGAATGGTATTCAAAATGCGTCGTAATGATGTCGGTTTTGACATCATCCGCCGGATGCTGGACGGGGCAGAAGTCCCAGATCTCGTTCTCCTGCGGAATGACGACAAGGCCGCCGGGGTGCTGTCCCGTGGTTCGGCGCACATCGACACAGCCGGCCGTGAGGCGGTTTTCCTCAGCACGGGTGACGATGAGATTCCGTTCGGCCAGATATTTTTTCACAAAGCCGTAGGCCGTCTTGTCTGCGACGGTGCCGATCGTACCGGCGCGGAAAACGTGGCTTGCGCCGAACATCTCGATGCAGTAGGCGTGCGCCTTGGACTGATATTCGCCGGAAAAATTCAGGTCGATATCGGGCACCTTGTCGCCGCCGAAGCCGAGGAATGTCTCAAAGGGGATATTGAATCCGTCCTTATCGAGCGTTGTGCCGCAATCGGGGCAGACTGCATCGGGCAGATCCGCACCGCACTGGATGCCATCGGGCACATCAAAGGAGCAATAGTGACACTTCGGGCAGCGGTAATGCGCAGGCAGCGAATTGACCTCCGTGATGCCCGACATAAAGGCGACCAGCGACGAGCCGACCGAGCCACGCGAGCCGACCAGATAGCCGTTTTCCAGCGAATTTTGCACCAGCTTCTGGGCAGACATATAAATAACGTCGTAGTGGCAGGTGATGATGTCATGCAGCTCCGTCTCGACACGGTCGACCACCAATTTGGGGGGATTTTCGCCGTACAGACGGTGCATTTTTCCGTAAACCAGGGATTTCAAATCCTCGACGGATTTTTCGATCTTCGGAGCAAAAAGATTGTGCGGCACGGGGCGCACGACGTCGCACATATCCGCGATGCGATTGGTGTTCGTGACGACGACCTCGAACGCCTTCTGCGCCCCGAGGTAGGAAAACTCCTCAAGCATTTCGTCCGTCGTGCGGAAATAGAGCGGATTTTCACGGTCGCAGTCCGCAAAGCCCTTTGAGGCCAACAGAATACGGCGGTAGATCTCATCCTCCGGATTCAAAAAATGGACGTCGCCCGTGGCGCAGACGGGAATATTCAGCTCCTCTCCGAGGCGGACAACGGTACGGTTGAAATCGCGCAGCTCCTCCTCCGTCTCAACCGTCCCGTCGGCCAGCATGAAGCGGTTGTTGCTCAAGGGCTGGATTTCCAGAAAATCGTAAAACGAGGCGATACGCTTCAGCTCGGCGTCACTTTTGTGCTGAATGACCGCCTGGAACAGCTCGCCTGCCTCACACGCAGAGCCGATGATCAGCCCCTCGCGGTAGGTCATCAGCTCGGACTTCGGCATTCTGGGATTGCGCTTGAAATATTTCAGATGGGCATCGGAGATGATGTGATAGAGATTGCGCAGTCCCATCTGATTTTTGGCAAAGACGATGATATGCTTGGCGCGGCGGTCATGGATCTTGCCGCCGGCTCGCAGCTTCATCATTTCCTCGTTGACCTGGGGCAGACGGGTAACTCCCCTGCTTTGCAGGCTTTCGGCAAGACAGCGGTAAATTTGGCCGCAGGTCAGGGCGTCATCGGAGGCGCGATGATGACGGAAATCCGGCAGTCCCAGTGCCTCCGCCACGAGGTTGAGCTTGAATTTGCTGAGCTGGGGCAGGAGATTCTGCGAAAGCACCAGCGTGTCGATATAGGTCGGGTCGAAGGGGATCGCAAGGCGTTCGCAGGCCGCGCGGACGAAGCCGACGTCAAAATCGGCATTGTGCGCCACAAGCGGTGCGTCGCCGCAGAATTTGAGGAATTCCGGCAGAACCTGCTCGAGCTGCGGAGCATCGCGAAGCATGGCGTCGTCGATGCCGGTCAGCTCGATGATCTTCGGCTCCAGTCGGCGGTGCGGCTGAACGAAGGTCTGGAAGGTATCGATGACCTCGCCGCCCTTCATCCGCACGGCGCCGATCTCGATGATGACATCCTTGAAAGAGGACAGCCCCGTCGTCTCCAAGTCGAAGGCGACAAATTCGCCGTCGAGCGGCAGCTCCCGTGCCGAATGAACCGCAATGCGGTCATCGACATCGTTTACATAATATCCCTCACAGCCATAGAGGATCTTGATATTTTTGTCCGTTCCGGCGACCTTGCACTTGGATGCCTTGAGCGCATCGGGGAAGGACGAGGCGACACCGTGATCGGTGATGGCGATGGCCTGATGTCCCCAGCGCGCCGCCGTTTGCACGGCGTCCTTCGTCTTGGTCAGGGCGTCCATATTGGACATCGTGGTGTGCAGGTGCAGCTCCACTCGCTTATGCTCGGCAGTGTCCTGCCTCGTCGGAGCCTCCATGGGCATGATGGCGTCGGGGCGGACAATGACCTCCTTCGTGTATTCGTCATAATCCACCCGTCCCTGTACACGGATCCAGATGCCCGTCTGGTTAACATAATCCGTTATCGGCTTACCTGTGTCGCCCTTGAAGAAGCCGCCGCAGCGGATGGAACCGTGATAATCCGTCATGGAGAAGGAGACGATCGTCGCCGTGTCGTGCTTGTTGCGGCGGTGCTCGACGGCAAAGACCTTTCCCTCGATGATGACACGCGCGGATTGCATTTCCGCGCTGATGGTATCCATGGGCGTTGCCGCGCCGCTGAAGGGCTTTCCGAAAGCAGACTTGGGTTTTTCCGGTTTTTCGGAAGAAGCAAATTTCGGCTGTGGGATTTCCCTCATTGCTTCCCGACGCATCTGCTCCGTCGCTTCAAAAAGGGCGGCCGAGGTCGTTTGGCCGTTGCTGACCACCTCGATCGTCGTCTCCACTCCGAAGCAGTCCTTCAGATAGCGCTGTGCCGCGTGAAGATGCGGCTCGATCTGCTCTCGGCCGTTCGCCTTGAGGCAGAGCTTTGACGTCCCCTCGCTCAGCTCCCAGCGGCATCCGGCCAAAATCGCCGCCGCCGGAGAATACGCCTCGATGATCGTGCGCTCCAGCTCGGCGGTGTCCATGCGGTGTATTTCCTCCGGCGGAAAATGCGGACGGATCGTCACTCGCTTCATGCCGTAGAGCCGACGCAGTTCTTCGCTCAGGCATCGCACGGAGGGGGTATATTCGGCAAAATCAACCGTCAGCGACATGGTCTTCGCCTCCGGGTCGATCTGTGCATGAGAAACCGCCGCCTGCTGTAAAACAGCACGCAGCGATTCCTCGGGACGATATTCCAAAAACATTTCCAAAAATGGGAAGGCTTGCATGATGTTCTCCTGTTTTCGTGGGGTATGGTTTGACGGTGCGCGCGGCAGAGGCGCGGAGACGCGAGGTGACGCTGCTTCAGCTCCGCTCAGAGCGTGTCTATGTAGCGCAGGAGGGCAGGCAGAAGCTCGTCGTAGGGCAGCTTTTCCTTCAATTCTCCCTTCATGAACAGCACGCCGCAGCCGTCGCCGCCGGCAATGCCGATATCCGCCTCTCTCGCCTCTCCGGGGCCGTTGACAACACAGCCCATGACGGCAACCGTGATATTCTTCTCACAGTCCCGAAGGGCGTCCTCCACTCGCTCGGCAAGACCGATGAGGTCGATCTTCGTCCGTCCGCAGGTCGGGCAGGAGACGAGATTCACGCCGCTGCGCCGCAGGCCGGCAGCCTTTAAGATGGCCTTAGCCGCAACGACCTCACGCACCGGATCGGCGGTCAGAGACACCCGAACGGTGTCACCGATGCCCATGCAAAGAAGGCCGCCGATGCCCATGGCGGATTTGATCGTGCCCATATATTCCGTGCCAGTCTCCGTGACGCCGACGTGCAGAGGGTAGTCGACCCTTTCGTGCATCAGGCGGTAGGCCTGCATCATCAGGGGCACATTACTCGACTTCATGGACAGGCAAATGTCCTCAAAGCCGTATTGTTCAAGGTAGGCTGCGTGCTCCAGCGCACTTTCGACCAACGCCTCGGGCGTCGGGTGACCGTATTTTTTCAGGAGCTTGGGGTCGAGCGAGCCGCCGTTTACGCCGATGCGGATGGGGATGCGGTGCATCCTGCAGCAATCGACGACTGCCTTGACCCGTTCCTCCGAGCCGATATTACCGGGATTGATTCGGATCTTTGCCGCACCGCCCTCTGCGGCGGCGATGGCAAGGCGGTAGTCAAAATGGATATCCGCCACAAGCGGCAGCGGCGAACGGTCTGCGATCTGCGCAAAGCCCCGGGCGGCCTGCATATCGGGAACGGCAAGGCGGACGATCTCACAGCCGGCTCGCCGCAATGCCTCAATCTGTGCAAGGCTCCCTTCAACATCGGTCGTTGCGGTGTTGAGCATCGATTGGATCGTAACGGGCGCACCGCCGCCGAGCTTCACGCCGCCGACGGAAATCTGTCTTGTCATCGTTCGTACCTCCTTCAGGAGAAGATATTGAACACATCCTTGAATGTGATCAATGCCATGAGTGCCAGCAGCAGGATCATAAACCCGGCATGGAGGTAGCCCTCATACTTCGGGTCAATCTTACGGCGCAGGATTTTTTCCACCACCCATGTGACGAGCAGGCAGAGCACGCGGCCGCCGTCGAGCGCCGGGATGGGCAGAAGGTTCATGACCGCCAAATTGACGGAAATGAACGCAAAGAGATATAAAATATTCAAAATTCCGAAGCCGACCGTCTCGGATTGGGTGCCGACCTGTGCGACGGTGTCCACAATACCGACGGGGCCGGACATATCCTTGACGGAGACAGCGCCGCGGAAAAGGTCGACAAGGCTCAGCCGTACCAGACGGGCAAAGTTGATCGTCTCGTTCCACGAATACGACAGGACGGAGCAAAAGCCCGGCTCCTCCTTGCCGGTGGAAAAGCCGTAGCGCACGGAGCCGTTCTCATCGACGAAGTCGCAGCGTATGGTCACGTCCTTCAGCTTCAGCTTTTCGCCGTCACGGAGGATGACGAGGTCGTGCACGCCGTCCGCATCACGGGAAAGAAGCATGGTAATGTCGTCACGGACATAGACGCGCTCGCCGTTGACGGAATAGAATTCATCACCGACCTGCAGCACCTGTGCAAACGGGCGGCCGTCTTCAATAAAGGTGATCTCCTTCGTCGGCAGATAGTCATAAGTCGAAGCGATCAGAATGACGACAATCAAAAAGCCGAGGATGAAATTCATCGCCGCACCCGCAACGAGGACGATCAGCCGCTTCCAGACCTTTGCCCGTGTGAAGGAGCGGGGATCGTCGCTGTCGCCGTCCTCCCCTTCCATGGCGCAGTAGCCGCCAAAGGGGATACAGCGCAGGGAGTAGGTCGTCTCCCCCTTCGTTTTCTTCCAGATGGCCGGCCCCATGAAGAGGGAAAATTCGTTGACACGGATGCCGGAGAGCTTCGCCGTAATGAAATGGCCGAACTCATGCGAAAGGATCAAAATGCCGAAGAGCAAAACAGCAAGAAGAATATAAAATACGGTCAAACCGTTCACCTCACAGATTGTTCAAAACAGAATCTCGTGCCGCACGGTCGGCGGCCAAAATCTCTTCCAAATCGGGGTCTTGCAGGAAAGGAACCGTGTCCATCGCCCTGCGTACCAAGTGGGGGATATCATAAAAGCCGATCTGCCCGTTCAAAAACAGGGCGACCGCCGCCTCATTTGCGCCGTTGAGCACGGAGCAGGCCGTTCCTCCCCGTACAGCCGCCTCCTTTGCAAGGGGCAGACACGGGAACGCCGCCTCGTCCGGCTTGCGGAAGGTCAAGTCGCCGCAGGTCAGCAGATCAAGCGGCTCTGCCGGATTGTGCACCCGATTCGGATAGGTCATGGCAAGGCGGATGGGCACGCGCATATCGGGCGTGCCGAGCTGCGCCATCACCGCCCCGTCGTCAAATTCGACGAGTGAATGGACGATGCTCTGCCGATGAATGAGTACCTCGACCTTTTCCAACGGCAGGTCATACAGCCGCATCGCCTCAATGACCTCAAGGCCCTTGTTCATCAGGGTCGAGCAGTCAACGGTGATCTTTTCGCCCATTTTCCAGTTGGGATGGCGCAGAGCGTCGGCCTTTGTGACGTTTTTCAGCTCGTCTGCGGTCTTGCCGAAAAAGGGGCCGCCCGAGCAGGTCAGCAGGATCCGCCGCACCTCGTTTCGGTCACGGCAGCCCATGAGACACTGGAAAATCGCAGAGTGCTCCGAGTCGACCGGGATGATCTCGGCACCGTGCTCGCGCGCCTCACACATCACCAGCTCACCGGCGCAGACGAGTGTTTCCTTGTTGGCAAGGGCGATGCGCTTTTTCTTCGCAATCGCCGCCAGGGTCGGGCGCAGGCCCACCATGCCGACCACCGCCGTGACGACGGTGTCCGCCGCATCCAGCTCGGCGGCGGCGATCAGGCCGTCCATACCGAAGAGGACACGGATGCTTTCATCGTTCAGCGCGTCGCGAAGCTCTCCCGCCGCCTGTTCGGTCGCCATAACCGCAAGCTCGGGGCGATATTTTCTGCACTGCTCGGCCATGCGCTCGACGTTGGTTCCGGCAGTCAGCGCAACGACCTTGATCGGAAGCAGATCGACAACCTCCAGCGTTTGGCGGCCGATGGAGCCGGTCGAGCCGAGAATGGTCAAATTCTTCGTCATATCACTTCACCGCAAACGGGATCAGCAGAAGCAGAAGCTCCGTCAGAGGAGCGACCATCATCGTGCTGTCGAACCGATCGAGAACGCCGCCGTGACCGGGCATGAGGTTGCCGTAGTCCTTGATGCCGACCTGCCGCTTGACGACAGACAGCGTCAGGTCACCCACGATGGACAAGACCGCGCCGAGCGCACCGTAGCAGACGGCATAAAGATAGTTCACCTGCGCAAAATCGAAGCAGGTTTTCAGCAGATAGGTATACAGCACCATGGCCAGAACATTGACCACCGCGCCGCCGACTGCGCCCTCGAACGTCTTCTTCGGGCTGACAACGGGGGCGAGCTTATGCTTGCCGAGCGCCTTCCCCACAAAGTATGCACCGGAATCCGCCACCATAGACAGTAAAAACACCGTGATGACATAGTATTCGCCTCCGTCCATCCCGCGCACGCGAACGAGCGAGCCGATCAGGAAGGGATAGACGAAGCCCGTGAAGAGGGCCGCACACATGGAAGTGAATCGCACCTCGGCGTGGCCGCCCAAAAGCTCGCAGAAGAGATAGGTGAAATAAACGAAAAGCCCTGCCAGCGCGAGCAGCCACACTTTTTCACCGTCGACGATCGAGCAGGCCTTCAGCCACGACCACATGACCGTCGCCGCCGCCATCAGGGAAGAGACTGCAACAACACGGGGATTCTTCCAGATTCCGGCTCGCCAGAGCATCTCATAGGCACCGATGGCACAGGCCAGTGCAAACAAAATCGCCGTGCCGACGGGCGGCAGGAGCAGGACAATCGCCAAAAGGATCGGCAAGCCGACAAGAGCCACCAATATTCTGACCAGCATTTTCAAACGCCTCCAAACCGACGCTTGCGCCCGTTAAAGGCCGCAATCGCCTTGTCTAAATCTTTCGGGCCGAACTGCGGCCACAGGGTATCCGTAAAATAATATTCGGCATAGGCACTCTGCCATAACAGGAAATTGGAGGTCCGCAGCTCTCCGCCGGGTCGGATGACAAGCTCCGGGTCGGGTACCCCGGCTGAATACATCAGATCGGAGAAATGCTGCTCCGTCAAATCCTCGGGCTTGCATTTGCCGTCCACGCAGTCACGGGCGAACTGCCGCGCCGCACGGACGACCTCCGCCCGTCCGCCGTAGTTCAGGCAGAAGTTGACCTGAACGCCCTCGTACTTTCTCGACCGCTCGGCGGCGATTCTCGCCTCCTCCCGAAGCTCGGGAGAAAGACGCGTCAGATCCCCGAAGAAGCAGAAGCGCACTCGGTTTTTGTCCATGTCCGCAATGGCCTCCCGAAGGTACTTTTCGAGCAGCTTCATGATGGCGTCAACCTCCTCCTCCGAGCGTTTCCAGTTCTCGGTCGAGAAGGCGTAGACCGTCAGGTATTTCAGTCCGATGGATTTGGCATAATTTGCAATCGTGCGGAACGCCTCCGCGCCGACCTTGTGTCCTGCCTGACGGGGCAGTCCGCGCTTTCGTGCCCAGCGACCGTTGCCGTCCATGACAATGGCGATATGTGTCGGAACGTGCAGCTCCTTTTCGACATTTTTCTTCCTCTGAAAAAACATATTCCAATCTCCAAAAAGCAGCCGCCGTTCGGCGGCTGCGAATTTGATCAAAGCTCCATGAGCTCCTTTTCCTTGACGGCGCAGGCCTCATCGACCTTCTTAATATACTTGTCGGTGATGTCCTGAAGATCCTTCTCGGCCTTCTTCTGGTCGTCCTCGGTGATCTCGGAGTCCTTCTTCAGCTTCTTGATATAGTCCATGGCATCACGGCGGATGTTGCGAACGGCGACCTTGCCGTCCTCGCCGTATTTCTTGACCTGCTTGGCCAGCTCCTTACGGCGCTCCTCGGTGAGCTGGGGGAAGATCAGGCGGATCACTCTGCCGTCGTTCTGCGGATTGATGCCCAGATCGGAGGTCTGGATCGCTTTTTCGATCTTTTTGAGCAGACTGCCGTCCCACGGCTGGATGACCAGCGTACGGGCATCGGGCGAGGAGATCGTGCCGACCTGTCCGACCGGAGTGTCGACGCCGTAATACTCCACGCAGATACGGTCGAGCACCTTCGCATTGGCGCGGCCTGCACGAATGGCACCGAAGTCCTCCTGCAAAATGTCAAGGGTCTTGTCCATCTTTCTGGTAAATTCTTTGAAATCAACGCTCATTTTTTATTCCTCCAAAAATTGATTCTTGACGGTGGTGCCCACGGCCTCGCCGCTCACCACTCGAAGGATGCCGTTTTCCTCGCTCAAGCCGAAGCAGACCATAGTCAGGTCGTTATCCATCGCCAGAGCCATTGCCGTGATGTCCGTCGCACGGAGATTCTTGGCCAGCGCCTCTTGATAGGTCAGGTGGGTGTATTTGACGGCGGTCGGATCCAGCGCGGGATCGGCGGAATAGACCGCATCGGTGTTCTTGGCCATCAGGACGGCGTCAGCCTCGATCTCCACCGCACGCAGAACCGCGCCCGTGTCGGTCGAGAAATAGGGGTTACCGGTGCCTGCCGCGAAAAGAACGACCTTCCCCTCGGAAAGATATCGCTCGGCAAGATCACGGGTGAAATACTCGGCAAACTTTTCCATCTGTACCGCAGAGAGGACACGCGCATCCAGACCGTGCTGCTGCAAGACGTCCGCCACCGCAATGGCGTTCATCACCGTGCCCAACATTCCCATCGCGTCGGAATGGGAGCGCTGAAGCTTGCCCGCGCCGTTCTTGACGCCTCTCCAAAAATTCCCCGCGCCGATCACAAGGCCGACCTGAACGCCCATCTGCACGCATTTGCAAATATCCTCGCTTACCTCGTGCAGAATTCGGAAATCCAGCCCATGGCCGGCTTGTCCTGCCAGTGCCTCGCCGCTGAGCTTGAGCAGCACACGGCGGTATTTCGGCTGATTCATCGGACAACCACTCCTTTATCATGGATTCTCTCTTTCTATTCTATAATAATTCCGTCGGAATGACAAGTAAAACTTCTAAAATTTACGCAAAGTTTTCAAAATTTCTTTCTCCGTCTGCGGAAAAGCGACTTTTGATTGACAAGAGAAAATCTTTGTGCTAAGATAAAATGTAATATTGTATCGGGAGGGAGCCAAATGGAACAAATTCGCAGCAGTCAAAACCCCCTGATGCGCCACATTCGCAAGCTGCAAGCCTCATCGGATTATCGCAGACAGCAGCGTGAATTTGTCGCTGACGGCTTCAAATTGCTCGCAGATGCTCTTCGGTGGTATCCCCATCTGAAAACCGTCGTGGTGCAGGAGAGCTGTGACCTTCCGCCGCTTCCTCGGGGCGTACGCACCGTGCAGATTCCCGAGCAGCTCATGCAGTCGCTGTCCTCCATGCGCTCGCCGCAGGGGGTTCTCTTCACCTGCGAAATGCCGCCGGAGGCCGACCTATCCGTATGCGGCGGCACCCTTCTGCTCGACCGCATCCAAGACCCCGGCAACCTCGGCACCATCGTGCGCACAGCCGACGCCTTCGGCGTTCGCATCGTTCTGACGGACGACTGCGCCGATCTCTATTCCGAAAAAACCATCCGCGCCTCCATGGGTGCGGTTCTTCGGACGACGGTGGCTCGGGCGTCGAGGGAGCGTATTCTTTCCGCTTGCCGTGAGCAGAATATTCCCATCGCGGCAACCGCCCTGTCCGATGCCGCCCGTGATATCCGCGAGGTACGATTGCACGATTGCCTTGTCGTCATCGGAAGCGAGGGGCAGGGCATCTGCCAAACGTTTCTGGACGCCGCCGACAAGCGGATCATCATCCCGATGCAGCCGCAATGCGAGTCGCTCAACGCCGCCGTTGCCGCAGCGGTCGTCATGTGGCAAATGAAAAAATAAACAAAAAGAAGAGATAGAGATGCTAACGCATTGGATTTGGCTGACCACTCGTAAGGGCATCGGCACCCGTGGGTGTGCTTCCCTTCTTCGCCTCTTCGGAACGGCGGAACGCATTTATGCTTTGACAAAAGAACAGTGTGTACGAACGGACGGCTTTGAGCCACGTTGGTTGGAGAGTATTCTGGACAAGGATCTTACGGAGGCAGAGAAGATTCTCGTCGACTGCGACAACCGCAATATCTCCCTTTTGACCTATGCCTCTGCGGAATACCCGGAACGCCTGCGGAACATCCCCGATCCTCCTGCTGTTTTGTACTGTCGTGGCAATATCCCCGAGGTCGACGAGGAGGCTGTTATCGGCATTGTCGGCACACGGCGTTGCAGTGCCTACGGTCTGCTGTATGCCAAGCAGTTTTCCAAGCAGATTGCCAATTCCGGCGGCATCGTCGTTTCAGGCGGTGCCCGAGGCATCGACACGATGGCTCTGAGCAGTGCGCTCGATTCGCATATGCCGGTCATCTGCGTGCTGGGCTGCGGCGTGGATATCGCCTATCCCCGTGAAAATCGCCGTCTCTTTGAGGACATCACCTATCACGGCTGTCTTCTCAGCGAATTTCCGCCCGGAACACCGCCGGAACGGGGCAATTTTCCGCAGCGAAACCGCATCATCAGCGGTCTGTCGCTCGGCGTGCTCGTGATCGAGGCTCCGCTGAAAAGCGGTGCGCTCATCACCGCAGACCACGCTCTGGAGCAGGGTCGCGATGTCTATACCATCCCCGGCAATATGGGCACAAAGCAGTGCGAGGGCAGCAATGCGCTTCTGCGTGACGGTGCAAGCTTCGTCATGGACGGCTGGGCGCTGCTGGAGAGCTATGTGCACCTTTTTCCGGACAAGCTGCATGATTATCGCAGCAAGACGACCATCGAGCACAATTTTACCGCCCGATACGGGATGTCCGTCGCTGTCTGCTCCCCCGATGCCGCAAATGCGGTGAGCGTCGAGCTGACGGACGACGAGAAGGCGGTTCTGTCGCAGCTTTCCGCCGAGCCGATGCACGCCGATGAGGTCATTTCGCTTTCCGGGCTTCCGTCGAGCCGTGTCATGTCTGCGCTGACCATGCTGCAAATCAAGGCTCTGGTCGAAAAGCAGGCCGGAAACTATTATGTAAGAAAGTAATTCGGAGGTTCCTCCATGTCACAGGGAACAAATCTTGTTATTGTAGAATCGCCGTCCAAGGCGAAAACCATCGGAAAATATTTGGGGCCGGACTATACGGTCAAGGCGTGCATGGGACATCTGCGCGATCTTCCCAAGAGCACCCTCGGCGTCGAGATCGAAAACGATTTCGAGCCGGAGTATATTCCGATGAAGGGAAAAGAATCCATCATATCCGAGCTGAAAAAGCTGTCGAAAAATGCCGACTGCGTCTACCTCGCAACCGACCCCGACCGTGAAGGCGAGGCCATCTCGTGGCATCTGAGCAAGCTTTTGAACCTCTCGGAGGAAAAAACACACCGTGTCACCTTCCACGAGATCACGAAAAACGTTGTTCTGAAGAGCATTGCCGCCCCACGCGGCATCGACTACCATCTTGTCGACGCTCAGCAGGCCCGCCGTGTCCTCGACCGCATCGTCGGCTACCAGCTCAGCCCCCTGCTCTGGAAAAAAATCCGTCGCGGCCTGTCTGCCGGTCGTGTGCAATCCGTGGCGACCCGCCTCGTCGTAGAGCGCGAACGGGAGATCAACGCCTTCGTCCCGAAGGAATACTGGACGCTCGACGCATTTTTGCGCTGCACGGACAAGCCCGGCAGCTTCACCGCAAGATACTACGGCAGCCCGAAAAAGACGGAGCTCGGCTCGGAAAAGGAAGCCGATCGAATTCTCTCCGATATTCGGGGCAACATCTTCACCATCGACAACATCAAGCGGACGGAAAAACGCCGCTCGCCGACACCGCCCTTCATCACCTCGACCCTCCAGCAGGAAGCCTCGAGAAAGCTGAACATGACCCCCCGTCGTACGATGGCCGTGGCGCAGCAGCTCTACGAGGGCGTGGATATTCAGGGCGAGGGCACCGTCGGCTTGATCACCTATATGCGAACCGACTCCCTGCGCATTTCCGAAGAAGCTCTGGCCGCCGCCAAGGATTTCATTTTGGAGCGTTACGGTGCGGCCTATTACCCGTCTGCCACTCGCCGCTTCCGTAAGAAGGACGGTGCGCAGGATGCACACGAGGCCATCCGTCCCAGCAACATCCGCCTCGACCCGGAGCGGATTCAAGGTGACCTGACCAAGGAGCAGTACCGACTGTACAAGCTTATCTGGAGCCGTTTCATCGCCTGCCAGATGGCCGATGCGGTCTATGACGCCGTGCAGATCGACGCGCTGTGTGCCCCCCATGTTTTCCGTGCCTCGGAGCAGATCATGAAGTTTTCGGGCTTTACTGCCGTTTATGAAGAGGGCCGCGACGACGAATCCGAGGAAAAATCGGGAAATCTGCCCCCGCTCGACGGCTCGGAGCGCCTGAGCTGCGAAAAAGCCGCAAAGGATCAGCATTTCACCTCCCCTCCCGCCCGTTTCACGGAGGCAACACTGGTCAAGGCGATGGAGGAGCGCGGCGTCGGCAGACCGTCGACCTATGCGACCATTGTCTCGACCATCCAAGACCGAGAGTATGTGGTCAAAAACGAAAAGCGTCTGCATCCGACTCCCTTGGGCGAGGTCGTGACCGACCTGATGATCGAGCGGTTCAATGACGTCATCGATGTGGAATTCACCGCCAACATGGAGAAGCGTCTCGACGAGATTGAGGCCGGTAAGATTCCGTGGAAGCAGGTTTTGCGAGATTTTTACGGCAATTTCCATCAGGAAATGGTCGATGCGGAGACAGCTCTGGAGGGCAAACGCATCAAGGTTCCCGACGAAGTCTCCGACGAGGTCTGCGAGCTTTGCGGCCGTCAGATGGTCATCCGTGCCGGTCGCTTCGGGCGGTTTTTGGCCTGTCCCGGCTTCCCGGAGTGCAAGAACACCATGCCCCTGGTCGAGCGGATGCCCGGCCGCTGCCCGAAGTGCGGCGGCGGCATTCTCAAGCGCAAGAGCAAGAAGGGCTACGTCTTCTATACCTGCGAGCGCGGCCTCGACTGCGGCTTCATCACATGGGATGTCCCGACGGAAAACGACTGCCCGAGCTGCGGCCAAACGATGTTCAAGCGCGCCGGCAAGGGGCAGATGAAGCCCTTCTGCATCAACGAAGCCTGCCCCGACTTCCTCCCCGAGGATAAGCGAGGCTACCGCAGGAAAATGCCGAAGGCATCCGAAGCGGCCAAGTCCGACGCACCGCAGGCCGAGCCGGAGAAGCCCACAAAAAAAGGAACGAAGAAAAAATGAAACAGATCAAAGTCGTAGGAGCGGGGCTGGCCGGAAGCGAGGCCGCATGGCAGCTTGCAGAGCGCGGCTTTTCCGTGACGCTCTATGAGATGAAGCCCAAGAAAATGTCCCCGGCGCATCACTGCGAGGACTTTGCGGAGCTGGTCTGTTCCAACTCCCTCCGAAGCGATCGTCCGGAGAATGCGGTGGGTCTTTTGAAAGAAGAGCTGCGCCGCATGGACAGTCTGATCATGCAGTGCGCCGACGCCACCCGTGTCGAGGCCGGCGGCTGTCTGGCCGTCGATCGCTACGGTTTCTCGGCGCTGGTCACCAAACGCATCCGTGAGCATCCGAATATCACCGTCGTCTCCGAGGAGATCACACGGATTCCGGAGCCGCCCGTCATCATCGCCACGGGGCCTCTGACCTCGGACGCCCTCAGTGATGCCATTGCCGAATATTTCGGCACATCGGAATATCTGCACTTTTTCGACGCCGCCGCGCCGCTTGTCACGCTGGAATCCATCGACATGGAGCGCGCGTGGTTTGCCTCCCGTTACGATCGGGGCAGCGCGGACTACATCAACTGCGCCATGGAAAAATGGGAATACACCGCCTTTGTTCGGGAGCTGGCCTCTGCACAGGAGGCCGAGGTGCACGGCTTTGAGGATCATCGGGTATTCGAGGGCTGTATGCCCGTGGAGGTCATGGCTCGCCGCGGCGAGGACACTCTGCGCTACGGTCCCTTGAAGCCCGTCGGTCTGCGTGACCCCATGACAGGACGCGAGCCGTATGCCGTGGTACAGCTCCGCCGCGATAACGCCGCCGGCAGCATCTATAATATGGTCGGCTTCCAGACACATCTGCGTTTTCCGGAGCAAAAACGGGTCTTTTCCATGATTCCGGCCCTCAAAAATGCGGAATTTGTCCGCTACGGCGTCATGCACCGCAACACATTTCTGAATTCGCCGCAGCTTCTCGATCGCACCTATGCCGACCGCCGCAATCCCCTCGTCGCCTTCGCAGGGCAGATGACGGGTGTGGAGGGCTATGTCGAATCGTGCGCCTCGGGCTGTCTTGCGGCTGTTTGCATGGCCGCGAGGCTCAACGGAAAAGACCTCCCGAATTTTAACAATTTAACGGCGATCGGCGCGCTGGCGTCCTACATCAGCGACGAATCGGTCACCAATTTCCAACCGATGAACATCAATTTCGGCATCATTGCGCCGCTTACCGAACGCATCAAGGGAAAAGCCAATAAAAATCTGGCCATCGCCAACCGCGCCCTTGCCGAATTGGAAAAGATCAGAAACGAGGAATGAGCATGAAGATCATCATTGACGCAATGGGCGGCGATCATGCGCCCGATCAGATTGTGGCAGGTGCCCTGCAGTCGGCCAAGGAATTCGGCGTGTCCGTCGTTCTCGTCGGCCGTGGCGAGGAGATCCTTGCCGCCATGCGCACGAGCGGCTTTGACACGCTCCCCGACGGTGTGGAGATTGCCAATGCCGACGATGTGGTGCAGATGCACGACGACCCTGCGCAGGTGATCCATCAGCACCGCAGCTCGTCCATGGTGATGGGGCTGAAAATGCTTGCCGACGGGCAGGGCGACGCCTTCATCTCCGCAGGAAACACAGGTGCGCTCCTGACGGCGGCAACGCTCGTCGTCAAGCGCATCAAGGGCATCCGCCGTGCGGCCTTGGCTCCGGTTTTGCCCATCGGTGACCGCTCGATTTTGATCGACGCCGGCGCCAATGTCGCCTGCACGCCGGAATTTCTGCTTCAATTTGCCTGCATGGGCTCCGTTTACGCTCAGCTTGCGTTGAAAAAAGAAAACCCCCGTGTCGGCCTGCTCAACAACGGCACGGAGGAGAGCAAGGGCGACGAGCTGCACAAGGCCGCCTATGCGCTCTTGCGGGATGCCGATAAACGCGGCCTCATCCGCTTCATCGGCAACATTGAGGCACGGGAGGCAGTCGGCGGCGAGGTCGATGTCGTGGTCGCAGACGGTTTTTCGGGCAATGTCTTTCTGAAATCCATCGAGGGTACCGCAAAATATATGTCCTCCAAGCTCAACGGCATCTTCCGCAGAAATCTTTTGACCAAGCTCGGCGCCGTCTTTTGCATGAAGGGTATCAAGGAGCTTAAGCAGAGCATGGACTACCGCAACATCGGCGGTTCCATGATTGTCGGCATCTCGAAGCCCGTGATCAAGGCGCACGGCTCGACCGATGCCCTCGGCATCCGCGGCGCCATCCGTCAGGCTATGAACGCCGTCTCCAGCGGCTTCTGCGACGAGATCAAGAACCGTGTGCCGAAGCTCACCGCAGCACGGGAGGGCGAAAATGTCGACTGATTTGGAAAGAGCCCTCGGCTATACATACCGTAACCGCTCCCTTTTGGAGACTGCCTTGTCCCATTCCTCCTACGCAAACGAGGCTTACAAAAATTCTCTCCGCAGCTACGAGCGGCTGGAATTTTTGGGCGATTCCGTTCTCGGCTTCCTCACTGCGGAGTTTCTCTTCCGCACCTTTCCCGACTATCACGAGGGCGAGCTGACCCGAATCCGTTCGGAGCTTGTCTGCGAGCAGAATCTTGCCGATGTTGCCGAGGAAATCTCTCTGGGCGATTTTCTGCTTCTGGGGCACGGCGAGGCGCACGGCGGCGGTCGTCACCGCTCCGGCATTTTGTGCGACGTGATGGAATCCCTGATCGCAGCAGCCTACCTTGACGGCGGTCTGCCCGTGGCAAAGGGCATCGTGGAGCGTCTGATTTTCCCGAAGCTGAAGGAGCTCGGCCGCCCCCATGACTACAAGACCGAGCTTCAGGAGCTGGTGCAGCAAAGGAAAGCACAGGTGCTCTCGTACGAGCTGATCTCGGAAAGCGGCCCCGACCACTGCAAGGAGTTCACCGTACGAGTTCTCCTGAACGGGCAGCCCATCGGGGAAGGCTCGGGCACCAGTAAAAAACGGGCAGAGCAGGCCGCAGCCGCAGCCGGCTTAAGCAAATTGTCCCGATGCTCTTAAAATATCGTAGGTATCTTCGCAGCTCGGCGTTCTTGAGCGCCGATGCCGGGAATATTGACCCTCGAATCGATGCAAACGACCCTCGGATCCGTTCCGAGGGTCGTTTCAATCTGTCAAAAGGCTTCCAATTCGCACGGGCTTTCGGTATAACAAAGGAGTCGTCGTTGGAGTGCAACGCAGAAACGGATCGTTTGAAAAAGACATTCATTGAACTGCGGTAAGCACTTTTTGTGTGCTGATTGCGATAAAAAATATTTCGTCTTGACACTTCTTTCCCTTATCCTCCCGCAAAAATGCCTCCGACTGCGGAAAATGTCGAAAAATGTCGGAAAATAATTGGCGAAAATTGCTTCATTTTGCTTGCAAAATCGGAGATATTGTGCTAGATTAGTGGCATCAACCGAACAAATTCGTATTTTTTTGAGGAGGAAACCATGGACAAATCGGCACGGGTTTTGATTGCCTACAACAACGAGAAATTTTGCGGAGAGAGCAGCTTAACGATAGAATTATATACGAATGGGATTGGCGGTGTAAATTCGTAGGCTGTAAAGGAACACTTTACATAGGCGAAAGTCAGCACAAAAGTCCCGGAAAACACTTTATAATGCTGACCGACAACAAAGACTTTCGGCTGACTACGGGCTACGGCGATATAGAGCAGACCGAGGAACACGTCACCATTATCACAAAGCGCAGTAGGTACATATTCAAAATCTAATAGGCTTCCAACGGCAACCCAAGAAATTGGGTTGCCGTTAAATTTTCTGAACTCTTTGTGAAGCCATCGTCATTTTGGCAAAAAAACTACTTGTAGAATAAGGGAAAATGTGATATACGATTTGAGCCAAACTATAAAACACATAAGTAAAAAGTCATTTCACACAGGGGGGGTACTATACCCTTTCTGACTTTCCACCGCGAATTTGATAAAAATGCAAATTCCATCGGTGCGAAAGTGTGAAAGCTTTTTGTGTTGATATAGTTTGGCGACTATCGGAGTTTGCGTTTTTTTGTGCGCTGACTTCGGTTAGCGCACTTTTTAATTTTTAGAAAAGTCGCAAATAATAAAATATACACTATGGACGGAGAATATATAATGAAAAACGAAAATAAGCCAATTACCCACGAAAGCTTTCCATCATTTGTAAAGCAGTTGGAAGCTGCCGGAACCCGATTGAACAGACTTAAAATCAGCCGAACATTCGCAACTGTGCTCAATACATTGATGAGCTGTATCCTGATTATACTGGCCGTGAGTGTACTCTTCTGCGGCATAGATGATATGGAAATAGGCGCGGAAAGGGTGCCTATAGGCGTGGAAAAGGTACCCACACAAGAGGTATTTACCCATTATATTCCAGCTTTTTTTGACGAAGCGAGTCATTGGGTGATGAATCTTCTTCCTGACGGACTTGACAGGTGGTGGATCTGCTTCCTGCTCCTGTTTGTGATGATTCCTGTGACCGGACTGTTCAGCGGCTTAATTTTCCGCTGGATTCCCTTCAAAGGTAAGAGCGAAAAACTCGAAGCAACCGGCACACAAGAAGATGTGGAGGCTGCCACTGAATTATTAGCCGATCTGAAAAAGAGACTTTGGAATATTACATGCGAAGAAACTACATGTATTTATATTTCTACCATTGTTGCGTGTGTTGCAATTCTCGCTTTACCAATTATTTCGTTATGTCGGGCAATCGGTGAGCATTCGTTAAGCAACATTTTGGAGGGAATCTGTTTCAATTTATTTGATTTATTTGGTTTGCTACTCGTATTTTTTGTTGCATTATGTCTGCTTGGCTTTGCCGCATTTGGGCTGGCTGAGATACAGGAATGGGTCACCAGCCTGTTTTATAGAAGTCGGCACTTGAACAAGTATTCGGCACAGCTAAGTGATTATCGTGAACTGTTGAAAAAAGAGGCAGAAGAGAAACACCGAACACTGGTACAGGAAACAGAAACTCAAACTGTTGACCTTCTGATTTCCGGTAAAATCTCTGCCGCTTTAAAACTTCTTGATCAGTTGGGAAACGAAGCTAAGGATAGACAATACATAGAGAAAATGGCGGAGGCGTTGGTTGTAGACAAACCGAATGTGTGGACTTGGTGCGGTTGGCTGGATTGGGATGAAGAAAAAATTAATTCCGAAAAACTGCGCGCATTTCTTTGCGAACAGCAAGAGAACAGTCGTAAAAAATTATTGGAGCTTGCAGAGAATGAATATCCAAAGGCATTGGCATTATTGGAGAAAAAAGACTACGAAGGGGCAAGAGAGTATTTGAGGGCTGCCGATGCAGTTGATTATCGGGACGGTATAGCGTTGTTTGCTTTAT
>CAZKSR010000010.1:0-32873 GCA_964555465.1 uncultured Oscillospiraceae bacterium
AGCGCGAAGCAGCAGGTGGTGGCGCAGGTTCTGCGCTCGGAGCGCTTTTTGGAGGTTTACAACCGTCTGCTTTTGGCAGGGGTGACGCCGCTGGCGGTGAAGGGGATTCTGTGCCGCTCGGTCTATCCAAAGGGCGATCTGCGGCCGAGTGCCGATGAGGATGTTTTCGTCGGTGATGCGCAATTCTCGAAAAGCTGCGAAATTCTGCGAACGCTGGGGCTGAAGGCGGCAGAAGGCGCAAATGAGGCAGCCGATGACGAGGTCACGTTCCGCACGTCGGACGGTATTTTGACGATCGAGCTGCACCGTACGCTTTTCCCCACGACCTCGCCCGTTTTTTCCGCGCTGGAGCGTTTTTTTGCCGACGCATTTTCCCACCCGAGAGAGTACGAGGTCGCCCCGGGACAGGTCGTTTTATCCCTGAACGAGCATGACCATCTGCTGTATCTGCTTTTGCACGCCTTCAAGCACTTCATCTACAGCGGCTTCGGCATCCGTCAGGTCTGTGACATCGGCCTCTGGGCGGAGCGTTACGGGGAGCGGATCGATTGGGAGCTGCTGCGGCGGCAGACCGCCTGTGTCCGCGCGGATTCCTTTGCGGCCTCTGTTTTTCAGATCGCCGGAGAGCATCTGGGCATCAGGCTGAAGAACGCATGGGTCTGCGAAGGGGAGATGAGCTGCGAGAGGATGCTCGAGGACATGATGTCGGGCGGTATTTACGGCACGGCAGACCTGAGCCGACGGCACTCGGCCTCGCTGACCTTTCGGGCGGTGGAGACAGGCAGAACGGGACTGGCTGCGGCCCTCTTTCCGTCGCGGAAAACGCTCCTGCGCGCCTATCCGGAGCTGGAGAGCAAGCCCCTCCTGCTCCCCGTGGTCTGGTGCAGGCGGCTGCTCAAATACCGCCGCGAGGTCAAAAGCTGCCCCGACAGCAAAGCTGCCGAAACCGTCAGAATCGCAAAAAGCAGGAAGGATATGCTCCGTTATTATCACATTATTTGACAGGAGGAGAGCTGAATGAAAGGTATCATTTTGGCAGGAGGAAAGGGAAGCCGCCTTTATCCGATGACGAAAGCCGTCTCGAAGCCCCTTATCCCCATTTATGACAAGCCGATGGTTTACTATCCGCTGGCCGTGCTCCTGCAAGCAGGGTGCAACGAGATCATGCTGATTACCGCACCGCCCGATGTTGACGCGTACAAGCGCCTTTTGGGTGACGGCAGTCAATTCGGTATTCGAATCTGCTACGGGATTCAGTATGTCGCCCGTGGCATTGCCGACGCCTTTTTGATTGCCGAAGAGTTTATCGCAGGCGAGCCGTGCTGCCTCGTGCTGGGCGACAACCTGTTCTACGGCTCCGACCTCGACCGCCTGCTCGAAACGGCAGCGAAGCGGACGGAGGGGGCAACGATTTTCGGCTACCCCGTCAAGGATCCGACGGCCTACGGTGTCGTCGAGTTCGACGCGGAGGGGAATGTTCTGTCCATTGAGGAAAAGCCGAAAAAGCCAAAGTCCAAGTATGCCGTCCCCGGCCTGTACTTTTACGACGGTGACGCAGTCGCGCTGGCAAAGACGCTGACCCCGTCTGCTCGCGGCGAGCTGGAGATCACTGCGCTGAACGAAGAATATCTGAAGCGAGGCAAGCTTCATGTGGAGTTGATGGAGCGCGGCATGGCGTGGCTCGACACCGGTACGCCGGAGGGAATGCTCAATGCGGCGCAGTATGTTGAAGCGGTGCAGTCCCGTCAGGGCTTGTATATTGCCTGCCCGGAGGAGATTGCATGGCATAAGGGCTTTATCACTGCCGAGCAGGTGCGTGCCATCGGGCAGGAGCTGAAAATGACCGAATACGGTCAATATTTATTGGAACTGGGAAACGAATGAAGCAAGCAATCGAACGAATTCTGCCGACCGTGCAGAAGCCTGCACGATATGTCGGCGGCGAATATCATCAAACAATTAAAAATAAGGCGGAGGTCGACCTTCGGGTCGCCTTTTGCTTCCCCGATACCTATGAAATCGGAATGTCGAACCTCGGGATGCGCATCCTCTATGCTGTTATGAACCGTATGGAGGGCGTTTGGTGCGAGCGAGTCTTTGCCCCCTGGGGGGACATGGAGACGGCGATGCGGAAGAATAACATTCCGCTTTACGCGCTTGAGAGCGGTGACCCACTTTCCGATTTTGACATGATCGCCTTTACCGTCGGCTATGAGATGAGCTATACGAATATTCTCAATATGCTGCGTCTCGGCGGCATCCCGCTGCGAGCGGAGCAGCGGAGCGGACTGGAGCACATGGTCTTTGCCGGCGGTGCGTGTATGTATAATCCCGAGCCTCTTGCGGATTTTGTCGACTTTTTCTGCATCGGAGAGGGCGAGGAGATGCTACCCGAGGTGCTCGCGCTTTATCGCACGGCAAAAACGGAGGCTTGGACGAAGGACGACTTCCTCCGCAGGGTATCCGAGATCGAGGGCATCTATGTCCCGTCGCTGTATGAGCATCGATTCCACGATGACGGCACGATGGCAGCCATCGTGCCGAAAAACGGAGCGCCGAAAACCGTCAAAAAGCGGATCGTACAAAATCTGGATGACGCACTGTATCCGACGGATATCATCGTTCCTAACACGGAGATCGTACACGACCGCGCGAATCTGGAGGTGATGCGTGGGTGCATCCGAGGCTGCCGCTTCTGTCAGGCCGGCTTTACCTATCGTCCCGTCCGTCACCGCTCACCGAAGGAGCTTCTGCGTCAGGCGAGGGAGACGCTGGAAAATACAGGCTTTCATGAGCTGACCATTTCCAGCCTGTCCACCTCGGACTACTGCGCCCTTGAGCAGCTTACAAATGACCTTTTGGACTACTGCACGCCGCAGAAGATCAACCTGTCCGTTCCGTCACTCCGAGTGGATAATTTTTCCCGTGACCTCATGCTGAAGCTGCAGCAGGTGCGCAAGAGCGGACTGACCTTTGCGCCGGAAGCCGGTACACAGCGGCTTCGTGATGCCATCAACAAAAATGTCACCGAGGAGGAGATCCTCAACACCTGCGCCATCGCCTTTTCCGGTGGCTGGAACAACGTCAAGCTCTATTTCATGCTCGGACTGCCGACGGAGACGGACGAGGATGTTTTGGGCATTGCGGAGCTGGTGTATAAAATTCTCAAATGCTGGAGGGAGAACGCTTCGAACAAGAAGCGCGGCGTGCGCATCCACGTGGCAACGGCCTTTTTTGTGCCCAAGCCCTTTACGCCGTTTCAGTGGGAAAAGCAGATCAGCCCGGAGGAATATCTCCGTCGGGCAAAGCTCCTGAAGGACAATATGCCCTCAAAGAGCATTGAATACAATTATCACGCCGCTGACCTCAGCCGCTTGGAGGCGGTTCTTGCACGGGGCGACCGTAGGCTCGGCAGGGTGCTCGAGGCGGTGGTGGAGCGCGGCGCTCGGCTCGATGCGTGGGATGAGTATTTTGACTATCCGCTCTGGCTCGAGACATTCCGCGACTGCGGCATCGACCCGAATTTTTACACCGTGCGTGGCTATGAACAGGACGAGCTTCTTCCGTGGCAGACCATCTCCGACGGCGTTTCCGATGCTTTTTTGAAGCTGGAACGGCAGAGAGCCTATTCCTCTCAAACTACGCCCGACTGCCGCACGCAGTGCAACGCCTGCGGCGCAAACTGCCTGTTAAGCGGAGGCAAATGCAATGCGTAGAATGTTATTTGAAAAAACCGGAACCGCGGCGTGGATGTCCCATCTGGACACAATGCGCCTGATGCAGCGGGCGTTCCGCAGAGCCGGCGTCCTCTTGCACCATTCGCAGGGCTACACTCCGCACGCCTATGTGTCGATGATCCTGCCTCTCGGGGTCGGGATCGAGAGCTGCTGCGAGATCATGGAGTATGCACTCGACGGCGACCTGACGATCACGGCCGAGCAGATGAATACGGTTTTACCGGATGGTGTCCGTGTGCTGTCGGTCTATGAAAGCGACAAAAAAGCAAAGAATCTGACGAAACTGCAGATGGAGCTGGCCTTGGAATATGACGCGGGCATCAAAGATGGCTTGACCGACGCGCTCACCGAGCTTTTCTCACGGGAGGAGCTTTTCGTTGAAAAACGGACGAAGCGCGGCATGGAGGAGACGGATATCCGTCCCCTCATCGACCGCATCGACCTGACGCGAACCGAAAAGGGGCTGAACATGAACGCCGTCATTGCCGCGCAGAACCCGGCGCTGAATCCGATGCTTCTCATTTCGGCCATCGAACGCTACTTACCCGAGGGAAAGCCCGACTTTGTGCGCTACCGCCGCGTCGAGGTCTTTGACGAGAGCCGGGAGGTGTTCCGCTGATGCCGGACTGCGAAAACTGCTGGTACTATAATTACGACGAGGATACCGACGAATACTACTGCTCGCAGGACATCGACGAGGACGAGTGGTACCGCATCCATACCCACTATCATGGAGCCTGTCCGTTCTTCAAACAGGCAGACGATTATTACACAGCGCACAGACAATGAAGGGAGACGAGAAAATGCGTGTTTTGGTAACGGGCGGCACCGGCTATATCGGCAGCCACACCGTCGTGGAGCTGCTTTCTTCCGGCCATGATGTTACAATCGTTGACAATTTGGCCAATTCAAAGGAAGAAGTTGTCGACAGAATTGAAAAAATATGCGGAAGACGGCCTGATTTTTATCGGGCGGACGTCTGCGACGGGGAGAGCCTTCGAAAAATCTTTTCGGAGAACCCCGTCGATGCGGTGATCCACTTCGCCGGCTTGAAGGCGGTGGGGGAGAGCTGTACAATTCCGCTGAAATACTATCGGAACAATTTGGATTCGACCCTGACATTGCTTGAATGTATGGACGAGGTCGGGTGCAAAAAGCTTGTCTTTTCGTCCTCTGCGACGGTCTACGGGCCGAACAATCCCGTTCCGTATACGGAGGATATGCCCGTCAACACGGCAACGAATCCCTACGGATGGACGAAGGTCATGATCGAGCAGATTTTAAGGGACAAGGCGGCG
This sequence comes from uncultured Oscillospiraceae bacterium, assembly GCA_964555465.1. Classification (GTDB taxonomy): domain Bacteria; phylum Bacillota; class Clostridia; order Oscillospirales; family Oscillospiraceae; genus JAZOXB01. The sequence goes on from CAZKSR010000010.1 coordinate 5,036, forward strand.
GCCGATCCCGAGTTTTCCGCCGTTCTGCTGCGGTATTTCAACCCCATCGGGGCGCACACCTCGGGTCTTCTGGGCGACGATCCGCAGGGCATCCCCAACAATCTCATGCCCTATGTCGTTCGCGTTGCCGCCGGACAGCTCGAAAAGCTGACGATTTTCGGTGATGACTACGCGACGCCGGACGGAAGCTGCCTGAGAGACTACATCCACGTGGTCGACCTTGCGAAGGGACACCTGAAAGCCCTTGATTATGCAGCCTCTCACAAGGGAACGGAGGCGGTCAATCTCGGAACGGGCAGGGGGCTGAGCGTGTTTGAGCTGGTCAACGCCTTTGAGGAAGCGACAGGCGTGCCGGTCAACCGCACGGTCGGCAGCCGACGCGACGGCGACTTACCTGCGGTCTGGGCGGACACTCAAAAGTCGCAGAAGCTTCTGGGCTGGCGTGCCGAAAAAACGGTGCGTGAAATGTGCGCCGACAGTTGGAATTTTGTCAAAAAAACAATATAAAGCAACCGACGCTCTTCTCAATGCGGAAGAGCGTCGGTTGCTTTATTGAATGTCTTTTCGACGGTGGGCGTAAGTGAAGGCACAAACGAGGTTCGTCAGTGGGACGGCGAGAATGACGCCGATGGCGCTGGAGACGGAGCTGATGACCTCAATGCCGATGTAGCTGGAGGACATGAGCTGATACCACGAAAGATCCAGCGAATACAGATACAAGATCATGACCATTCCGCTGCCCAAAATCGCAAGGATCAGGGTGTTGGTCATCGTGCCGATCATGTCGCGGCCGATGTTCATGCCCGATTTCCAGAGCTGCGCGGTCGTCATTTCGGGATTGACCGCCTTCAGCTCGGACTGCGCGGAGGAAATCGACATTGCCACGTCCATGACTGCGCCGAGGGAAGAAATGATAACGCCGGCGACCAAAAGGCCGCTGATGTAAACGGGCGTACCGGTCTGACGGAGCTGGAGCAATGCCTCGGAGTATTCCGCACGATAGGCGTTGAGATGGAGCATATCTTGAATGAGGCCGCCGAAGAGCATCGCCATTGCCATGCCGCCGACCGTGCCGACACAGGCACAAAATATTTTCTTCGTACAGCCGCCCAAAATGATAAAACAGGCAATGCTGACAAGCGAACAGATCATAAAAGCGGTCGGGATCGGCTGCCAGCCCTTGAAAAGTAGGGGAAGAAAGATGCTCAGCAGGACGACAATGGTGAGGATCAGTCCCAGAATGGACTTCGCACCGGTGCGTCCGCCGACGAGGATCGTTACCAGAATGAAGAGTCCGATCACGACAAAGACCATAGTCGAACGGTTGTATTCATAAACAGTGCCGGTCACTTTGCCTTCGGCATAAGTGTTAATGACCATGACGACACTGTCTCCGACGGAAACACGTTCACTGTAAAGTGGGCCGATGTCGTTGCCGATTTTCAGCGTCTGTCCTTTGTACTGACCTGACGTGACCTCTACCAAAAGAAGCTGGCTGCCGCGATAGGAGCCTTCGGCCACTTCGTTGACAAAGCAGTTGTCGGACAGGATTTCCTTGACAGTTCCTTTTTCGTATTCGGAGTAATCCGAAACGGGAAGCTCTTCCGCCTCTCCGTCGTGGGAATATAGATAAAGGCCGACAAAAATGCCGCAAATGAGCACAAGGATCAGCGTGCTTGCAATCAGGTTGGGGATGGACACGGACTTGAAGGGATTGTGGAATTTCATAGGTAAGTCTCCTGTTGCTTTTCTCTCCCACCCGTTTGCACGGGTGGGAGAGCGTTTTCCTTCCCGGGGTATATTCCCCGGGAAGGAGGGGGATAGATCAGATCAGATCGCTGTAAACACAGAGGATCTTGGCAGTCTCGGAACGCTTGATGTTATCCTGCGGTGCGAGACGGACGCCTTCCCACTGATAGGAAGTAATGCCGTTGAGGATGCCGTTCTGAACTGCCCATGCGAACGCGGTGCGTGCATAGGGCTGGACAGCGTCGGCGTCGACAAAGCCTTCCAGATCGGCGGTTGCCTCGGGCTCGCCGTTCAGACGCCAAACCATGGTGACGAACTGCTCGCGGGTGACAGCCTCGTCCGGACGGAAGGTACCGTCGGAGAAGCCGTTGACAATGCCGGTCTGTTCTGCCCAAGCGATGGCATCACGGTACCACTCGTTGGGAAGATCGGTGAAGGAGGCAGTGCCGGTGACCTCGGGAGAGCCGGACAGACGGTACAGCAGGGTGGTAGCTTCCGCACGGGTCAGAGAACCCTCGGGGCGGTAGGTGCCATCGGTGTAGCCGTTGATCAGCTCGGCGTCAGCGGCCGCCATGACGTACAGATAGTACCAGTCAGCGACGGTGACATCGGAGAACGGATTGTCAAGAGCGGTGCAGATGATCTCCGCACGGTTACGGATACGCAGACGTGCATCGCTTTCGTTCTTGTTGTCGTAAGCGTCATCGAAGGATGCAAGGCCGGTGGCCTCAATAAGAGCGCCGACTTCCAGACCCTCAATGGCAACACCGTTGTTGATGTAGCCGTCGATGTGGATACGGGCGACCTCACCGGTGGGAGCCTTGACGTAGATGGACTCGGGATCGCCGTTTGCGTAAGCGACCTCGGCCACAATGCCCTTAATGGTGACGAGCTTGCCTTCCTCGGAGCGGTTGTTGAGGTTCTCAATGGAGATCTCAATCGGCTCGACCGGGGTGGCTTCGCCAACCTTCACGGCCTCGATGACCTGAAGCTCGGCCTCGCCCTGATACCAGTGGGTGGTAGCGGTGACGCGGAGGACATCGCCGATCTTAAAGTCGGTAGCGATCGGGAAGCAGCAGATGCCGCCCGTCTCGTCCTGGACATAGAGGCAGTCGAAGAACGCAGTGTCCTTGTCGTAGCCGGAGGCGTTGGTGGTGACAATGCCCTCGATGGTGTAACGATAGCCGCTCTCGGTCTGCTTACGAACCTCGGCGATCGGGGTGATCTTGATGGGGTTCAGGGCAGAGAAGAGGTTCTCGCACAGAGCATTGTTGCCGGTGGTTGCGGGGATGGCCAGATCGAAGTCGTTCATGAACGGGGAACCGGCAACGATGATCATGCCCTTGCCCTCGGCACGCTCGGCAGCCATGACCAGCAGACGGTCATCGCCTTCGGCGTAGGTGTACTTCGGGGTGGCGTCGCCGCCGAGACCGTCGCCGTCCTTGTCGACGGAGGTGTTGCCTGCGTTTGCAAACAGCATCGTCTCGACTGTGGTCGGGAGGGTGGTGGTGGCATTGCCTTCGGCGTCGACCGCATAGATGGTGGAGCCGCCGTAGTAGGAGATGCCTTCGGTCAGACCATCGACGAGGTCGCTGGTGCCGAACGCGTTCAGGGTGACGGAGAAGGAGGTGCCGTCATACAGGCCGTCGTCGCTCAGACGCAGGGTGGAGCCCAGAGCCTCAAGCAGAGCGTTCTGCGTTGCGGCGGTGTGGGTCGCATCTGCAAGCTGGTCGTTGGAGTCACCGAGGCCGGTGACGATGAGGGTGCCGCCGTTGGCGTTGAAGGCGGTCAGAGCAGCCAGCTCCTCGGCGGAGTAGGTCAGACCGGACTTGCCGCTGCGACGGGACGGAGCGTTGAGGACGATCGCGGTGTACTTGCCGCTCGTGCAAGCATTGATCAGAGCCTCACCGGTAGCCAGAGTTTCGACACGGATGCCGGAGGCTTCGGCCAGAGAGGTGAAGTTGCCGATCAGCTCCTTGTTGTAGCCGGCGACGTACTCATTCTCGTGAGCGGCGTCGACGCCGATGTAGGCGATGGAGTCGGGATCCTGAACATCCAGATCGATAGAAGCGGTGTAGGTGTAATCCTTGCCGTCCATCTCAACAATAACGGTAACGCTGATGGTGGTGAGCTTTGCTTTCTCGGGGATGTAGTTCCAGTCGATGGTCAGGGAGGTGCCTGCTGCGAGCACGCGGACGGTGGAGTCGCTGGCAAGAACCTTGGAGTCGTCGGTGGTGTAGACGATGCTCTTGACCTGAGCGTCGTAGTCCTCGCTGTTGGTGAGGGTGGTGCTGATGGTGACGGACTCACCGGCAACGGGGGTGGTGGTGGAAGCGGTCACTTCGTCCAGGCTGAGCTTCAGGGATTCACCGACCCAGATCGGAGCGGTAACGGCAAGGTCGTTGTCGGCCTGCGTGACACGGACATAGTAGTAGGTGTAATCGGGGCTCAGCTCAGCGGTCAGGATACCGGTGGCAAGCTCGTCGGCGTTGTCCCAAGTGTAGGAAACCTTGCCGGAGTTGGAGATCAGCTCGACCTTGGAGATGGAGTCCGTCTCATCGGGATCCATCACGGTGATCTCGAAGGACAGCTTGCCGGGAACCTCTTCGATGATGGTGCCCATGGGCAGTCCGTTGACGGTGTAGGTGATTTCGAGGTTCTTGTCCTCGGTTGCGTAGATGCGCAGTGCACGGATGGCTTCATAGATGGCTTCTTCGCTGAAGTCCTCGGCCAGAACGACGTCACGGCAGGTGTTGGCATTGCCCCACATACCGACGCCATGGTTGTCCTGGTTGTTGGTCGGGCCGATGTGCCAGCCCTTGTCCAGAGCCAGAGTATACTGCTCATAGCTGGGATAGTAGCCGGAGCCGCCGACCTGACCGGTGCCGTTACCGACCTCGACGAGGTAGACACGGCTGTCGGCCTCTTCAGACCAGTAGCTGAAGTCGGTGAAGTTACCGAACATGGTGCCCGGGTGGTTGAACTGGGTGATGGAGTCAATACCCTCGTCCTGTGCAAGCAGAGCGTAATAAGCTCTCATGCCGGCGTCGCCGGTCTTGCTGTTGAGGGTGTGGTTCTGACGGGAGACAATACCGTCGGTGCAGAAGGTGTTCATGTGGCCGGGGCCGCCGGACCAAGTCATCTCGAAGCCTGCGATGGCGATGACATCGTCATGGGTTTCGTTGAACTCGGCAATGGTGGTCTTGTAGGTGGACCACATCTTCTGTGCCTGCGGAGTGGCCAGAGACAGGTCGTACAGAGCCTGCTCGGGGTTGCCGCCGTCGACGTCGTTGTCGAAGTAGTTGGAGTGGTCGGTGAAGGCGACGAAGTCAACGTTGTCGCTTTCGGGGATGGCTGCAATGTACTCCAGTGCGCCTGCCAGCGTGCCGGCACCGTCGGAGTATTCGCCGGTGTGGGAGTGGAGCTGACCGAACAGGAGCTGATAGCTGCTCTCACCGACAACGAAGTTCCAATTCTTGGAGACAGACTTTCCGTCCGCACGGGTGACCGTCAGAGAAACGGTGACACGGCCGTCTGCGAAGTCGGTAGCCGGGGTGTAGGAAACCTTGCCGTCGGCATAGGTGAACTCGACGATCTCGTCGTTGACCTTCAGCTCGATGGTGGGGTTCTCACCGACGTTGGTCAGGATCGCGGAGATCTCCGGACGCTTCTCTTCGCCGGTTTCGGAGTTGGCGACGGGGCGGACGTTGGTGATGCCCGGCTCGTCCTTGACGGGGATGGTGACAACGGTGCTGAACGCAACATCCTTGTTGTCGTGGCCGCTGATGACGACCTCGAGGCTTTCGCCGGAGATCAGCTCAACGGGGATAACGGCGGTGTAGTTACCGCTCAGCTCGGTGCATTCCAGCTCGGTGCCGTTCAGGGTGACCTTCAGATCCTTCAGGCCGAACAGCGCGTCGATGGTGAAGTGCAGGAGATAACGCTGACCGACAACAGCATCCGCCAGCTTGCCGACGAGTGCTCTCGGCTCATTGACGACGCCGTCGGTGAGCTTATCGTTGGCGCAGGGATAGAAGTAGTAGGTAAAGACGTCACGGTCGGTGACCGCAAACATACCCCAGGTGACATAGTGGTCGGAGAAGAACTGCAGGTACTGCGGCTTGATGGTGCCGGCATCGTCAAAGTAGGCGTTGCTCTTCATCTTATAGCTGCCGTTGTACTCTTCGAGGATCCAGTTGGCATCGTCGGTCAGCTCCTTGGTGTAGTAGGCGTTGTTGCCGCCGCCGTAGGAGCAGAGATAGCCGAAGGACTCGTTGTAGAAGCGATAGAATTCGCCGCTCTTGGAGACGGTGAACACAACTGCGCCGTTCTCACACAGAGCCTTACCGTCGACGATGGAAGCCTTGGTGGTGTTGATGTAGCAGCCGTACAGATCGCTCAGATCGCCGGTCATGCCGGACAGAACGCCCTGTGCGGTGAGGTTGTAGATAACGACCTCGGAGCCTTCCTCGGGCAGACCGGGCTTTTCGTTGCCCTCGCACAGCTTGTAGATGCAGACGGGCTGCTGACCCTTTGCACCATAGCAGGAGAAGATGCCGGAGGTGTTGTAACGGATGGTGTTGGAGGTCTTGTCAGCCAGAGAGGTGATGACCGCACTGTTGTCGTCGTTGATGGAGATGGTCCAGGAAGCTTCGTTGTCCTTGCTGTCCTGCGTACGCAGCCAGTTGGAGCCCTGAGAACCGGTGCCGAGTGCGGCATACAGATAACCGGTGTTTTCGCCGTTGTAGCAGTACAGAGCAAACGTTCCCTCTTTGATGCCGGACTGCAACTGGACGATCTGAGTGACCTCGGGGTCATAGCTCAGCATGCCGATGGAGTCGTCCTTGATGACGTCGGCATAGTCACGGTTATTGGGCTTCTGATTCTGGCCGAGGGCGACACTCTGCTTCTGGGTGACGATCAGGATAAGATCGCCGGAGGAGAGAGTGGAGGCGTCTGTGACCAGCTCAGCTCTGTGCTCACCGAGAACGGGGGGCACATAGACGGTGTAGGTGTAGGTGACCTCGCGGCTGTCGTTCATGCCATCAGCAACGGCCTTCACGGTGAAGGTGACGTCCTCGGTGATGACGACGGGCTCGGTGTAGGTGATCCATTCCTCGGAATCGTTGACACGGTAGAGGATGGTTGCGCCCTCGGTCTTGCAGGAGAACTCGACGGTGTCGCCGCTGAAGACTTCACCGGAACGGGGAGAAGCAGACGGGGCGGAGACGGTCTTGATGGTGGAACCGGAGCCGGAGGAGCCGACGGAGTAGAAGCGCAGTGCGCCGCTCTCGGTGTACTGGAAGGCCATGCCGAAATTGTTGTTATCCGCGCTCCAGCTCAGGATGGGGTAGTTGTAAGCAAGGAAGAAGCAATCGGCGTAGTCATCGGCGGTCTTGAGCGTCCAGCCCTCGGTGACCTCGTCGTTCAGGTACAGGCCGGTAAAGTTACCGAACATATACTTGCCGTCCTTGGAGACGAAGGTGTAGAAGGTGCCCTTATCGTTCTCAATGGTGCCGACCGTCCAGACGTCGGCGTCGGTGTAGCCGTCAAGGGTGTCGTCGGCGGTGAGAACGACCTGCGTGCCGTTGAGGAACTTGTTGTTCTCGGTGTCCGCCACGGTGGAGTTAACGACCATGCCGCTGGCGGGGTTGTAGATGACGACCTTGTCGCCGGCAGTCAGCTCGGTGACGAAGCCACCGGTCGCAGCTTCGGCGGAGAAGAACTGAATGTTGAACGCAGAATTATAATAGTATCTGGAATAGGTGGTGAAGTAGCCGTTATAGGTTTCCAGATAGACATTGCTGTTGCTCTCTGCGACATTCTTGACGAGGTTTGCCTGGAAATTGCCATCCTCATCATAGAGGTTGCTGACAGACCAGACGGCCTCTTCCGACTCGGTTGCTTCCAGCGTCAGAACATTCTTGCCGGTGGAGGTCAGGTACAGACCGTCGTCGGTGGTGAAGGTATAGGTGTTGTAGACATCGCCGTCGGCATTGGGCTCGGTGGTGCCGATCAGGTGGACGTTCAGAGCGAGCATATCGTCGGTGACGGTGAGAACATCCTCGATCACTTCCGCCTCAACGCCGAGGAACATGGAAGAGGTTTCGGTCTCTTCGCAGGTGGCGGTCATGGCCAAGCCATTGGACGGGGCGTAGACATAGACACGGTCGCCGTCGTTCAGCTCGGTGAGCAGAAGACCCTCGCCCGGGGTGGTCGGCTCAATCGGCTCGTTGGGCTGGATGGGAGCTTCGCTCGAGGTGGGCTCGGTCGGCTCGACAGGATCGGTCGGCTCGGTCGGGTCAGTCGGCTCAACGGGAGTCGTGGAACCGCCGGCGCCCAGAACCCAGAAGTTCAGCTCTTCGCCGGCGAGGTTGCCGGGAATGCTGCCGGTCGTGCCGTAGGCTCTCCAGTCGGGGTTCTTGATGTAAACGCCCAGCCAACGGGTCTTGCCGTCGGTGATATCTTTGGCGTTCACAGGGTCGGTCTGGAGGTAGCCCTCACCGTTGACAGTCCAAACAGCCTCGTCCTCGATGAGACGAACGTTGTTGTTGCCGTTGTCAATGATGCCGAGATACTTCTCGCCGGACTTGATGGCATAGCCGCCATCAACGGCTACGATCGTCCAACCGGCGGAATCGTCGGTGGTCAGGGTGTCGCCGTCAACGGTAACAACGGTAGCCGCGGGATTGGCGTCCGATGCCGTCGAACCGATGGCGGTGGGGAGGAGATAGGTGGTGTCGTCCTTGGTCATCGTGATGGCCACGGTGTCGGTGGACTTGATCTCTTCCAGGGTGGTCTTTGTCCACGTGGTTGTGGAAACAGTTTCCTCGGCAGATGCCGCAATGAGAGTGGTCGGGAACATTGCCAAAACCATGCTCAGAGCGAGCAGCAGCGCAAGGAATCTGCTTTGCTGGTGTTTCATAAAATTACTCCTTTCCATCAGCAAAATTTCTCCGGACATTCCGGATTTTTCGGGAGAAATGCCAAAGGCTGTCGGCACGGAGGGATCGTGCATACAGCCAATGGATAACTCCCCTTTATATTTTACCAAAAATCCGACCGGGAAACAAGGATAAATTCGAATGAAATTCCGTTTCTCGAAAAATTCGGCAAACCATCCAAAAAAGACACTGCAATTTTTGGCATTACGGAAAATTATCGGGCCGTTGGTAAGGTTTTCGGAGGCAAGATTGTGCAAGCATCTAAACAAAAGTCGAAACAGAGGGGGAAGGGCTGTACGAAATGCAGAGGATATTTGAAGAAAACGATAGCGAAACGCGGCACACGGAGGAAGGCACCGTCCGTTCCACGACGCTTCTGCCGTATAATGCGCTACCCTGCTAAAGTATAAAAATTAGATAATTCTGTATTTATATTCATGCCGAGTGAAAGGGAGTATCGTGCCTTTTCCGCTGTGATTGTTCCCATCCGGTACAGAACGGCTCGGAACGCACGGATTTCCGTATCGGCAGGCTCGGCGGCAGTGAGAGGAAAGCTGCTTTTCCCCATGCACGAAAAAATCGGCACAAAATCCACAAGACACCCCTCCCGTAAACGGAAAGGGTGCCTTGTGAATCCTATGCGGTTTGTTCGCTTACAGCTCGTCACAGACATCCCCGGCGGCCTTCAGACCGGCGGAGGATTCACCGACAATGCTTTGCAATGCGGCAAGAAGCTGCTGCAGGTGGTCATAATCGTTGCGGAACGAGTCGATCACCGTGGCGATGTCGCGGTTTGTGATGCAGAGCTTTTCCTCCGCCTGAGAGAAGACGGAGCGCAGACGCTCGGCAGAGGCGGCGGCACGCTCTCTTGCCATCCGCTCGGTCATCTCCGCACGGCGATAGGCGGCAAGCTCCAGCTCGTTGAAATCGGAGGGAGGATTTGCGGCGACGGCGACGGGCGGTGCGATCGGCACATCGAGAGCGGGGGAGGTATCTTCGATTTTTTCCGTTGACCTTGCTTCCTCCAACTGCGACAGGAGCGCATCACGCTCGGCTTTCAGGCATTCTACCTGCGAGCGAGCTTCGTTCAATGCTTCCTGCAAACGGCTCAGCTCTTCCTTTTGCGCGCGCTGAATCCGCTCGTGCGATGCAGTTTGCTGCTGGATGAACTGCACCACGTCGCCCCGATGAAAGCCATGCAGGGAGGTGCGGAAATTTTCAATGCCTGCCATTTGAATAACCTCTCATTCTCCGAATCTTTCGACTCTTTTTTCACATTATAACACGCACGGAAACGAAAAACAATAGTTTTATTCGAAAAATGTCCTTATCCGAGGGCAACGTCAAGACTCATCATCAGGGCAAAACCGACGGAGAAGGCGATCGTGCCGATATTGGAGTGCTTCCCCTGTGCGCTCTCGGGGATCAGCTCCTCCACCACAACATAGATCATCGCACCGGCCGCAAAGCTCAGTAAGTACGGCAAGACAGAGGTGACGAACTGCGCGGCAAGAATGGTCGCGACGGCCGCGATCGGCTCGACAACTCCGGAGGCGACGCCCAGAGCGAAGGATTTTCTTTTGCTCATGCCCTCGGAGCGCAGGGGCATGGAAATAATGGCTCCTTCGGGAAAATTCTGAATGGCGATGCCGAGCGAGAGCGCCAACGCACCGGCGGCGGAGACTTCGCTGCTGCCGGACAGACCGGCGTAGACCACACCGACTGCCATGCCCTCGGGGATGTTATGCAGGGCGACGGCCAGCACCAGCATCGTGCTCTTCGGCAGGGAGCACTTCATGCCCTCTGCCTCGCCGCCGAGGTGCAGGTGCGGAATCAGGCGGTCGAGAGACAGGAGAAAGACAATGCCGAGCGCGAAGCCGACCACCGCAGGAATGAATGAAAGACGCCCCATGGCCTCCGACTGCTCCATCGCAGGGATGAGCAGGCTCCAAACGGAGGCGGCGACCATGACGCCGGCCGCAAAGCCGGTCAGACTGCGCTGAAGCAGAGCGGACATCTCGTTTCTCATAAAAAGAACGCAGGCAGAACCCAAAGAGGTTCCCACCAAGGGGATCAGGATCCCCCAAAGCTGTTGTGTTGTCATTTTTCCTCCTTCCGAGCGAGAAGCCATGCTTGCGCCTGTGCAGCGGCGGTGGCACCGTCGCCGCAGGCGGTGATGATCTGTCGCAGGGGCTTTGTGCGGACGTCGCCTGCGGCAAATACACCGTCGATATTCGTCCGCGTGTCCTCTCCTGCGACGAGATAGCCGCTGCTGTCCGTTTGCAGAACGCCGCGGAACAGCGCGGTGTTCGGACTTTGACCGATACTGATAAAGACACCGTCACAGGCGATGGTTTCCTCCGCACCGTTGTCCGTCGAACGCAGACGCAGACCGGTCACTCGCCGCTCATGGACAAAGGCGGTCGGCTCTCGCTTCCACAATATTTCGACATTTTCATGCCGCTTTAACGCGTCCTGACCGATACGATCGGCGCGCAGCGAATCACGGCGGTGCACCAGGATGACCTTTTTACACAGACCGGCCAAATAATTCGCCGCACCGACGGCGGTATTTCCGCCGCCGACGACTGCGACGGTCTTGTTGCGGTAAAACATCCCGTCGCAGGTGGCGCAGTAATGCACGCCTCGGCCGATCAGCTCCTCTTCCTCCGAAAGGCCGAGATGCTTATGCCCTGCGCCCGTCGCCACGATCACGCTCTTAGCATCATATGTGCCGCTGTCTGTTTTGATACGCTTGCGCCGCCCGAACAACTGCACTTCGAGGACTTCCTCCATGATCGTCTGTGCACCGGCCTTTTCCGCCGCAGCCTTCATGCCTTGGCCGAGCGTGAAGCCGTCGATACCGTCGGGGAAGCCGGGGTAGTTGTCGATTTGATCCGTCAGCGACAATTGACCGCCGATGCTGACCCTTTCCAGCACCAGACAGCACAGACCGGCTCTTGCGGCATAGAGAGCCGCCGTATACCCGGCAGGGCCGCCGCCCAGGATGATGATATCATACACCATGCTTATTTCTCCGACAGGGCGAGGAGCTGCGCCTTGGAAAGTGCTCCGGACTTGCGCACGACGACCTCGCCGCCGCGAAAGACCATCAGCGTCGGGATGGTCGTTACCTCGTATTGCTCGGCCAGCTCGGGCTCTTCGTCGACATTGATCTTGGCAACGAGGATGTCGGCTCGCTCCTGTGCGATTTCCTCGAGCAACGGAAGTACCATACGGCACGGGCCGCACCATGACGCCCAGAAATCGACCAGAACGGCCTTGTCGCTGTTCAAAACGACGGATTCGAAGGTTTCTTTTGTAATGTTGACAGCACTCATTTGTAACGCCTCCTGTTTTGCTTTCCTTATTATATCACGGATTTCGCATTTTTTACACAAAAAATGCAGAGCATTGTTTTGTCCTATTCTCTCCGTGTCGGGCATAGAGTGAAGCAGGAGGGACGTCATGGACGAGGTACGAGAAGCGAGCAGGGTTTTTCCGCAGGAGATCGCTTCGGCAGTGGGGGCACTTGCGGCGAGGGAGCTTGCGTCGGTGGAGGAGCTTCGCCTGCGCATCGGGCGAAAGCCGACCTATTTGATAAAAAATCGGGAATATTTGCTTTCCTGCGGTGCCGTCACGTCGAAGCATCTGCAGGAAACTGTGGATCGAGCTGCAGAAAGCTCCGTTTATGCCGTACAGGAGATGCTGAAAAACGGATTTCTGACCCTGCGCGGGGGTCATCGCCTCGGACTGTGCGGCCGAGGGGTCTATCGGCACGGGGAGCTGGTTTCTCTGCGTGAGATTTCCTCGGTCGACCTTCGCATTGCACGGCCGCTGTGGGGCGTTGCGGACGAGGCGGTCAATTTCCTTTGGACGCATCCGTTTTCCACCCTGATTCTGGCGCCGCCCGGCAGGGGAAAGACGACGCTTTTGCGTGACCTCATCCGCCAAATATCCGACCGCTTCGGCTGGCGCATCGGCGTTGCCGACGAGCGGATGGAGCTTGCGGCCTGCTTGGACGGAGTGCCGCAGTTTTTCCTCGGACGGTCAACGGATGTTCTCACGGGCGTCCGAAAGGCCGAGGCGATAGAAATGCTCCTGCGGAGCATCAGCCCGGAGTGGATCGCGGTGGATGAGATCACGGCGGAGGAGGATGTTCGGGCGATCAGCCGTGCGTCCTACTGCGGCGTACGATTTTTGGCGACGGCGCACGCGGCGACGGTGAAGGAGCTTCGGCAAAGACCGATCTATGCGGAGCTTCTTGCCGCAAAAGCCTTTCGCAACGCCATCGTGATCGACCCGATGCGGAATTTACAAACGGAGGTACTTTCGAATGATTAAGATCGTTGGAGCACTGTTGATCGTCGGCGGCGCAGGCGGCTTCGGCATCGCCAAGGCGATGCAGCTTTACCGCCGGCTTCGTCAGCTTCATGACCTGCTCGGCGCGGTGGAGATCATCAAATGCGAGCTGAATTACACCATGCGCCCGTTGGCGCAGCTTGCAGAGCGGACAGCGGAACGTTCACGGGGCGCAATTGCGGCATTTTTGAAGCAATATGCCGCAAATTTGGACAAGGGCTTGCCGAGGGCACGGTCTGCCGCCGATGCCCTCGACGGGACGAAGGGGCTGTGTCTTCCCAACGACGCGCAGATGGCGATTTTGGAACTGCTGTCGACCGTCGGACGGTATGACCTCGACGGGGAAAACCGCCTCCTGCAGCTCACGGGACAGCGACTGCGCGCCGCCATCGAGCGGTTTGAGAGCGAAAAGCGCCCCGTCGCCAAGAGCTACGCCGTTCTCGGTGTGACGACCGGGATCGCGCTGGTCATCCTCTTTCTGTAGACTATGGAGATCGATCTCATCTTCAAAATCGCGGCGGTCGGCATTATTGTGTCCATTCTGAATCAGGTCTTGGTGCGCTCGGGCAGAGAGGAGCAGGCGACAATGACGACGCTTGCCGGGCTTGTGGTCGTGCTCATCATCGTGGTGCAGAAGATCGCCCAGCTCTTCGATCTCGTGAAGAATCTGTTTGATTTCTGATGCAGAGCTTTATTCACGCAGCGGTGATCGGCCTGATCACGGTCGTTTTTGTCAGCCTCCTGAAAAAACGGGATGCGGAGCTGGCGGTTGTTTTAAGCGTTGCGGCCTGTGCCGTGATCGGCGTTGTTATTTTCGAGCTGGCGCAGCCGCTGATTACCTTTTTGGAAAGGCTGCGCAATCTCAGCGGCATGGACAAGGAGCTGATGGCACCGATGCTGAAGGTGCTCGGCATCGGCCTTCTGACGCAGGTCAGCGCAAGCGTTTGCATCGACGCAGGGCAGAGCGCCATTGCCAAGCTGATTGAAGTCTCGGGCGGCTTGCTGTCGGTCTATGTGGCTTTGCCGCTGCTGGAGGCGGTGCTGGAGCTGTTGGAAGGCATGGGTGGTACATGAGGAAGCTTTTTTTGATTTTTTTGATCGTCCTGCTGCTGACGGGCGTTGTCCGCGCCGAGGAGGTCATCGGCATCGACACGGACGCTCTGACGGAGGGGCTGGACGACGAAGTCACCGAGCTTTTGCCGAAATTCTCCGCAGACGGCGGCGTTGATTTTTGGGACAGCCTCAAAACCGTCCTTTTCGGCTCATTGACCTCCCTTCGGGAGAGCTATCGGTCGGCACTCAAGCTCTGCGCCGTGCTGCTGGCCGTGGCGACGCTTTGCGCCGTTGCCTCGACCTCGCAACATCATCTTGCCGATGCGTCGACAATCGCAGGGGCGTTGGGCTTGACGGTGGCGGTTTTGAGCACGTTTTCGGCCATGATCGGCCTTGCGACGCAGACCGTTCGGGACATAACAGACTACAGTGCGTGCTTTTTGCCTGTGATGGCCTCTGCGACGATGATGAGCGGCGGCGTGACCTCCGGTTCCTCGCTCTATGCCGGCACGGTGCTCTTTTCACAGCTTTTGATGCAGCTCATCTCCAAGCTCCTTGTCCCTGCGGTGACGGTCTACCTCCTGCTGGCCATGGCGGAGGCCGCGCTGTCGAACCAAATGCTCTCGGAGCTTCGGGAGCTGGTCGGCTGGCTGATTTCCAAGTCGCTTCGTATCTTAATGTATATTTTCATCGCCTATATCTCCCTTACGGGCGTTCTGAGCGGAAGCAGCGATGCGGCCACGCTGAAGGCGACCAAGGCGGCAATTTCCGGCATGATCCCGGTCGTCGGGAACATCGTTTCGGACGCCTCGGAGAGCCTGATTGCAAGCGCAACGATGCTGAAAAGCGCGGTCGGTATGTTCGGAATGTTGGCGGTGCTCGGCATTTGCCTTGCTCCGTTTCTCACGGTCGGGACGCATTACCTGATGCTCAAGGTCACCGCAGCCGTCAGCGGAACGGTCGGGCTTAAGCCTCATGTGAAGCTCCTGAAAAGCTTTTCGGCGGCGATGGGCTATCTGCTGGCGATGTGCGGTGTCTGCGCACTGCTCCTGCTGATCTCGACGGTATGCTTTTTGAAGGTGGTGCAGTGATGGATTCGGTTCGTTCCTATCTTCTGTCCGTTGTGGCGGTGTGCATCTGCGCGGCGGTGGCCGGTGTTTTCGCCCGCAACGAGATGATGGCAAAGACCCTGCGTCTCATCAGCGGCGTTTTGATCCTGTTGGTCGTTTTGCAGCCCATGACAAGGGTCAATTTGGACGACATTGCC
The DNA here is from genome assembly GCA_964555465.1 of uncultured Oscillospiraceae bacterium. Classification (GTDB taxonomy): domain Bacteria; phylum Bacillota; class Clostridia; order Oscillospirales; family Oscillospiraceae; genus JAZOXB01. The sequence continues at coordinate 20,411 of CAZKSR010000010.1, forward strand.
GAAAAGCTCGGAGGCAACGGCATTTCCGCCGAAGAATTGGAATTTGATGTACGGGAGCAGCTTGCCGTGCAGGTAAAAAGGTCAACGGAGGCTTATATCGAGGATTACGCCTATGCGCAGGGCGCTCTCCTGCAGGCGAAGGTGGAGGTCAGCGGCGACACCGTCCCGAAGCCGACGAGGATCACGCTGACGGGCTCTGTAACCCTTGAGCAGCTTTCGGCCCTTTCGGACTACATCGAATCGGCGCTGGGCATCGAAAAGAACGCGCAAATTTGGAGGATCTATGAAGTCGGTAGCTGAACATATCACGGGGATTCTGAAAAAATATAAATATGTGGCGGCAGTGCTTTTGATCGGCATGGTTCTTCTCCTCTGGCCGAGCGAAAGCAAAAAGGAGGCACCGAAGCAGACAGCACAGACATGGGACGATGCGACCTACGCCGCACAGGTTGAGCAGCGGTTAAGGGAAATGCTCGAAAGGGTCAACGGAGCGGGGAGGGTGGAGGTGATGCTGACACTGCAAAGCGGCGCACGGACGCAGTATCAGATGGACACCCAAACGGACACGGACGGCGAGCGCAGCAGCGTGGAGCGGAAAACGGTGATTTTGTCCGAGGGGAGCGCATATGATGAAGCAGCGGTATCGGAGGTGTATTATCCGCAGTTTCAGGGAGCACTGATTGTCTGCGAGGGCGCGGACAGCGCATCGGTTCGCCTGAAGCTCATCGAAGCGGTGACGGCACTGACGGGCTTGGGCAGCGACCGCATCACGGTCGTAAAAATGAAATGACGGAGGAATGACAATGAAAAAGTGGAAACGAAACGCAACCATCGCGGCGGTTTTGGTGTTGGTCTGCGCCGGGATCTACCTGAACTGGCTTTACGGAAGCTCCGCAGAGGACTTCACGAAGACGCTGGATGCCGACAAGGTTTTGGGCGAAAGCACCTTGGTGCTCGGCACGGACGGCAGTGAAAATATCGCAGCGGTCGATAACGTGCAGACGACGGACGAATATTTCGCGCGGATGCGTCTGTCCCGACAAACGGCACGGGACGAGGCGGTGCAGCTCCTTCAGGAAACCATCGCCTATGCCGAGGGCGGCGATACGAACGAATCGAGCACCGCACTTTCGGGCATCATTGCCGACGCACTTTCCGAATCGCAGATCGAGAGCATGGTCATCGCAAAGGGCTATGCCGACTGCGTGGCCTATATCACGGACGATACGATCAGCCTTGCGGTGGCAGCTCCGGAAGACGGCCTGAGCGAGAGCGATGTTTCCCTGCTTGCGGACATCATCATGGCGCAGACGGACTACAGTCTTTCGCAGATTCGCATTTTCGGCGTGTAAATAAGTGTTGTAATTTTTTCAAAATGTGGTAGAATAGAAAAAAACAGAAGGGACGGTACCTACTATGGCCGACATGAAAGATTACCTTGTTCAACCGCTGGAAAACGGGAACGTTTTGATCTCCGAGGAGGTCATTGCCTCCATCGCTGCGCTTGCCGTTCGGGATGTGGACGGCGTTTACGGGCTGACCGGCTCGTCGAATTTCGATCTCTCCGAGATCATCGGCAGAAAAAACCTCAGAAAGGGAATTCGCGTTGTCATTGAGGGGGAACAGCCGGAAATCTCCTGTAATCTGGTCGTCAAGTTCGGCGCATCGGTGATGGATGTTGCACAGAAGGTGCAGGAGAAAATCGCAGACGAGGTCACGGCTATGACCGGTGTGAAGCCTTCCTCGGTCAATGTCAATGTCTGCGGCGTGGTTATGCCCAAGGGCGGCGCAAGAGCTTGAGCAATGGGGGCTTGCCCCCGAGAAGAAAGAATCTGTACATACGAAGGAGAACGCTATGACTCGTTCCACTGCCAGAGAATTGGCCGTCCAACTGATCTACGAGCTGGATTATACCCACCAGCCCCCCTCTCAGGCCATCGAAAGCCGTATGGAGCCGGAGTATTATGCCGAGCTTGCGGAGGAAAATGAAATCTATGCCGAGCGGCCGAGCAAGAAGCAGATGGCCTATATCCGCGCCTGTGTCGAGGGCGTTGCGGAGCATACGCAGGAGCTTGACGGCATCATCTCGCAGTATGCCGTCGGCTGGAACCTGAACCGTATTTCGCGCTTCACCAAGGCCGCGCTGCGCCTTGCCGTCTTCGAGATCCTTTATGTTGCGGACGTTCCCACCGGCGTTGCCATCAACGAATGTGTGGAGCTGACGCGCAAATATGAGGACAAGGAAGTCGTCGCCTTTGTCAATGGCATCCTCGGCTCCTTTGCTCGTGCGCATAAGGAGAACGAATGATGCAGGTGCTCGGCTTTGACACCAGTAACTACACTACCTCCGTCGCCGTCTTTGACGGCGAACGGGGGTTGAATGTGTCTCGACTTCTCGATGTCGAGCAGGGCGCACTCGGCCTGCGCCAGAGCGATGCCCTCTTTGCCCATATCAAACGCCTGCCGGAACTGACCGACAGGCTGTTTTCCGATTTGGGACACGGCGAGATTACGGCTGTCGGCGTCAGCTCCCGACCGAGGGCGGTCGAGGGGTCTTATATGCCGTGCTTTTTGGCCGGACTTTCTCAGGCACGGGTTTTGGGTACGGTGCTGGGAGTCCCCGTTTATGAATTTTCCCATCAGCAGGGGCATATCGCCGCCTCGCTCTTTTCGTCCGAGCATATGGAGCTGATGTCCGCGCCGCATCTGGCGTGGCATCTTTCCGGCGGCACGACGGAGCTGCTGTACATTACCCCCGAGGGTGTCGGCGTTCATGCCGAAAAGATCGGCGGCACGACCGATATTTCGGCAGGGCAGCTTATCGACCGCACGGGGAAGCTCCTCGGGCTTCCGTTCCCCTCGGGCAAGGAGATCGACCGTCTGAGCCGTGAGGCGACAGGTACCGACCGATTTCGGGTCAAGGTGCACGGAGCGGAGTTTTCTCTCTCCGGCGTTCAGAATAAGGTCGAGGCGTATCATAAGGATGCGCCGTGCGAGACGGCGGCCTACGCCCTGCGCTGCCTGATCGGTGCGATCGTCGAGGCGACGAAGCAGGCATTGCAGGTCTATCCGGAATGTAAGGTTGTCTTTGCCGGCGGTGTTGCTTCGAATTCCATGCTGAGAGAGGTCTGCAAGGGGCTTCCGGCGATCTTCTGCCCGCCGCAGTATGCCACGGACAATGCGCTCGGCACGGCGGTTCTGACATGGAGGGCACAAAATGCAGCCGATTTATGACGTTTCGCAGATCAATGAATACCTCAAACAACGATTTGATGAAGATCCCCTTTTGGGAAGCGTTCTCATCCGCGGCGAGATCAGCAACTATAAGCTTTACCCGTCGGGGCACCATTATTTCTCCCTGAAGGATTCCGGCGGTGCGCTGCGCTGTGTGATGTTCAAGGGCAATGCCTTTCGCCTGCGCTTCCGACCGGAAAACGGCATGAAGGTCATTGCCGGCGGACGCATCTCGGTCTTTCCGAGAGACGGTGCCTATCAGCTCTATTGCACAGACCTGACGCCGGACGGCCTCGGTGACCTGCACATCGCCTTTGAGCAGCTCAAGCGACGCTTGCAGGAGGAGGGGCTTTTCGATCGGGAGCGGAAGCGGCCCATTCCGCGCTTTCCGCATCGTATTGCCGTCATCACCTCCTCGGCAGGAGCCGCGCTTCGCGATATGCTGCGCATCCTGCGTAAGAGATATCCACTGACGGAGGTCAAGCTCCTGGCGGTTCGGGTGCAGGGAGCGGAGGCTCCCGAAGAAATCGCCGCCGCCATCCGTTACGCCAATCGCTTTCGGGTGGCCGATCTCATCATCACGGGTCGCGGCGGCGGCTCCATCGAGGATCTCTGGGCGTTTAATGATGAACGGGTCGCCTATGCCATTGCGCAGTCCGAAATTCCCGTCATCTCCGCCGTCGGACATGAGCCGGATGTGACGATCTCCGACTTTGTCGCAGATCTTCGCGCGGCAACGCCGTCGAATGCGGCGGAGCTGGCCGTGCCCGACCAGACGGAGCTTCGGCAGACGCTCTCGGCACAGAAAACCATGCTCCTGACCCTGATGCGCAAGCGTTTGAAGCAGGAGACGCAAAAATTGCAATTTTATGCGCAGTCCCGTTTCCTCAAGAATCCGCTGAATTATTTTGAGGATCGGCGGATGCGCTTGGATGACGTCCACCGCCGCCTCGGTGCCGCCTCCGCCGAATACCTTCATGAAAAGCGGAAATGCTTTGTCGGCCTGACGGCAAAGCTGGACGCCATGAGCCCCATGAAGGTCTTGAGCAGGGGATACGGCATGGCATTTGACGAAAACGGAACCGTGCTCCGATCGGCAGACGGAGTACGGATCGGAGAGAACATCACACTTCGCCTCAGCGACGGAGCGGTTAAGGCGGAGATTCGGGAGGTTTTGAAATGAGCGAAAAATCGAAGGATTTTGAACAGTCCCTGACGCGGCTCGATGAGATCGTGCGACAAATGGAGCGCGGCGAGGTGCCGCTGGAGGAATCCCTCAAGCTGTTTGAGGAGGGAACGAAGCTGGTCGCCTTTTGCAGCAAGCTCCTCGACGAGGCGGAAATGAAGGTCGTGCGGCTCACAAAGGGCGCGGACGGAGAACCGGTTGAAACGGAGTTTAACGATGAATAAGAAAATGACGATTTATCGGGAGCGCATCGAGGCATATCTCGAGCAATGCTTTCTCTCCGACGAGCCGCAGAAAACGCTGTTCGAGGCCATGCGCTACAGCCTCCTTGCCGGCGGAAAACGTCTTCGGCCGATTTTGGTGCTGGCGTTTTGCGACCTTTGCGGCGGCGACACGGAGGCGGTACTGCCTTTTGCCGCCGCGGTCGAGATGGTGCAGACTTACAGTCTGATCCACGACGATCTTCCCTGCATGGACAATGACGAGCTTCGCAGAGGGAAGCCGACGAACCACCGTGTCTACGGCGAGGCAAATGCTCTGCTTGCCGGTGACGCCCTGCTGACTGCGGCATTTGGACAGCTCGCTTCGGCCAAATTGCCGCCCGAGCGCATCGTCGAGGCGGTGCGCGTGCTTTCCCGGTGTGCGGGGGAGCTGGGCATGGTCGGCGGCCAGATTTTGGACATGGCCTCGGAGGAGCGCACCCTGACGGAGCAGGAGGTCTTGGCCATTCAGTCCCGAAAGACCGGCGCGCTGATCTCGGCGGCCTGTCAGCTCGGCGTCGTCGGTGCAGGCGGAACAAAGCTCGAGCAAAAAGCCGCAGGGGAGTATGCCGATGCTTTGGGGCTGGCGTTCCAGATTCGTGATGATGTTCTGGATGTGATCGGTGATGCGGGAATTTTGGGCAAGGCGACCGGAATGGATGAGACGAAAAATACCTTCGTCCGTCTGTATGGCTTGGAGGCCTGCGAAAAAATGATCCGCGAAAAGACGCAGGCTGCAATTGCCGCCTTGTCGTGCTTTGAAAGCACGGATTTTTTGTCGAAGCTTGCGCTGTCGCTTCAGGATCGTGACCGCTGAGAATTCTTAACATGAGGACTTGCCGCTTCCGAATAGATTGTTTCGGAGGTGGTAATCATGCTTGGTGCTGCGGTGTGGCTGACGCTGAGCAGCATTTTGTACTCCCTGCGTCTGTCCAACGGTTCCGGCTCGTTTCCGAGGCCCCTGACGGCGAAGGAGGAAGCACACTATCTGGAGCTTGCGTCGCAGGGCGATCTCACCGCTCGCAATATTCTCATCGAGCGAAATCTTCGCCTTGTGGCGCACATTATGAAAAAATACTACACGCAGACCTCGGATCAGGAGGATTTGATCTCCATCGGGACAATCGGCCTGATCAAAGGGATCTCGACCTATGATGCGACCAAGGGTGCAAGACTTGCAACCTATGCCGCACGTTGCGTGGAAAATGAAATTCTGATGTACTTTCGGGGACAGAAAAAATCCTCGTCGGATGTATCTCTGTCGGATTTTATCGAAACGGCAAAGGACGGGACGGCACTTTCCTTAATGGATGTGGTCTGCTCGGACGAAGACCTTTTCGAGCACATGAGCGACAAGGAAATCTACGCAAGGCTCTATAAGGCGGTCAACACTTGCCTGGAGCCGAGAGAGCGCAAGATCATTCTTATGCGCTACGGGCTGGGCAGACAAATGCCGCTGACGCAGCGGCAGATTGCCGAGGAATGTGGGATCAGCCGAAGCTATGTCAGCCGAATCGAACGAAAAGCCCTGAATAAGCTGGAAGCGGCACTGGGCGAATAGGGGAGGACACACATATGAAAGCGTGGCGGCATTTTTGCACCATCACAAAGCACCGCTGGGTCGTTCGAAAGCACTGCTTTCAGGTCGGCCTATATTGGCGCGGCCTCGTGCATGACCTCTCAAAATACGCATGGACTGAGTTTCGTGCGGGCGCAAAATATTATCAGGGCACTCGCAGCCCCAACAGCCGAGAGCGCGAGCTTAACGGCTATTCCGAGGCGTGGATGCACCATAAGGGGCGCAATCGCCACCATATCGAATATTGGACGGATATTCACCCGAAGACAAAGGTATACGCGCCGGTGCCGATGCCGCCGAAATTTTTTGTCGAGATGGTCATGGATCGCATCGCCGCCTGCAAGATCTACCACGGGAAAGACTACCGTGACGGCGATGCGCTGGAATATTTCCTGACCTCCGTGGATGTCAGAGATCCGTCGTTGATGCACCCACAGACCAAGGAGGAGCTGACACGGGTGCTCACCATGCTCCGCGACAAGGGCGAAAAAGAAACCTTCCGCTATCTTCGAAATGCCATACTGAAAAAGAAATCATAAAAACGCAAGGGAGACTCCCCGAAAAGGAGCCTCCCTTGTTGCTTTTATACAGAAGCCGCCTCAGACAACGCCGACATTCAGCCGAAAAAGGCCATCAGGAGCGTTCCGACGACCATCAGCGCAAGGCCGACAAAGGCCTTCGGTGACAGTCGCTCCTTGAAAACGAGATAGGAGAAGACAACGGTGACAAGGATGCTGAGCTTGTCGATCGGCACGACAACACTGACGACACCCGTTTGAATTGCGTAATAATAGCAAAGCCAGGATGCTCCCGTGGCGATGCCGGAAAGGGCAATGAAAACAAGCTCCTTTTTGTCAATGCTTCGAAGCTGCTTTTGCTTCCCTCGAGCAAAAACGATGCCCCACGCCATCAGCAAGACGACGGTGGTGCGGATGGCGGTGCCGAGATTGGACTCGAGGCCGGCAATGCCCACCTTTGCCAGAATGGAGGTAAGTGCCGCAAAGACAGCCGACAGTACGGCGTAGATCATCCAACGCCGACCCTCGGTATTCTCTTCAGAGGCTTTCTTTTCCACCATCAAAAGGATGCCGGCTCCGAGGAGGAAGGTCGCCGCCAGCTTGACGGCAAGATTCGCCGTTTCCCCGAAGCAGAAAATAGCAAGCAAAACCGTCAAAACGGTAGAGGATTTGTCGATCGGGACGACCTTGTTGACGTTGCCGACGGAAAGCGCTTTGAAGTAGCAGATCCACGAGGCGCCGGTGGCCAGCCCCGACAGAACCAAAAAGAGAAGCGATTTGGGGCGGATTTCGGTGACGGCGGCCTGCGAGCCGACAACAAAGACCATGACCCATGAAAAAATCAGCACGACAACGGTACGCAGTGCGGTCGCCAAATCCGAATCTGTTTTTCGGATGCCGCATTTGGCGAGAACAGACGTCAGCCCCGCAAAAAATGCGGAAAGAACCGCAGCAATGATCCAAAGCATGGAATGCCCTCCTTTCTACCTTTATTTTAACACCTTTTGTCCCGAAAAACAAGCTTGCGGCGGCATGAATCGGAGACGATGCAAATTTCGGCGTCGGTGACATATGAAATAACGTCTGCATATGTTGAAAAGGGGAGAACTCCCCCGAAAAGGAGGAATCATCTTGAATTATCGAACGCAACCCATGCGAACGGACACCGAACGCTTGAGCGACGGCGCCGGCAGCCTTCCCACAAATGCACCGCTTGCCAATCCCTTCGTCCCGTTTCAGCAGAACAATCCCACGACGTATCCGGCAAAGGAGGGCGTCGTCCGAGGAACGCTCTTTCCGGGTCTGGATCTGCCCTTCCTCGGGATGCGGAACGAGGGGCCTCTTTCGGATACGCATCTGCACGAATTGCAGGCGTTGAATTTTGCTCTGACGGAGCTGGGGGAATATCTCGACACCCACGCCGATGATACGGAGGCATTTGAGCTTTTCCGCAGCTACGCCGATCTCTACCGTCAGGGGCGCAAAGAATACGAAAAGCTTCACGGCCCGTTGTCTCAGATTTCTGCGGCGCGGGACGAGAGCTATCGCTGGCTGAAGGATCCGTGGCCGTGGGATTTTTGCGCAAACGATCAAAAGGAGGACTGAGAGATGTTTGTGTATGAAAAGAAGCTCCAATACCCTGTCCGCATCAAAAACTGTAACCCGAAGCTCGCAAGCATCGTCCTGAGTCAGTACGGCGGACGGGACACCAATAGGCTATAATTTGAATGGCACTTATGAAGTGCCTTTTGCGTAGTGAGTGAGATTATAGGGAGATGCGGTAGGAGATTTTTAGGGTTTGGGTGGAACGCTCATAAGTACATCCTTCGATGATGGAGAGGAGAGATTCGTACTTTTGGGCGACGGAGGCGTCGGAATTCAAAGTATCGAGCGTTTTGGAGATCGCCTGGCGGAGCTTCGCTTCGGCGGCGGCCGGGGTGATGGAGGTGGAGACGGATTCCACTGCGGCCTTTAATGCTTCGATTTCGGAATCCAACGACGCTTGCAGGGACTTGAATTCCGCAAGGTCGATCGCCTCGGCGAGATAGGCCTCCGTCAGACGCTTCTTCTTCCGCTCGGCTCGCTCCAATGAGAGACGGGCGGCACGCTCCTCCTGCGTGATTGCAGAGCTTTGCAGAGTGCGGAAGCCCGGAAAATGCTCGGCGTGAAGATCCTCGTTTAGCTGCCGAAGGAGCGCATCGGTAAGCGAATCGATATCCGCACGCTGTGTTTGCAGACAACGACCCTTTGCGTGATTATTGCACATTAGGTTGTGCGGCTTGGTGAAGACCAGAGTAGCTCCGCAGCTTGCGCAGCGGACGATGCCGCAGAGCCAATGCTTTCGATCGAAGGCGGGGCGACCGTGATATTTCCAGACGGCTTTGATCTCGGCAACTCGCTTTTGTGCGGCATCCCAGAGGGAAAGATCAATGATCGGGGGATGCTTGGCGGCGACGGTGAGAATATCCGGGTCTGAGAAATTTCGCCGGGAGCGACGTTTCGGATTCCAGCGGAGCTTGCCGATATAGACGGGGTTTCGGATGATATACTCTATTGTTCGGTTCTCAAATTCGTTGCCGCGGTGTGTTCGGATCCCCTGCGCATTAAGCCAACGGGCAAGAACATAGTACCCTTCGCCGCCGACGAATCGCTCAAAGATTTGACGGACGATGGGCGCTTCCGTCTCGTGCGGCGTGAATTGGTGGTCGACGATGCGATAACCGAACGGCGGCGTGGTTTGCGGCTCGCCACGGAGGGCTTTCTCGGTCATGCCCTTGCGAACCTCTTGGCCGAGGTTGATGCTGTAAGCTTCGGCAAAGGATTCATAGATTGCCTCCATGACGCCGCTGTAGCTGCCCTCGGAGAGAGGCTCTTTAATGGAGATGACTTCGACACCTGCGCGCTTGAGCATGGATTTATAGACGATGCTGTCCTCCCTGGAACGGGCGAAGCGGTCGAATTTATGGACGAGAATGACATCAAAGGGATGATCCTTCCGCTTGGCGTCCGCGATCATCTGCATGAAGGCAGGACGTTTCTCCGCACGTCTGCCGGAGATCCCCTCGTCGGCATAGATGAACCGGTCGTCGAGCAAAATGCGGTGCTGCCCTGCATACTCCCGTAGCTCACGGAGCTGCGCAGCGGGCGAATACTCGGTTTGATCCTCCGTGGAAACTCGGATGTATGCGGCGGCGATGCGGATTGCTTCCATATAATTCCTCCTATTCGGTTTATTTTACCCTCCCGGCGGTTGGTCGGGAGGGTTGCATTTTAAGGCTTGCATTTGGCACATGGCTCATAGCCGGCATCTTCTGCATCTTCTGTGCGGTCAAAAGAGATGCGATTCTTCCGGTCAGGAAGATAACTGCAAGACGAACGGTGATATTTTTTTGTTTTCTTGTTCCCAATATAAGACTCGGTGACGGGTGTTGCCTTGCCGGAAGAATTGCCGGAGAAACCGGTGGTGGTTTTGATGGATTCGTTTGAGGAGCTACTTGCGGAGCTAGAGGACGAAAGAGCTGCACCGTCGGACAAGCCGTCACGATACGAGATGCCTTTTACAATAAATGCGACCGCAATGCTGACAATCAGAACAGCGACAAACACTGTAATGGCAATGCGCTTTGTCCGTGTGTGCGCCTGCCGCTCAAGATCTAAATCGCAACGGACGGAAGCCAGCTTCGCCGACATGACGGATTGTTCGGCCAGTTGCCGATTGTATTCCTTTTGAAGTTCGGTACAACGATGCGTGAGAATGGACAATTCCATTAATGAGTTAGCAGTGGTATCATCATTTTGATGCAGTATCGGGGATTGAGAGGTGTTGTGTGAAACGGGAGCCTTGGAAACATAAAAGGTGTTCCCGTAAGCATCCGTCATACGCTCGTATGATTTGGAGGGCATAGGCAATCAACTCCCCTTCAGAAGAAATAATAACGGCACAGATATATCACGCCGTAAATGGCGAGGCCACCGAGGAAACCGTATGTGACAAGAAATTTCAAAACTTGATAGACGACAACCGGAAGCGATTCCCCGGCCACGGCTACAACGATACCGAGCACGACCCAAAGAACGGCGACGATCGTTTTCACGGCGTCGCTCCCCCAATAATCATCAACATCGCCGAAACGGAATCGACCGAAGGTGAAAACGGCGTGGAAGGCAAAGGCAAGAAAGAAGAGCACCGTCCAGACGGTGAAAGGCTCGATCACGGCGACAACAAACGCCCAAATCCACACGCCGATGTAAAGAAGGCGGATCGGTGGTGCCATGGCGAAAATGAGAAGAAAGAACAGATAAGCCAAAAAGTGAAAAGGCACTCCCAAAATCGGAAGCGGCACAAGCTGAAGCGGATAGGCCAAGAGATAATATAACACATATCCGAAGTTACCGTAGCGAGCTTGCATTTTATCTCGCAACTCCATGTAAAGACCACCTTTTTAATATTTTGCTCAAAAATTATACCGCCGTTTCGGGAGGAAAGTCAAGCAAATTCATTCCTCTTTAATCCTTTTCATCTTTAGGTAATGCAGCTTGTGAAGGCGACGGCTTTGCCCAGAATACGGATGCGATTCATATCCTCGTCCCAGAAGGAAAGCGGACGGTAGAGCGGATTCTCCGGCTCAAGGGTCAGGTGGTCGGAGTAAATTCGAACACGCTTCAAGGTGGCCTCGTCGTCGATCAGGACAGCGGCGATCTCCCCACTGTCGACCGTGTCCTGCTGGCGGATATAGACAATGTCTCCGTCGAAAATTCGGGCATTGATCATGCTGTCGCCTCTGCAGCGAAGGGCAAAGTCGGCGCGAATGTGTTCGGGAAGATCGACGCTGCCTTCGAGATTTTCATCTGCAGTGATCGGTGTGCCGCAGGCAATCGTTCCGATTAAAGGAATGCGACGCATGGTGGGGAGGGAGAGAAGGTTTGCAATTTGAGATTCTGCTGAGACGAAATCGTCAATAGTCTCGTCAATAAAGGAAGACAAGTCTAAATGAAAGTGATTGCATAAATTCTGAATAGCCCTCAATTTTGGAGCGCGACTTCCCGATTCCCATGCTGATACAGACTTGTTTGAAACCTCGGCAATTTTGGACATCTCGTTTTGAGTCATGCCGTGATCCAAACGAAGCTTTAACAATTTTTGAGAAATTTTCATGAGAGGAATCCTCCTTACAAATAAAGAATAACACATTTGTAGAGAATAAGCAACAAATATTTTCCACAAAAGGTAAAAAAGTGCTTGACAATCTACAAATGTAGATATATACTAAATATCAAGGAGGTGCTATCATGCAGTTTACAATCAAACAAGCGCGAAGATATGCCGGGCTAACGCAGGACGCAGCGGCAAAAGCGATTGGTGTATGCCGTCATCGCTACATGAAAATTGAAAAAGATCCAAATGAAGCAACTGTTGCTGAGTTAAATCTGCTCGCCCGCGTTGCAGGGATCCCATTAAGGGATTTTATTTTGGATCAAGAATCTACAAAAGTAGACTATAAGAGTCAGGAGAGAAGAGAACAAATATGAAAAAAATCAGAATTACCGGTGAGGAGCACGTGAGGCGGTATGTGACGGCTTTTGTTAGATCCGAGACGGGGTCGGCGTGCCCTACGGAGTGCGGCGCGAGGAGCGGCAACCCCTCAGTCAAAAATCGGAGATTTTTGACAGCTCCCCTTGCACAGGG
>CAZKSR010000011.1:0-32531 GCA_964555465.1 uncultured Oscillospiraceae bacterium
TGTAAACAAAGAAAAAGAATTTTGCAGGCCACATTTGATTATGTGGTCGTAAAAAATGCGAATTTTAAAAAAGTGGCGGCCAAACACTTAAAATGCATAAAAATTGACCGAAAGTGGAGGCAAAACCTCTATTTTCGGTCAAAATTTTGGTCCGAGTGACTGGATTCGAACCAGCGGCCTCTTGAACCCCATTCAAGCGCGATACCAAACTTCGCCACACCCGGATATTTCTTTAGCCCCGATATAATAGCACATCTTGTCTGAAAATGCAAGCACTATTTTTCGTTTTTCGAAAATTTTTCCGTGGCGAAGGAGGGAAGTGCCTCAAGTCCGTCCTTGTCGCGCTCTTTGGACGGCGTAGCGTTGCAGCGGTACTGCTTTGCGGTAGATTTTGGATTTTCGAATGTTTTTTCAAAAAACGGTTGACAAAAATCCGAATTATGCGTATATTATGTATATCAACCGACGACTGTCGGACAGAGAAACAAGGAGTGACGACTGTGTATACAGAAAAAACTGTCGTGAAGTGCGAGTCCGGCCTTCACCACAAACAAGCTACTTACTTCATCCAAATGGCCAATGAGTTTCGTTCCAGCATCTGGGTTGAGGTCGATGATCGCAAGATCAACGCCAAGAGCCTGCTCGGTGTCCTCTCGATGGGCATCATGACGGGAACGGAGATCACGCTGATCGCCGAAGGCTCCGATGAAGAGGCAGCAGTCAAGTCCCTGAGCAAGCTGCTCTTGAAGGACGCTTTTTAATAATAGAACCAAACAGCCGCCCCAAGCGTCTTTGCATTTGGGGCGGTTTTTGTTTCCGGAGGGTTATGACGAGGGAAGAATTGAAGCTTGCCGCCCTGTCGCTGCCGCTTGAGCCGGGCGTTTATCTGATGAAGAATGCCGAAAACACGGTGATTTATGTCGGCAAGGCGAAAAAACTGAAAAATCGTGTCAGCCAGTATTTTCAGGATACGGCTTCGCACAGCCCGAAGACGCGTCGGATGGTATCTCAGGTCGATCATTTCGAGACGATCCGCGCTGCCACGGAATTTGAGGCACTGGTGCTGGAATGTTCGCTGATCAAGCATTATCAGCCGAAGTATAATATTCTCCTGAAGGACGACAAGGGATACCCCTATATCCGACTTGACCTGCGCGATGCCTTTCCGCGCATGACGCTTGCGAGCCGCGTGGCGGACGACGGTGCGCTCTACTTCGGCCCCTACGGGAGCAGGGGAAATACGAAGCAGCTCATGGAGAATCTTTGTGGAATTTTCCGTCTGCCGACCTGCAATCGTGTCTTTCCCCGTGACATCGGGAAGGAGCGACCGTGCCTGAACCGCCACATGAAGATCTGCGACGGGTGGTGCAACCTTGAAAACGCCGAGGCGGAGTATCGTGAGCGGATGCAGAAGCTGATCCTGCTTTTGCAGGGCAAGCATAAGCAGCTTCTCGAAGCACTGCGCTCGTCGATGGAGGAGGCGTCGGAGCGGCTGGATTTTGAAGCGGCGGCGGAATACCGTGACCGCATGAGATCGGTCGAGGCTCTGAGCCAAAAGCAGCTCGTCACGGCAGGCGTTCGGGCGGATACGGATGTATTCGGGTGGTACCATACCGAGGCAAAGGCCTGCCTTGCGGTGCTCCATTTTGTCGGCGGAAATCTTCTCGACAAGGATTATGAGCTGTTGCCCATGCCGGATCACGCAGAGGATGCCCTGACGCAGCTTCTTTTGCAGTATTACCTGACCAAAAAGGCCGTGCCAAAGAGAATCTATCTGCCGATGCAACTCGAGGATGCACAACTGATCGCGCAGCTGTTTTCCGAGGAATTCCATAAGAACGTCAAAATATCCGTGCCGCAGCGAGGCGACGGAAAGCGCATGAGCGACCTTGCCAACGAGAATGCGAAGCAGGAGGCGGAGCGAGCAACTACGGCTCTCGAACGCATCAACGGGACGCTTCGGATGCTGCAAGGTATGCTGAATTTGCCGAGGCTGCCGCTTCGCATGGAAGCCTATGACATTTCCAATACGGCAGGGACGGACATCGTCGCCTCAATGACGGTTTTTGTCGACGGGAAGCCCCTGAAGCGTGACTACAAACGCTTCAAGGTGGAGGGACTGGACGATCAGGACGATTATGCCTCCATGCGTCAGGTGGTCACCAGACGATTCTGCCATTATCTCGACGGAGACAAGGGCTTTGACGAGTGCCCGGATGTCCTGCTCATTGACGGCGGCGTCACGCACGCCGAAGCCGTGCGTGAGGCGTTGGCGGCGATGGGGATTGAAATTCCCATTTTCGGCATGGTGAAGGACGACCGTCATCGCACTCGTGCTCTCGTCATGCCTGACGGCTCTGAGATCGGAATTCAGGCGATTCCGGCGGTCTTTGCCCTCATCGGTCGGATTCAGGAGGAGACACACCGCTTTGCCATCAGCTATCACCGTCTGCTTCGCAGCAAGCGTGTGAGGGCGTCCGAATTGGACGAGATTGACGGCGTCGGGGAGAAGCGAAAAATCGCTCTGCTGAAGCATTTCAAATCGCTGACGGCTATCCGAAACGCCGATGTAACCGCTTTGCGTTCCGTCGTGCCGCAGAAAACCGCCGAGGCGATTTTCGACCATTTTCATAAGAAGGAGTAAGCTATGCGAGTGATCACAGGAACCGCAGGGGGAACGAACCTGAAGAGTCCCGAAGGGATGCAGACCCGACCGACGGCGGACAAGGTCAAGCAGGCGCTTTTCAATATCATCCAATTTGAGATCGTCGGGGATGTCCTTGACCTCTTTGCGGGCTCCGGTCAGCTCGGCATCGAGGCACTCAGCCGCGGTGCGGCGTCGGCGGTTTTTGTCGACTCCGGTCGGCAGGCAATCGGCGTTGTCCGAGAGAATTTGGCAAAGACGCATTTGTCTGACAGAGCGGAATGTTTCCAAATGGATTACACAACCTATCTCAAGCGCTGCCGCCGCAAGTTTCACCTGATTTTTTTAGACCCGCCGTACGCAGAAAAATTTTTGGAAAATGCAATAAAATCCATCTCGGAAATTGACATTCTCGAAGAAAATGGTATAATTGTAACGGAGCGCCCGTTGGGTAAGCCGCTGGACGAAGATTACGGCGGCTTGGTGCGCTCAAAGGACTATCATTACGGCAAGACCACCATCACCTTGTTCCGAAGGGAATCAAATTCATTATGAAAATTGCAGTCTATCCCGGCAGCTTTGACCCCGTGACTAACGGACACCTGAACATCATCCGTCGTGCGGCCAAGCTCTTTGATCGGCTCATCGTCTGCGTCCTCATCAATCCCGAGAAGCATCCTCTGTTTTCGCTGGAGGAGCGCAAGGATCAGCTCCGCCGCGTGACGAGCGACCTGCCCAACGTCACGGTTGACGCTTCGGCCGGCCTGCTTGCCGATTATGCCGGAGAGCACGGCTGCTGCACCATCATCAAGGGACTCCGAGCCGGCAGCGACTTTGAAAAAGAGTTCCAGATGGCGATGATCAACCGCAAGCTCAACCCCGAGCTGGACTCCATGTTTTTAACGGCGGAGCACCAGTTTATGTACCTCAGCTCCAGCGCAGTCAAGGAAATGGGCTACTACGGCGCAGACCTCAGCGATTTTCTCCCCTCGGAGATCATGGAAGAATTTATCAATAGAATCAGATATAAGGAGGATCCCCAATGAACGAACATGGCATTGAAGAACTCATCGGTATTCTGTACGAAATGGTGCAGGATGCGAAGAATGTCCCCTTTAGCGGCGACAAGTGCTCCGTCGAGCGCGAGAAGGTGCTCGATCTGCTCGACGAAATCAGCAACCAGCTCCCCGGCGAGATCAAGCAGGCGAAGACCATCGTGGAATCTCGCAGTGACCTGATTTCCAACGCAAAGCGTGAGGCCGAGAGCATCCTCAAGGGCGCTCAGATGCAGGCTCGTCAGCTTGTTTCGCAGGAGGCCATTTATCTTGAGGCCAAAAATCAGGCAAACGAGATGATCCGCACCGCGCAGGAGAAGATCAAGGAGCTGAAGCAGGTCACGAACGATTATGTCGACGACGCCCTGCGCACCACCGAGGAAGCCGTTGCGCAGTCCTTGGCCGAGATCCGCGATTCTCGTGCAAAGTTCCGTGCGCTGGTCAATCCGCAGGTGAAGGCCAATTCCGCCATCATTGAGGATGTCTGAAATTCTGCAGGCCGATTCCGCTTTGAATGAGCCTGTTCTTTGGGAGGAGACGCTATGAATTATCAAGAGCTTTATCGTACCTGGTATGAAACCGCACCCTTGAACGATGAGGAACGTTCGCTTCTCAAGCAAATGCAAGCAAAAGATGACGAAATGAAGTCGTCCTTCGGCGCAGAGCTGCAATTCGGCACCGCCGGCATCCGAGGCATTATGGGCCTCGGAACAAACCGCCTGAACCAATACACCGTGCGCCGTACGGCGCAGGGCTTGGCTGCATGGCTGTGCTCGACCGATCTGCCGCAAAAATGCGCCATCGGCTATGATTCCCGACATAATTCCCGTCTTTATGCCGAGATCTGTGCCTGCGCACTGGCCGAGCGCAATATTCATGTCTATGTCTATCACGAGCTGGCACCGACGCCTATGCTCTCCTTTGCTGTCCGTCAGCTCGGCTGCGGCTGCGGTATCGTCGTCTCGGCCAGCCACAATGCCGGTGCCTATAACGGCATCAAGTGCTACGGCCCCGACGGATGCCAGATGACCGACGAGCCTGCGGCGATTGTTTTCCGCGAGATCTCGAAGATCCCGTATTTCGTTCCGGCACGCGACAGCTTTGCCGCCTGCATGGAAAAGGGGCTTGTCGAGTATATCGCACCGGAGCTTTGGGAGCGGTACTATCGAACCGTTCTGAACGAGCGGATCGCAACCACGCCCTCTTCAAACCTCAACCTTCTTTATACGCCTCTTTGCGGCACGGGCAATAAGCCTGTTCGCGAGGTGCTCGGACGCATTGGCGTCAAGGTCGATGTCGTTAAGGTGCAGGAGCAGCCCGACGGCGACTTCAAGACCTGCGAATATCCCAACCCGGAGACGGATGCCGCTCTGAACGAGAGCTATAAGATCGCCCGTACGACCCATCCCGACCTGATTCTGGGCACCGATCCGGACTGCGACCGTGTTGCCGTTGCCGTCCCCGAGGGTGACGGGTTCCGCAAGCTCAGCGGCAATGAGCTGGGCTGCCTCCTGCTGGACTATGTTTTGGGCGAACTGTCCGAAACCGAAAGGCTCCCGAAGGAACCGGTCGCCGTCCGCAGCATCGTCTCCACGCCGCTTGCCGACAAGATCGCCGCGAAATACGGCGTTCAAATGAAGGCTGTTTTGACCGGCTTTAAGTATATCGGCGGCGAAATTCTGGAGCTGGAGCAGAAGAACGAAGAATATCGCTTTGTTTTCGGCTTCGAAGAGAGCTGCGGCTACCTTAAAGGCACCTACGCCAGAGACAAGGACGCCGTTATCGCATCCATGCTGACGTGCGACCTCGCCGCCAAGCTCAAGAGGGAAGGCTCGAACCTTGCGCAGAGGATGGACGCCCTCTATGCCGAGCTGGGCTATCACGAGGCAAAGGTCATCAGTGTCGAGCTGAAGGGGCCGAATGCCATGGAGCTGTCTGCGAAGTTCATGTCCGACTTCCGCGCAAACGTTCCGACGAAGCTGGCCGGCATCGATGTCACCGCTTTCACGGATTACAGCACTCGCATCAGCCGCAATATGCTGACAGGGGAGGAGCATCCCGTTACGCTGCCGAAGTCCAATGTCGTCGCACTGACGCTGGGACAGAAGGGGAGCGTGATCGTCCGCCCGTCCGGAACCGAGCCGAAGGTCAAACTCTACCTGACCGCCGTCGACCTCGATAAGGGTGCCGCCGAGAAGCTCCTGTCCGAGCTTGCCGATGCGATGAACGCATTTATCCCGAAATAATCTGCTTGACAAAAATCGAAAAATCCTGTATGATCTCATAGGAATAGATAACGCTGTGAAAAAGAGGAGTACCGTGCGTTCGGACTTCAGAGAGGGAGCGGCCGGTGAAAGCTCCCGTCGGAGGCATGGGAAGGTCACTTTGGAGCGGGCGGGCTGAATCGTCAGGCTCGCACGGGTTCTCCCGTTACAGAGAGCCGAGTGCCCGCTTTTGCGGGAATTCAGGTGGTACCACGGTAGTTTTATCGCCCTGAGTCTTTGGCTCAGGGCGATTTTTCACGAAGCTTGGTCTCCCCCTCCTCCGAATGATTCCTGCAATCTGCGAATCGGCGGGCGCGGATTCTCGCGGTCGCTCTTCGCCCACGCAACGGCGCATAAATAAGTATTTTTCAGAAGGAGAAAATCAATGATAAGAGAATTGCCGAAAACCTACGATCCGAAGGACGTGGAGGCACGCATCTACCGATTCTGGCAGGACGGCGGCTATTTCCACGCAGAGCCGGATGAAACAAAGAAGCCCTTTACCATCGTCATGCCGCCACCCAATGTCACGGGACAGCTCCACATCGGCCACGCCATGGACGACACGGCGCAGGATATCCTGATCCGCTATAAGCGAATGCAAGGCTACAATGCC
Source organism: uncultured Oscillospiraceae bacterium (assembly GCA_964555465.1). Taxonomy (GTDB): domain Bacteria; phylum Bacillota; class Clostridia; order Oscillospirales; family Oscillospiraceae; genus JAZOXB01. The sequence goes on from CAZKSR010000011.1 coordinate 6,580, forward strand.
TTATATCTGCCGGGCGTCGACCATGCCGGTATTGCCACGCAGATCAAGGTCGAAGAAGTCCTTCGCGGCGAGGGCAAGACCCGTTATGACCTCGGCCGTGAAAAATTCCTCGAGCGTGTCTGGGAGTGGAAGCATCGCTACGGTGACCGCATCGTCGAGCAGCAGAAGAAGCTCGGCATCTCCTGTGACTGGGAGCGCTCCCGTTTTACCATGGACGAGGGCTGCTCCAAGGCCGTCCGTGAGGTCTTTGTCAGCCTCTATGAGCAAGGGCTGATCTATAAGGGCAGCCGCATCATCAACTGGTGTCCGCACTGCGTGACCGCTCTGTCCGATGCTGAGGTCGAATATGTCGACAAGCCCGGCAATCTCTGGCACATCCGCTATCCGCTCGCCGACGGCACGGGTGAGGTCATTGTGGCCACCACGCGTCCGGAGACGATGCTCGGTGACAGCGGCGTCTGTGTCAATCCGAACGATGAACGTTATACTGCCATCGTCGGCAAAAAAGTCATCCTGCCCTTGATCAATAAGGAAATCCCCGTTGTGGCCGATGACTATGCCGAGATGGATTTCGGCACCGGCTGCGTCAAGATGACCCCGGCGCATGACCCGAACGACTTTGAGGTCGGCCTTCGACATAATTTAGAGGTCATCCGTGTCCTCGATGACCACGGCGTGGTCAACGAGTTTGGCGGAAAATACCAAGGACTTGACCGTTATGAGGCCAGAAAGCAGATCGTTGCCGACTTGGAAGAGCAGGGCTATCTCGTCAAGGTCGAGCCGTACAGCCATAATGTCGGCACCTGCTACCGCTGCCACAGGGACGTCGAGCCGATCATCTCGGCTCAGTGGTTCGTCAAGATGCAGCCGTTGGCAGAGGAAGCGCTGCGCGTGGTCAATGACGGCGAGACAAAGTTCGTCCCCGAGCGTTTTACCAAGATTTATACCAACTGGATGGAGAATGTCCGCGACTGGTGCATCTCCCGTCAGCTCTGGTGGGGACATCAAATCCCTGCGTGGTACTGCGCCGATTGCGGCCACATGACCGTCTCCCGTGAGGATGCGACCTGCTGCGAAAAGTGCGGCAGCAAGAGCATCACTCGGGATGAGGACGTTCTGGACACATGGTTCTCGTCTGCCCTCTGGCCGTTTGAGACGCTCGGCTGGCCGAACACCGAGTCTCCCGATTTCAAGTATTTCTACCCGACGGACGTTTTGGTCACGGGCTATGACATCATCTTCTTCTGGGTTGCGAGAATGATCTTCTCCGGCTGTAAGCAGACGGGGAAGGCTCCCTTCCACACCGTTCTCATTCACGGCCTCGTCCGTGATGACAAGGGCAGGAAGATGTCCAAATCGCTCGGCAACGGCATCGATCCTCTGGAAATGATCGACCGCTTCGGTGCCGATGCGCTGCGCATGAACATGATCACCGCCAACTCTCCCGGCAATGATATGCGGTTCTATGTTGAACGCTGCGAGGCGATGCGCAACTTCGCGAATAAGCTCTGGAACGCCAGCCGCTATGTCCTGATGAATCTGGAGACGAGCGAGAGCTGCCTGCCCGACCCTTCAAAGCTTGAGACGGCGGATAAGTGGATCCTTTCGAAGCTCAACACCCTCATTGCCGAGGTCACGGAGAATCTGGACAAGTACGAGCTGGGCATTGCGGAGCAGAAGTGCTATGACTTCATTTGGGACAGCTATTGTGACTGGTATATCGAGCTGACGAAGTCCCGACTCTACGGCGAGGACGCCGAAAGCAAGGCTGTGGCGCAGCGCGTTCTGGTCTATGTTCTCGATCAGCTTTTGCGCCTGATGCACCCGTTCATGCCCTTCATCACGGAGGAAATCTGGCAGGCCATCCCCCACGAGGGCGAAGCGCTGATTGCCGCCGAGTGGCCGAAGCACCGCCGAGAGCTGAGCTTCAAGGCGGAGGAAGCCGCCATGGAGAGCATTATGAATGTCATCCGCTCCGTCCGTAACCGCCGTGCGGAGATGAACGTGCCCCCGGCAAAGAAGTGCACGCTCTATATCGTCACCGCCAAGGAAGAGATCTTCCGCTCCGGCGTCGGCTTTATCACAAGGCTTGCCTATGCCGACGAGGTCATCGTCTCGGAGGACAAGCCCGAGGGACACGAGAGCATGGCCTCCTGCGTCACGCACGATGCTACGCTCTATATGCCGATGAACCAGCTCGTCGACACGGAAAAGGAGCTTGCGCGGATCGCCAAGGAGCGCGAGAAGGCGTGCAAGGGTCTGTCCGGAATTCAGGCCAAGCTCGCGAATCCCGGGTTCCTCGCCAAGGCTCCCGAAGCGGTCGTCGCCGCAGAACGGGCAAAGGCCGAAAAATACGAAAGCCTGATCAAGCAGCTCAACGAAAGCGAAGAGCGCCTGAAGGCACTTTGATATAAGAACAAAAACCGTGCGTCCGGGACGCACGGTTTTTTTCGGATATCTGTCGAAATTTGTTGAAATCGGATTGTCGATGATGTATGATATAGGGGTAAATGCGGTTAACAAGGAGGATTTGCCTTGAAAAAATATCAGATTACCTTCACGGCCTTGCTGATCTTGGCCTTTGTCGCTGCGGTTATCTTCGGCTTTTCGCTGGAATCCGCGAAAAGAGAGCTTTCTCCGCCGACGGTCGGAACGGGGCAGATTATCATCACGGAGATCTGCGCCAAAAACAACACGATCATTGCAAACAACGACGGAAAATACCCGGATTATATTGAGCTGTATAATTCCGGCGACGACCTCAGCTTGCAGGGCTTCTATCTCACGGACGGCAAGAAAACGAGCAAGCCGTTCGGTGAAATCTTCCTTGCGGCAGGGGAGTACCGCCTGATTTTTGTCGAAAAAGAGGCGATGGGCTTTTCCATCGGTGCCTCCGGCGGCGACTGCATCGAGCTGAAGGATGCCGAGGGGAATACCGTCGCGCAGGCTACGACGCTAGCGATGCAGGCCGATCAGGTTATGCTCTATTCGGGCGGAGAATACATCCTGTCCTATGATGCCTGCCCCGGGTTTGCCGATGCCGCTTCCTTCCGCGAGGGAACGGTGAAAAGTGAATCTGCCGTCGTCATCAACGAGCTTTTGTCGCAGAATGTTTTCTCCCTGCCGGACGAAAACGGCAAGTTCTGCGACGTGCTTGAGCTTTACAATCATTCCTCCGAGGCGGTGCACCTTGGCGGATGGCATCTTTCCGACAGTGTAGAAAACCGCTTCCGCTATCATCTGCCCGAAACGACCCTCGCATCGGGCGAATTGCTGCTGATCTTCTGCGACGGCGAGAATTATATTTCCGAAAGCGGTGAGATCCACGCGAATTTCGGCCTGTCCTTCGGTGAAATCGTCTGCCTGACCGACCGCGAGGGAGGCTATGTAACACTGGACGTTGAGAGCCTCGGGGAAGATGTCTCCCTTTCACGAACGGCTGACGGCAGCTACGAGGCCGCAGCGGTCAGCTTGGGCTATCCCAACGACGAAAGCGGCTGCGAGGCACTTCGTCAGAGCAGGATCAACGATGCTTCGCCCTTGGTCATTTCGGAAGTCCTGCTGTCCTCGGCTGAGCTTCCGTATCGGGGCGCAATTCGGGATGTTGTCGAGATTTTCAACCGCTCGGAGGAAAGCGTGAGCACCGAGGGGTGGTTTCTCTCCGACGGCGGCGACCCTTATGACTATGCACTGCCGAAGCGTGAGCTTGCGCCCGGTGCGTGCATGGTCGTAATCTGCGCCGACGGAGCAGGGGAGGAGTATTCCGGCTTCTCATTAAACAGCAGTGACGTTCTGTATTTGACCGCGCCGGATTACCGCCATGCCCAACCCGTTGCCTGCAACGCATCGGAGAGCGGAAAGAGCCTTGCCTTGCATGAAATCGACGGCGAAATGTCCTATACAATGGGCGAGCCGTCCCCGGGCTATGCGAATACCGAGGAAAATGAAGCGAAATATCTTCGCGAAGTGCTGCCGCAGGGCTTGCGTTTTTCGGAGATGATGAGCTCCAATTCCTCCTACCTGAAAGGCTCCTACGGGACGACCTGCGACTGGCTCGAGCTGTACAATGCCTCGCAGGAGGACATTTGGCTGGCGGACTATTCCCTGACGGATAACTGCAAGGAGCTTCGCCGCTATCCGCTGCCCGAGCAAACCCTGAAGGCTGGCGAATACTGTGTCCTGCTTTTGTCAAGGGACGGAAAAAATCTTCCGAAGAATTATCCGATCGTGCTGATGAACCTATCGAGCGACGGCGAAACGCTCTACCTGAGCAAGAGCGGAGAGATCGTCGATTATGTTTTCCTGCCTGCGCTCAAGACCGACACTTCCTACGGAAGAGCCGACGGCGCGGCGGAATTCTCCCTGCTTGCAAGCGTCACGCCGAATAAAGCCAACGGCGCGGCTGCACAGCTCTCCGACGCGCCCGTTGCCCTCACGCCGCAGGGGGTCTATGACGATGTCGATTCGATCACCGTGGAGCTGTCTGCCAAAGGGACGATCTATTATACGACCGATTCTTCCAAGCCTTCGTTCTATTCGCAATGCTATACTGCCCCCATCGAGCTGACGAAGACCACGGTGATCCGTGCGGTCTGCTTCGAGGAAGGAAAGTCCGCCTCTGAAATCGTGAACCTGACCTATGTCATCAACGAATATGACGAGCTGCCGGTTGCCTGCCTTGTGGCCGAGCCGAATCAGCTTTTCATCGAAGGAAGCGGTATTCTGGTCGAGGGGCCGAATGTGCCGGAGGACGAGCCGTTCCCGTATGTCAGCGCAAATTACTGGTGGGATGTAGAACGCAGTGCCACCGTCTCCCTTTTCGAGACGGACGGAAGCAGCTTCACGGCCGACTGCGGCATTAAAACCTTCGGCGGCTATTCCCGTGCGCTCCCGAAAAAATCAATCGCCGTTTTCTTCCGCAATCAATACGGCGTGAGCACATTGGATTATCCGCTCTTCGGGGAAGAGGGCCTCGACAGTTACGAGTCCTTCGTATTCCGTGCCTGCGGTCAGGACTCCCTTCGTGCGATGATGCGCGATCCGATGATCTCGTCGCTGGTGGCGACCCATACAAACATTGCCGTGCAAAAATACAAGGCGGTGAACCTCTATATCAACGGACGCTACTGGGGCGTTTATTACATTCGTGAAAAAATCAACGAAAACTATGTCGCTGGGAATTTCAATGCCGACAGGCAGGACGTGACCCTCTGCGGCGCAAGCGGCTTGGCAAGCTCGGAGTATGCCGCCCTGATCAACTATGTCCGCAACCACGACCTGAGCGACGCGGAGTGCTACGCCTACGTCTGCTCGCAGGTCGACGTGGAAGAATACATGGACTATATCATTGCCGAGATGTGGATCGGCAACGCAGACAACGGCAACATTAAGTTCTGCAAGACCACGGAGGGCAAGTGGACGTGGATTATGTACGATGTTGACTACGCCTTCTACTATGCCGCCTATAACGCCGTCAGCGATCATCTGAACCCGAACGGCACCGGCTCCGGCGATATGTTCCCGACGATCCTCATCCGCAGCCTCCTGAAAAACGAGGAATTCAAGGAGGCGTTTCTCCGACGGATGGCATGGCAGATGAACACCATCTGGACGGAGGAGACGCTTTTGCCGTGGATCGACGCGTTCGAGGACAGAATCGAGGCGGATATGCAGAAGGACTGCGCACGTTGGAGCAGAACGTATTCCGTCTGGCGCGACGATGTCGAGGATCTGCGCACCTTTGCAAAAACTCGCAACGCATATATGCTGGAGCACATCCGTTCCTATTTCGACCTGACGACGGAGCAGATGCGAGAATATGGCTTCAAGGTCTAGGGGGGGTGATCGGATGTCCTGTCGTCATGAAGAAAAGTATATCATCGATTTTCGCGAATACCTCGCCATTAAGAGCCGACTGATGTCCGTCCTGACGCCCGACTCGCACGGCGAAAACGGCCGATATGTCATCACCTCGCTGTATTACGATGACGAAAGGGACACCGCGCTGCTGGAAAAGCTGGACGGTCTGCCGGAGCACAGCAAGTTCCGCCTGCGTACCTATGATTTTTCCCAAAGCGTTATCAATCTGGAACGCAAGGACAAGCACGGAATTCTCACGGAGAAAAGGTCGATTCGCATGGAGGAAAGCAACATTTCGCTGCTGGGGCGGCAGACCTTCGGCGCGGAGGATTCCTTGGAATTGGAGCTGAGTGCCCGAATGATGGCCTCTCGATTGCGCCCTGCGGTCACGGTGCGATATATTCGCGATGCGTTTTGTTATGGCTTGACCGACCTTCGCATCACCTTCGACACACAGATCGAGGCGATTCCTCCGGTGCTTGAGGCCTTGTTTGACCCCATGGTCGGCGGCGTTCCGTTTTTGGATGGCGGAGATGTGATCATGGAGATCAAATACGGCGAATATCTTCCCGGCTTTGTCCGAAAAATTGCGGCACCGCAGGGCAAACAGCTCTCGGTTTCCAAATACGCCCTCTGCCGCGAAAAAATAATCCGATAAGGAGCAGAACTATGAGTATAATTGATGCAATCAAAAAAAGCGTCGTGAAGAGCTTTGACACGAACCTGTCCGTAACGCAAATTTTGCTGACCCTCGCCGTTGCGCTGCTGGCGAGTCTGTTTATTCTGCTGATCTACCGCACCTGCGTAAAGAACGTGGCACCCAACCGCGGATTCCTGCTTACGCTTCTTCTGGTGTGCTCGATCAGCGCATTCATCGTCCTGACCATTACCTCCAACCTTGCCCTTTCTTTGGGCATGGTCGGCGCACTTTCCATCGTCCGCTTCCGTACCGCCATCAAGGACGCCTCCGACACGGCGTTCATGTTCTGGTCGGTGGCCGCCGGAATTACCGCCGGTGCGGGGTTCTATCTGCTGACCCTGATCGGCTGCCTTTTCATCGGCGTGGTGTGTATGCTCGCCGTCCTTTTGATCGGTGCAAGAGCGAAGCCGTTCCTGCTGGTCGTTCGTGCGGCCGACGCAGCCTCGCTGGACGAGGTGGAAAAAACCCTTGCGTCGGAGAAAGTGACCTACCGCCTCTCCTCGGCGGTGGAAAATGAGCTTTACGCCGAGGCGGTCTATGAGCTTGCCCTCGGGAAGGACACCACGCAGACGGTTCGTGCTCTGAAAGAAATCTCGGGCATCAAGAGCGTCAGCTTGGTCGATTGCCAAAAAAACTGACCGAAAGATTTCCGCCCATCGGCGTCATTCCGAGCGAGCCTGCGCGCGGCTATCCGTAAAAGCAAGCTTTCTCCGCGTTTTGCGGAAAGACAAGCTTTTTCGGAGTAAATTCTCACGGGTGCTTCCCCCTCGGAATGACTTACTGGGCGATTCGACACGACCGGACATCTGGAATGTCCGGTTTTTTCTATCCATTCGATATTCCGTGGGATTGCTTTGCATCAAACGCGAATAACGGCACGAGCCTCCTACGCGGCATTAACGTAAAATACAAAACCTGTATTGCGAGGATAGACGTCGCCAAAATTGATCGATTTGTGTGAAGTATCTAATTATTTCGGCAAAAACAATAAATTGGGGGGGTATTTTGTATAATTTGCCAATTGCTTTTTTGCGGTAAATTGATATATAATACACATGGAGGCGATGAACCATGGGCATTTGGTGAATTTAACGCTGAGCTTTCGCTTCAATTTCCACACTTTCGATAACATCGATATGCATGAAAGGAGATTGCAATGAAAAAACGGATAAGAATGATCTCAATTTTGCTGGCTTTTGTCATGATTCTTTGCTTCTGGGGCTGCTCGACTGACGCGGATGTCACGACGAAGGCAGAGCCGCAGACCGTCGAAACACCGCAATCGACCGACACCCCGGAGACGACACAGCCGCCCGAAACGGACGGATCAACGGAGAACGAACTGCCGAAGTATGTGGCCGACTGGATGCAAGAAAATTTCCTCTGCGACGAGGATCCGGAAGCGGCAGGCAGAACGATCTGCAGCAATCACCTCTACGACGAGGAGTATTCCGCCGAGGGCGCGAACGGCTTCCATGACCGGCTGAGCGACTGCGAGCTGAATTGGCGCAAAACGATGGAGGATGCCGAGGGAATGTTCGAAGATGCAACCCTTACCGTCCGCATCGAGAGCCTCGACGGTTCGGCTTATTTGATCCTCCACGACGGCAAAGACTCCGACTTTGTCTATGTTTCCGATCGGGATTGCTATGTACAGATGCTCACCGCGGAAGACATAAGCGAGCATATCGGCGCTTCCTGCGAGAGCTTACGATGGAAGCTTATCATGCAGGATTATGATGAGGAGTTCTATATGGAGGACGCATCGCCGGAGGAGCTTGCGCAGACGTTCATTGCGTACCAGATGGAGATCGACGAGCGGCTTTACAGAGTTCCGGATGAGCTGTTGAGCTTTGATTATGAGGTTCGCGAGGTCGAGGGCGAGGAGCTGATTTATGTCACGTGGGTCATGGTCTGCCACGGTATGCCCCGATATACAAGCTATACCGATAACGGGGACGGCACTTACACCACGGAGATAAGAACCTACCTTCAGCGCACCGAGGACGGCGTCTGGGTCAACATAGGCTATAACGAATTCGGCTTCTGATGCAAAAACCCCCGAAAAGCCAACGGCTTTTCGGGGGACTTTGTATCTTAAAGGGCGTTCTTTGCAGTCTCGACGAGCGCTGCGAAGGCGGCGGAATCGTTGATGGCCATCTCGGACAGAGCCTTGCGGTTCAGGTCGATATTGGCCTTCTTCAGACCGTTCATGAAACGGGAATAGTTCAGGCCGTAGGGCTTGACAGCGGCACTGATACGGGCGATCCACAGGCGGCGGAAGTCACGCTTCTTCTGCTTGCGGCCGACGTAGGCGTAAACAGCGGACTTCTTGACGGCCTGCTTAGCCATCTTGAAGTGGGTGGACTTGGAGCCCCAGTAGGACTTTGCCAGCTTCAGAACCTTATTTCTTCTCTTGCGCGTCATCATTGCGCCTTTTACTCTTGCCATTTCTAAATATCCTCCTTATCCGATTACTTGTAGGGAATCATCTTTTTGATGGTTTCCACATTGGTGACATCCGCATAGGTCGTGCTTCTCAGACGGCGGCCGCGCTTGGTGTCCTTCTTGGTGAGGATATGGCTCTTGAAAGCGTGAGCTCTCTTGACTTTTCCGGTCTTGGTGAGATTGAATCTCTTCTTTGCACCACTGTGGGTCTTAAGTTTCGGCATGGGTATTCTCCTTTGTAATTATTTTGCAGCCTTCGGGGACAGGAAAATCGACATATTTCTGCCCTCCAGCTTGGGTTTCTTGTCGAGGTTGGAAAGTTCGGCACAGCCCTCAGCGAATCGGATCAGAAGCTGCTCACCGATGTTGGTATGCGCCATCTCACGGCCACGGAAACGAACCGTCACCTTGACACGGTTGCCGTCCGAGAGGAACTTGCAAGCGTTGCGCATTTTGGTATTCAGGTCATTGGTATCGATGCCGGGAGACATCCGAATCTCCTTGATCTCGACGACACGCTGATTCTTTTTGGCCTCTTTTTCTTTCTTGAGCTGATCAAAGCGGAACTTGCCATAGTCCATGATCTTACAGACCGGCGGAACCGCGTTGGGGGAGATCTTGACAAGGTCAAGCTCCTGCTCTTCAGCCATGGCCAGAGCCGCTGCGGATGTAACGATGCCGAGCATGACTCCGTCCGAACCGATCAGACGAATTTCCTTGTCCCGAATCTCTTCGTTGAGCTGATGATCTAATTTGCCGATGGGAAAGCACCTCCGTTTTCAATGACAAAAAATTGCGGATGCCAACAGCACCCGCATCGAACAACCGCACTTTTCGTGCGAAAATGTTGATATTTGACCTCTTTGCCGAAGGCTGGAGGTGAGGCAGGGCTGCTGACCTTCTTCGTTTTGCCTTGGTATTATACCACCTGTATAGCGGAAAGTCAAGCAATTTTTTGAAACTTTTTTTCTTTTCATTTCGGGATTTTTTTGGTATAATGGAGACGAAGAAGATGTTTTTTGAAAGGAGAACAAAAATGAAGAAGCATCTTGTGTTACTTTTGATTTTCGCTGTCCTGCTGAGCGGTCTTGCCGCCTGTTCCGAAGAGAAGGGCGAGACGGTCGTTACGAGCTCAACGTCCTTTGTCGACAACGAGACAGACGAGACAGACGTGTCGGGCGACCCCGACGAGAGCGTCGGAGAATCGACCTCCGAGGCCCTTCCGACCGACGAGCCGAGCTTCTCAACGGAAACGCAGGAGGACTATCTTCTGACCTATTCCTCCGTCTCGACCCATCGTGACAGTCAGGGCAACGCTTGGCTCAACGTCATGGTCGGCTATACGAATACCTCCGACACACCTCTGATGCTCGACTACTGCGTCATCACGATCAATGACGACGGCGAGGATATTCTGACCCTGACGGATGTGCCGTCCTATCCTTCTGTCATTGCCCCCGGCGAAACCGGGTACTATTTCCAGCAGGAGTATGTCGACTTTGAAGTCGGGGAGCGTGTCGGTCTGAGCTTTACGCCCTCGATCCGCACCTGTGACGAGCGCGAGTATTTCCCCGTATCGCAGGTTCAGTGTCTTGACGCCGCCTTCGGCATCGAAGTCTCCGGCACAGTCGATGTCCCCTCCGATACGAGCGGACTGATGGAAATCTGCGCCATCCTCTTTGACAACAACGGCCAACCCGTCGCCGTCTTGTTTGACTATGTCGATGCGGCCGAAACGTCCTTCATTCTCTCCTCGGACAAGCTGCCCGAGGGAATGACGGCCGAGAGCTTCTCCGACTGTGCGGTTTATGCCTGCTTGTATGAGGGGTGACGATCGACCCGTTGCGGTCTTTGACTCCGGACTGGGTGGGCTGAGCGTCCTGCGCGCCCTTCGGAGGGAGCTGCCGGAGGAACGGTTTCTCTATTTCGGAGACTCTGCCAATGCGCCCTACGGCTCCAGACCTGCCGAAGAAATTTTCGACCTCACCCTTCGCCACGCCGATACGCTGTTTTCTCGGGGAGCGAAGGCACTGGTGGTGGCCTGTAATACCGCAACGAGCATCGCGATCGAAGCGCTTCGCAGCCGCTATCCCGAAAAAATCATCATCGGCATCGAACCGGCACTCAAGCCGGCAGTAGAGCGTTTCCCCAACGGAAAAATTCTGGTTCTGGCGACGGAAACGACCCTTCGGGAGCGGAAATTTGCCGAGCTGATGGATCACTTTGCCGCTACCTGCGAGATCTTCAAATGCCCGTGTCCCGAATTGGTCGGTCTGGTTGAGCGCGGCGAGCTTTCGGGGCCGGCGACAGAGTCGGCTCTGAAAAAACGCTTGGGCACATACCTCGGCAGGGAAATCGACGCTGTCGTCCTCGGCTGTACGCATTTTCCCTTCCTTCGCGCGTCCATCTCCTCTTTTTTCGGAGACAAGCCGATGCTTTTTGACGGTGCGGACGGCACGGCAAAGGAGACTCGCCGCCGCTTGGAGCTTGAAAATCTTCTGCGTCGCGGAGACGGCGAGGTCACGCTGACCAACAGCGCAAACGATGAAACCCAGCTCCGTTTGGCACATAAGCTTTTGAATACACCGATTTTGTAAGGAGGATGCACACATGAAAAACGTGATCACCATCAGCAGAGAATTCGGCAGCGGCGGCCGCAGCATCGGCAAGCTGGTTGCGGAAAAGCTGGGCTACGCCTTCTATGACCGAGAGCTGGTTGACGAAGTCGCAAAGCGCAGCGGCTTCTCGCCCGAATTTATCGAGGAAAGCGGCGAATACGCCAGCGCAAGAAACAGCCTTCTTTTTGCGTTAGTCACCGCAAATCAATACAGCGCAAGCGGAATGTCGACCCTCGATAAGCTTTATTTGGAGCAGCAAAAGATCATTCAGGAGCTTGCGGCGCAGGGACGGTGTGTTATCGTCGGTCGCTGCGCGGATTTTGTCCTGCGAGATCGGACGGACTGCCTGAACGTTTTCATCTGCGCCGACACCGAGAGCCGTGCCAAACGCATCGTGGAGCGTTACGGCAGCACGGAAAAATCTGCCGAAAAGCGTCTGAGCGAGAAGGATCAGAAGCGGCGTGTATACTACAAGAACTACACGGGTCGCCCGTGGGGGCAGGCACAGAATTACGCCCTTTGCCTCAACAGCGGTATTCTGGGCATCGAGGCCTGCGCGGAGCTGATCGTCCGCTGCGCACAAAATCAGACAGATTCTGACAAGTAAAAACAATCGCTCCTTTGCGCATACTAAGAAAAACGCAAAGGAGCGATTTATTTATGCTGAATTTGACGCAGGAGAATTTTCAAAAAGAGGTTGTGGAAGCGGATACGCCCGTTTTGGTCGAATTCTCCGAAAAATCGGAGCTTCCGAACGACCTGACGGAACAGTACCGTAACCGATGTAAATTCTGCCATGTCGATATGAATACGCAGACAGATTTTGCCGATCGCTTTGCGCTGCTGAGTCTGCCGACGAGCATTTTGATGCAAAAGGGCGAGATCATTCAGCGCATCAGCGGAAAACGATCGAACGAGGAATGGAAGCGTATCCTCAATTTGGAATAAGGGATTATTTTGACTGGTTGCTGCTGAATACGTCGGCCACTTCGCTGATGGTGATGTAGGCAGACGGGTCGATCTCGTGCACAATGTTCTTCATGCGAGCGACCTGAAAACGGTTAACGACAAAATAGACAACGGTCTTCGGCAGATTGGAATAGCCGCCGACAGCCTGAATTTTGGTCGTTCCGCTTTCAAAGGCCTCTGTCAGAGCAGCGCAGATGTCGTTGGGGCGGTTTGTGATGATCATGGCCGCTTTGTTGCGATCCAGACCCTCGACGATGAAGTCGACGGTTTTCGACCCGACGGCATAGGCGATGATGGAATACAGGGGCAGGCTCCAGCTTTGGAATACCGCGCCGCAGACGACATACAGCAGGGCATTGTATGTCATGACGAAGGTGCCGACGCTGATGCCGATGCGCTTGGAAAAGATGACGGCCATGACCTCAATGCCGTCCATGGCGCCGCCGTAACGGATGGCAAGGCCGCTGCCGACGCCCGAAACCAGACCGCCGAAAATGGCGCACAGGAGAAGATCGGTGCCGGCGATGGGGGAGGAGAGCGAAACATCGACGGGCAGGACGTCGTTAATGACCCACGCGGCGACGGAATAGATCGCGACGGTGAAAATCGCATAGAACGTGAAGAGACTGCCCTGCCGTTTCAGACCGTAGAGGAAGAGGGGAACATTCAGAACGATCAGGAAAACGGACAGCGACACGGGCGAAATCTGGCCGAGAAACATTGACGTGCCGGAGATGCCGCTGTCGTAGAGGCTGACAGGGGAGAGAAAAAAGGTGATACCGAATGCGTTGATGCAACCGGCGGCGACCAGCATGAGCAAATTTTTCACACTGAGCTTGGAAAAGAATTCGGACATGGAGATACCTCAATTCGGGGGAGTTAGAGTTCGGACAAATAGGAGGCGCAGACTTTTCGCGCTTTTTCGGCAAGAATGTTCTCGTCGAGATTCGCAAGACGGCCGTTTTGTACAGTGATACGCCCGTTGACGACGGTGTAATCTACCGGCGCTCGCAGACCGACCGTGCAGAAAAGATTCTTCGGGTCGACCGTCGCTCCGACCAGCTCCAATCGACGCGAATCGACCAAAAACAGGTCGGCGCATTTTCCGACCTCGACGGAGCCGATGTCACTTCGGCCGAGGAGTGACGCACTTCCACGCGTTGCCATTTTCAGAACATCATACCCACTCGGGGCAGAGGATGAGGAATTCAGACGGTGCAGGAGATAGCAAATGCGCAATTCCTCGAGCAAATTCGACCCATCCTGCGACGCGGAACCGTCGACCGCAAGGCCGACCTTAACGCCGCGCGCAAGCATTTCCGGAATTCGAGCGATACCGGATGAGAGCTTCATATTTGAAACAGGACAGTGAGCGATGCCGGTGCCGGTCTGCGCCAAAACATCAAGCTCTTCCGTCGTGAAATGAATCCCGTGTGCATACCACACATCCTCACCCAGCCAGCCGAGCGTTTCCATATATTCCAAGGGACGCAGGCCGAAATGCGAGAGGGTATAATCTTCCTCATCCTTCGTTTCGCAAAGATGCGTGTGCAGACGGACGCCGTACTGACGGGCTAAAACGGCAGATTGCTTCAACAGCTCCGGCGAAACAGAGAACGGCGAGCAGGGTGCCAAAGCGATCTGCCGCATGGAGCCGAAGGACGGATCGTGATATGCCTCGATGAGTCGGGCGGAATCCCGAAGAATCTCGTCGACGGACTGCACTACACTGTCGGGCGGCAGGCCGCCGTCCTTGACCGAGCGATCCATGCTGCCGCGTGAGGCGACCATCCGCATCCCCAAGTACGAGGCGGCCTCCAGCTGCGTTGCAATGAGGTCACCGCAGCCGTGGGGAAAGACATAGTGATGGTCAAAGCAGGTTGTGCATCCGTTTTTCATCAGCTCGCCCATGCCGGTCAGCGAGGAATAACGGACGACCTCGGTATCGAGATTCTTCCATATCTCATAGAGCGTCTTGAGCCAGTCGAAAAGCTCCATGCTCTGCACCTTGGGCAGATTACGGGAAAACTGCTGATAGAGGTGGTGATGCGTGTTGATCAGGCCGGGGTAGCAGAGCAGATGACTGCCGTCGAGCTCCGTATCGGCCTGCGCCGGCAAATCCGCACCGATGGCACGGATTCGACCGTTTTCGCAGAATACATCAACATGATGCGCAACCTCGTCGGCATCGTTACAGGTGACGAGGCAGGAGATGTTACGGATCAGAAGAGAGGACATATCGTTACCTCACAGATCATTGCGGCTCGGCGGCGGCCTTTTCCTTCTTCTTCAAAGCCTTTCCGCCGATCACGGCAAGCAGACCGAGAGCCAGCGCAATGGCGCCGGGCAGAGCGAAATATGTCGCAACAAAGGTAAAGACGGGAGAGATCAGGCTGATCAGCACACCGCCGACAAAGAGCGTAATGCACAAGCAGCCGACGGAAAGCAGAAGCTCCAGCGCACCGACGACGATCAGCGCAACGCCGAGCTTCGGCACGCAGGCGCAGATGTTGCGGAGGTTGAGCACGACGATACCGGCAAAGATCAGCACCGTGATGACAAGCAGCAGCCAGAACATCAGCGGCGAGAAGAGGAAGCTTGACAGGCTGCTGTCGATCGGAACCATTTCCTCCACATTGCTGCGGCTGAGCATTTCGAAGTCGATATTGTCGTTGAGGCACTCGATCAGATCATTGCGTTCTTTGCTGCTCAGGGAGGAAATTTCGCCGTCGCTGAGACGTCTGATGTTTTTGTCGACAAAGTCGGCAATATCCTCCGCATCGATCGTCTTCAACCTTTCGCCGTCCGTATAATACTGCGTGTAGCCGAGGATGCAGTCGATCAGGAAGTCGCGAACCCTTTTGTCCTCCAGCGCATTACGGATGGTTCTCTTGGAAAAGGTTCGTCTTGCCTCGGGCGTGAGATTTTCATAGATCAGATCGGCAACCGAGTGCGACTTGTTGTCGTCAAAGGAAACCGCATCCTCCATTCCCAGCTCGTCAAGAAGCTCTTCGACATCGTCGATGTCGTTGAGGTCGATCTCCTCGAGAAGCTCGGAGAGGGTGTCCTCGGTGAGCGTTTGGCGCGCCAGACCCAAAAAGCTCGTCAGTACGAAAAACAGGCAGAAGGCAATACACAGAAGAACCGTCGCGGCCTTGATGCCGGTGGATGCGGGAGGCGGAGCCGTGCGCTTCTTCTCCGATTTTTTCTTTCGGTCGGCTTTGCGGACGGGAGGCACTACCTGCTGCACGGGAGTTTGTTGATAGGTAGTTTGCTGATATGGAGCCTGCTGATAGGTTGTCTGCTGATAGGGTGCTTGTTGATAGGGCGCTTGCTGATAGGGCATCTGCTGATACGGCTTTTGCTGATAAGCAGGCTGCCGTTCGCTCGACTGCGGTGCGGCAGCACGAGGGTCAACCGCTTCCTGCCGATAAACGGGCTGCGGCTCGGCGGCCTTAAAAGAAACATCAGGCTGCGGCCATGCGGCTTCAAAAGATTCGGCAGACTGCGCAGGAGTTGCCTGCTGCACATTGGGAGCTTGCAGATCGGAGGGCTGCAGGACGGCTGTTTCCCCTGCGCCGGTCATGGAGCGCAGCGCAAAGCCGCATTTCTCGCAGAAGAGGTTGCTGTCGGAATTCAGAGAACCACATTTCGTACAATACATAGAAATTCCCCTTTCTTTTTATCTTATACAATATTATAACACACAACGAATGACGGCGCAAGTCCGATCGTGTCACAAATTGACCGATTTTTTACCACTCAGAACCTCCAGATAGTCATCTAAGTTCGAGCGCAGGAGCGTCGGAACATCCAGCCCGTAGGGGCAGCGGCTCTTGCAGCGGCCGCAGGAGAGACAGGAGGTGATTTGCCGCATCCGCTCCTGCCACGACTCGGTCAGCCACGCTTCGCTCGGCGCACGGCGGAGCATCAGAGACATTCGGGCGCAGTTGTTGATCTCGATTCCCATCGGACAGGGCATACAGTAGCCGCAGCCACGGCAGAAATCACCGTTCAGCTCCCTGCGCTCTTTCTCGATGAACGTCCAAAGGTCGTCTGTCATTTCGTCCGAGCTTTCAAAAAGTCCAAGCCAATCGTCCAGCTCGTTCTCTCTCTGAATTCCCCAGATCGGCATCACGTTGTCATATTGCGACACGAAGGCGAAGGCGGCGTTTGCGTTTTTGATCAGGCCGCCTGCGAGAGCCTTCATTGCAATGAGAAGCATATTTTGCTTTTTGCAACGCTCCGCCAGAGCCAGCTCCCGTTCATTTGAAAGATAGCTGAAGGGAAATTGCAGCGTTTCGTAAAGGCCGGATTCGATGGCATCCTCGGCAATGCCGATGCGATGGGTGGTGATGCCGATGTGGCGGATCAATCCTCGCTCCTTCGCCTCGGACATGGCCTCATACATTCCGCTTCCGTCGTTCGGACGGTAGCAGCACTCGGCGCAGTGAAACTGATAAATGTCCACACAGGGAACCTTCAGAAGCGTCAGTGAGGTGTTCAGATCACGCCAAAAGTCCTCGGGAGCTTTGGCGGCCGTCTTGGTCGCAAGGATCAGCTCCTTATGCTCGCCGCCGAAGGCGAGGCCGAGCTTTTCCTCGCTGTCGGAATAGTCACGGGCAGTGTCGAAGAAGCGGATTCCGCCGTCATAGGCACGGCGAAGGAGCTTGGCGGCCTCTTCACGACCGATGCGCTGAATGGGAAGACAGCCGAAGCCGTTTTGCGGCGCGGAAAGGCCGGTAGAGCCGAGAGGAATGGTTTTCATGAAAATTCTCCCTTCATTAGCTGTTCTCGCAGTGGGTTTTCACGGATGGCGGTACGGGCGGATTCATCCCGAAGACGACGAATATATTGAGCGATTTTCTCATCGGCCGCCTCCAATTCCCGCAGAAGCTCGTTTGCCGACAGGCGAAGAACACCGCTGCGCAAGGCGGAGAGCTGGATCAAGGCGTCAGAGGTTGCCACCCGAATTCGGTAATTCTTGCCGATCTCGGAAACGAGCGACTCGATGTACAGGTCGGCACTCTGCCGCTCCTGCGTATAGACCACGCGGAGATTGTCCCGACGCTCCTTCGAGCCGACACCGCCCTTGACGCGGTAGCTGTCAAAGACGACCACCAGCTCACAGGGACGATAGCCGCAGAAATTGCTCAAAAGATCCAGCAGCCGATTTCTTGCGCCGCTCAGGTCGGTTTGCGCTTGCTCGCGCAGACCCTCCCACGCAAAGATCATGTTGTAGCCGTCGACGATCAGGTATTCCTTTTTGGGCGGCGGTACGGAAATTTCCCGGGAAACGGCGGCAGGAGGCGGACGGTGCAAAACCGTCTTATCCGGCCCGAACTCGCGCTCCATGATGGCTTGCAAAGCCTTTTCGTCCAGATCGAGCGGCTGCGGACGCAGATGCACCTCGGAGGAGGCATCGCGAATGGGAAGCACACTCTCCAAATGCATATGAGAAAAGACCTCATTCCACTTCACATTGACCCCCGCACCGTGCGAGCAGAAGACGGAATCCGCGCAATTGAGCGTGTCCGCTTCGGGGTCATAAGAAATTTCCTCGAGAACGGCCTGCGTGTTGTGACACGGCTCATAACCGTCGACCTCGCACACAAGACGCCCTGCTCCTCGGGTATAGGAGACGACCTGCTTCATGTATTCGCGCATTTCCGAGACGGGCGCATAGCCGTCGAGCACCGACATTCCGTCGGCCTCCGTCGGCGTGGAGAAGCGACCGCCCATGGTGCGGATGTCTTGGATTGCACGGCCGAGCTGTGAGGGCGGAAGGGTAAGATGAAAACGGTAAAACGGCTCGAGCAGAACGCTTTGCGCCTGCATCAGCCCTTGCCGAACGGCGCGGTAGGTCGCCTGACGGAAGTCACCGCCCTCGGTGTGCTTGAGGTGCGCGCGACCGGCAGCCAGCGTGATCTTCATGTCGGTAATGGGAGCGCCGACCAGAACGCCGAGATGCGCCTTTTCGCGTAAATGTGTCAAAATTAAGCGTTGCCAGTTGCGATCAAGCACATCCTCGCTGCAAATCGTGTCGAAAAGCAGACCGCTTCCCGGCGGCAGGGGAGAGAGAATGAGGTGAACCTCCGCATAATGTCGCAGCGGCTCAAAATGGCCGACGCCCTCGACCGTATCGGCAATTGTCTCACGGTAGGCCACGCGCCCCTGAGTGAGGCGAATTTTCATATCAAAGCGTTCCGCCGCGAGACTCTCCAGGATTTCGATTTGCACCTGTCCCATGATTTGCACTTGAATTTGCTGCAAATGCTCCTCATATGTAATGCGAAGCTGCGGCTCCTCTTCTTCAAGCTGACGCAGACGCAGGAGGGCAGTGTGCGGATCGGTTTTGTCGAGCAGCTCGACCCGATAGGTCATCACCGGTGTGAGCTGCGCCGCAACAGCTTCGTCGGATTTCCCGACAAGATCACCTGCCCGAAGACCGTTCAGTCCGAGAACGGCACATACCTCTCCGGCCGAAACCTCCTCCACCTGCGTAAAGCCTGCGCCGCTATAGAGGCGGATCTGGGAGATCTTCTCTTCACCGACGGCTTGCCTTACCCGAAGGACGCCGCCCGTGACCTTCCAATGCGTCAGGCGATTGCCCTGCGCGTCATGAGAGATCTTATAGACCCGAGCGGAAAAATCCGCAGGATAGGTCGGGACAATTGTGAAGCGTTGCAGGGCTTTGAGCAGCTCCGCGACGCCGTCGGAGCGAATGGCCGCACCGAAGAGACAGGGGAAGAGCTTCTCTCTGCGAATCATATCCGCAACGGTTTCGTCCCGAAGGGCACCGTTTGTCAAGAATTCTTCCAGTGCCGCTTCGTCACAGAGGGCGACGCTCTCCGCATCATCAAGCGGCGCACAGTGCTCGCTGAGCTGCCGTCTTGCGTCGGACAAGAGCGTTTCACGGTCGGCACCCGGCAGATCCATTTTGTTGAAAAAAAGAAGGGTCGGGATGCGGTAGCGCCGCAGAAGATTAAAAAGCGTCTGTGTGTGCGACTGTACTCCGTCGGAGGCGGAAACGAGAACGATTGCATAATCCAAAACGCTCATCGCTCGCTCGGCCTCGGGGGAAAAGTCGATGTGTCCCGGGGTGTCGAGCAGGGTGACGGAAAGCTCCCCCGTCCGAAACCGTGCCTGCTTGGAAAAAATCGTGATGCCGCGGCTTCTTTCGAGCGAAAAATGGTCAAGGAAGGAGCTGCCGCGGTCGACACGGCCTTTTGTTTTCAGTTCTCCCGTCTCATAGAGAAGGGCTTCGGAAAGCGTGGTCTTTCCTGCGTCGACCTGCGCAAAGATGCCGAGGATAATATGCTTCATGGTGATATTACCGCCTGATTTCAGAAAAAAATAGGGCTTGCAAGCAAGGAGAAAATAGGATATACTGTAAAAAACGAAAGGGGAGAACCAAGATGTTCCAGCTCAAACCGTATCATGCACCGAATTTTTCCGAAAAACTCTTTATCGACGCACCCGAGGCCGTAACTGCCCCTGCACCGTTTGACGGAGTCGCCCCGGAGGGCTATCATGCCATGAGCATTTTTCCGGAGTATTTCAAGCTCGACGGCGCTTGGCGCTTGGCGGAGGAGAGCCGCATGGACTGTGTGGCGGTCTATGCCGAGGGAAAAATTCAGGTTCGGGAGTTCCGCACCCTGAAAAAGGGCGAGGCGGTCATCGTCGGACGGACGGAAAACTGCGAGAACGGCATTTATGTCCATGCCAACGGCTTTTCCGAGCAGAAGGTGCAGGGCGATGTCTTTGCCTTCCGCCAGAACCGCTCGAGAGAAACGGCCTTTTCCAGAGATTATGACGAATTATACGAGCTTTTGAAGCACGAGCGCGACCACGGCAAGATCGTCTGGGTCATGGGGCCGGCGTTTGCCTTTGATGCCGACGCAAGACGGGCGATGGAAAAGCTCATCGACAACGGCTATGTCCACGCGGTTCTGGCCGGCAATGCTCTGGCGACGCATGATCTGGAGGGCGCCTATCTGCGCACGGCGCTGGGGCAGGATATTTACACGCAGCAGTCCATGCCGAACGGACATTACAACCACCTGGATCTGATCAACCGCGTGCGTTATCACGGGAGCATTTCCGAGTTTATCCGCAGGGAAAATATTGATAACGGCATCATTTACAGCTGCGAAAAGAACAACGTTCCCTATGTCCTCGGCGGCTCCATCCGCGATGACGGGCCGCTGCCTCCCGTCTATGCCGACGTCTATGCGGCGCAGGACGCCATGCGCAACGAGATCCGCTCGGCTACGACGGTCATCTGCATGGCGACGATGCTGCACACCATCGCCACGGGCAACATGACTCCGTCTTATCGTGTTTTGCCCGACGGGACGGTTCGCCAAATCTATTTCTACTGCGTGGACGTCTCTGAGTTCGTGGTCAACAAGCTGGCCGACCGCGGCAGTCTCTCCGCTCGCGGCATCGTGACCAATGTGCAGGACTTCGTGGTCAATCTGCAAAAAGGTCTTGGATTATAACAATATGCAATTGCCTCTGCTTCGCGCAGAGGCAATTTTATTCTGTCATTCTAGCTCATGTCATTGCGCAGAGCGGTCGCTCTCATCGGCTTCCTTGGCGGCTTTTTTGGCGGCCGCCTTTTCTTTCAGAGAGGCGATCAGAGGGGCAATGGCATTGATGAGGCCGTTTTTCTTGACCTCCTCCTCGGAAACGGACAAAATCTGCACATTTCCGCCCCAAACGGCCAAAAAGCTCAGCGGCGTTTTCGTGATCTTCGCACCGGCACCGGCAGTGAGAGCACCGTTTTTCCCCGTGGCTCTGTCGCTTCCGCCGTAGGAAAACCCACAGGATATTTTGGAGACGGGCACGACCGTGACATCTCCGATGACGATGGGCGCGCCCGTGACGGATTGCTCCTTTGCCATGGTGTGCGCTTGCTGCGCGGTCATTTCAAATAGGCGGATCAGTTCACTCATGTTGGATCGTCCTTTCGATTTTTGATATAGTTCCAAAGCAGTCCGCACAGGAATCGGAGGATGTGCCAGAGCCGATAGTTGAGCTGTGCGGAAAATTCGACCTGTGTCTGCGAGAGCTCGTCATCGCAGAGAATTTCGACGCTGCGCTTGCGGAAGCGGAGGATATTTTCAAGGAAATGCAGCAGGGGATAGGCGGCGGCGCAGATTTGACCGTAGCGCAAAGCGGCCTCGGCAGGATCCTCGTCCGCAACGCGGATCGTCAGGTCAAAGCGCTTGAAAACGCCCTTTTTCATCAGGCGGCCGATGCGCCCGAAGAGCGAACGGATCGCAGCGAACACCGCGCGGATTGTTTCAAGAATACCGTCCTTTTTCACCGCATTTTTCGCGGAGGCGGCGGAGCGAAGCTGCGGCAGACCGAGAAGCTCCATCAGCGCCCCCACGCCGCCCGACTTTTTCTCCTCCGCTGCGGATTGCGTCGATTCTTTTGATTCTTTCGGTTTTTTCGTCTTTTTTCTCGTTTTCTCGGACTTTTCACTGCCGAGGATCGGAATGATTCCGTATTTGACCCGATAGCTCAGCGCGCCGCCGGAATAGCGCAGAAAAATACGAAGCGGCGTGACGAGCAGGAGGGCAAGCAGCGCAAAAATACCGAGCAATATCCAAAGAAAAACCATAGCCGACCCCTCCCGTTTGTGATCTCACTCCTATTATAATGCAAAACAAGCTTTTTTACAAGAGATGTCGCTTTACATTTTTTGAAATTTATGTTAGAATAGATAAAATGGACGAAAAGGGGTATCTCCATGCGAATCTATAAAATGCTGTCCTATATTTTCACAAAAAAGCAGCGATGGCAGTTTGTCGGCATTTTTTTCCTGCAACTGATCGCAACGCTTCTTGATTTCGCGGGAATTTCGCTGATCCTGCCGTTTGTCAATATTTTGGTCAATCCCAATGCTATTGTCGGCACATGGTGGGGCGGACTCATCGGGAGAATCATGGGCTCCTCCGACGCAAATGACATCCTTCTCTTCCTGACCTTCCTGATGATCGGCGTTTATGTCGTAAAAAACGCGTATCTGCTCCTGCTTACCGGCATCCAAACTCGCTTTAACTTCAACAACCACATTCGTATGGGCTCGAAAATGATTACCTGCTATATGCACAAGCCCTATACCTATCATCTTCAGCGCAATACCTCCGAGATTATCCGCAATATCAACCACGATGTCAGCAGTGCCTTCGGCATGATCTCCGCCATTTTTTCGCTGATCTCCGATGCGCTCATCATCATCATTCTGGTCGTCTACCTCTTTGCGGTCGATCCTTGGATGACCATCGCGGTCATGCTTGCGCTGGCGGTCTGCTCGGTCATCTATTTTCTTGTCGTGCGCAGAAAGGTTCGCCTCTTCGGTCAGGAAAACCGTGAGATCTCCGCAAAAATGATTAAGGCCATTCATCAGTCCATGGGCGGCATCAAGGAAGTCAAGATCATGGGCAGAGAACAATATTTCTCGGATGTCTATGTCTCTGCCGGCGAGGAGATGGTCAGCCGCAGGCGCCGCTATGCCATCATCTCCGCGATCCCCGCGAGGCTGATCGAAACGCTCTGCATGAGCAGTATTTTGACTGTCATTGCCGTCAAGATCATGTCGGGGCAGGATATGGCCTCGCTCATCCCCGGCCTGTCCGCGTTCGCCGTCTGTGCCATCCGCCTGCTTCCGAGGGCAAACAGCATCAACGGCACCATCAACGGCATCACCTATTCGCTCCCGTCGCTGGAGTCCCTCTATGAGGAGCTGAAGGACTCGGAAAGACTGGAAAAGGAGAGGGAAGTGGAGATTGCAAGAAAGAAAGCTGAGAAAAAGATTGTCTCCGTCGGCAAAGAAAGCGATATATTTGTCAGAAATCTGACATTTACATATCCCGAAAAAGAGGAGCCGGTTCTCAAGAATGTCAATCTGGAGATCGAGCACGGCACTTCCGTCGGCATCGTCGGCGTGACGGGTGCCGGCAAAACGACCCTCGTCGACGTCATTCTCGGCGTTCTCAAGCCGCAGGAGGGAACGGTCTGCCTCGGCGCGCTGGATATCCACGAGGACTATGCCGAGTGGCAAAAACACATCGGCTATATTCCGCAGAACATCTACCTGACCGACGAAACGATTCGAAAGAATGTCGCCCTCGGGATCCCCGATGACGAGATCAACGACGAGCAGGTCTGGCGGTCGCTGGAAAGCGCACAGCTTGCCGACTTTGTCCGTTCGCTTGAAAAGGGACTCGACACCGTTGTCGGTGAGCGCGGCGTGCGCATCTCGGGCGGCCAGCGACAGCGCATCGGCATTGCACGCGCTCTTTATCACGACCCTGAGATCCTTTTCTTTGACGAGGCAACAAGCTCGCTGGATAACGAAACGGAGAAGGCGGTTATGGAATCGATCAACTCCCTCGGCGGCGAAAAGACGATGATCATCGTGGCGCACCGCCTGACAACGCTGACCGGCTGCGACAAAATATATCAGGTCGACCAAGACGGCATCCACGAAACGGAGCTTAAGCTGTGACGGAGGCATTTTTCGGCGGCTATTGCCGTTCGATCGACGGGGCACGGACGGTGACGGTCGAGGACGGCTACGCCGATTGCGACTTTCCAAGCTGTGCATACGCCGCATCCTGCCCCGTTGCGACGCAAATTCGGGAGGAAATAGCGGATTCGACCTCGGAAAAAGGAAAAAATTAAAAAAATATTTCGTCAAAAGCATCAAAAATGATTGACATTTTTCGTTCAATATG
Organism: uncultured Oscillospiraceae bacterium; assembly: GCA_964555465.1. Classification (GTDB taxonomy): domain Bacteria; phylum Bacillota; class Clostridia; order Oscillospirales; family Oscillospiraceae; genus JAZOXB01. The sequence continues at coordinate 30,927 of CAZKSR010000011.1, forward strand.
CTATAATTTCAAATTGCGTGGGCACACGCCGGAGGTGTCATAAAACCGTGCTGGAAGAGCTGAAAACCGACCGAAAGGTGGTCGGATTGAAGCAGCTTCGCAAGGCTCTGGGCGCAGGAAGCACCAAGAAGATCTTTGTTGCGCTGGATGCCGATCCCGCATTGACCGAGCCGATCATCGCGCAGTGTGCTGCAAGCGGAATCGCCGTTGTGTGGGTTCCGACGATGAAACAGCTTGGCGAAGCTTGCAATATTTCCGTCGCTGCCGCAGTTGCAGCCATAATTTAGTATCCAACGGAATATTTTCGAATATTTCTGGATAATATAACCCCGCGAAAATCATAAACAACAAGAAAGGAGAAACACATGCCTACTTTTAATCAGTTGGTCAGAAAAGGCAGAGAGCAGGTCGCTTATAAGTCCACGGCTCCCGCGCTGCAAAAGGGTCTGAACACGCTGAAGAACCGCGCCACCGACCTGTCTTCCCCGCAGAAGAGAGGCGTCTGCACCGCAGTTCGTACCCAGACTCCGAAGAAGCCGAACTCCGCACTTCGTAAGATCGCCCGTGTCCGCCTGACGAATGGCTACGAGGTTTCCGCCTACATCCCCGGTGTCGGCCACAACCTGCAGGAGCACAGCGTCGTTCTGATCCGCGGCGGCCGTGTCAAGGACCTTCCCGGTGTCCGTTACCACATTATCCGTGGTACGCTCGATACTCAGGGTGTTCAGGGTCGTATGCAGAGCCGTTCCAAGTACGGACAGAAGCGCCCGAAGGCCAAGAAGAAGTAATTTCCCCGACGCCTTACCCAGCGTTTTTTGTATATGTGTTTAATATATGGGAAACATCCGGTGAGGCACAATAACGATAGGCTCGGCCTGTCGAAGTACCTATGAAATCATTATTATATGAAGGAGGGAAGCAAAGTGCCCAGAAGAGGTAATGTTCCCAAGAGAGAGGTCCTTCCGGATCCTGTCTATAATTCCACTCTGGTAACTAAGCTCGTTAACAGCATCATGCTCGACGGCAAGAAGGGCGTTGCCCAGCGTGTCGTCTACGGTGCATTTGAGATCGTTGAGCAGAAGACCGGCAAGAACGGTCTGGAAGCCTTCCAGCAGGCGATGGAAAACATCATGCCCAGCCTGGAAATCAAGTCCCGTCGTGTCGGCGGTGCAACCTATCAGGTTCCTCTGGAGGTTCGCCCGGAACGCCGTCAGACTTTGGGCCTTCGCTGGATCACCGCTTATTCCCGTAAGCGCAGCGAAAAGACCATGAAAGAACGCCTTGCAGGTGAGATCATGGACGCCTGCAACAACACCGGCGCGTCTGTGAAGAAGCGCGAGGATACCCACAAGATGGCAGAAGCGAACAAGGCTTTCTCCCACTTCCGTTGGTAATCAAAAAGGAGTACCGCAATGCCGAGACAATATTCTCTTGAGAATACAAGAAATATCGGTATTATGGCGCACATCGATGCCGGCAAAACAACCACCACGGAGCGTATTTTGTTCTACACCGGTCGCACCTATAAGCTGGGTGAGACACATGAGGGCACCGCTACCATGGACTGGATGGAGCAGGAGCAGGAGCGTGGTATCACCATCACCT
>CAZKSR010000012.1:0-32059 GCA_964555465.1 uncultured Oscillospiraceae bacterium
CTGAGAAAATCCGCATTCTCCATGAGGCCAATTCCTATGAGGTCAACAAGCACAATCAGCTCCGCAAATCCAGCACCTACGAGCGCACACCCGTGTACGAATCCACCGATTGGAACTATGTCCGCTTTGACTGTGCGCGGGTCATGTATGAGTTGGTAAACGGCGAACTCCGGTTCTACTGCATCTGATAAACGCCCGCCCCGGAGGTTACGAGGGCAGAAAGAACCCATGATGAAAAAGCTACTGATACAGACCCTCCGTGAGGGTTATGGCACTGACCAAGTTCACAGAACCATGACCTCCTTGCTCTGATTGTCATGTGTTTGAAGTAATCCCGAGTGTCCCGACCATACGCTGTGCGGGTTTTAGGGCCGTTATATCTTATCACCCAGCAGGAGGCCTATACAAAAAACGAAAATTGCCCCTCCCTTGGAAGCAGAATTCCACGGGAGGGGCGTTTCTTGTTTATTCGATATTCTTAATGCAGGAGATCAATTCCGACACGGCGGAGCTGCCGCCCATCAGGGTCAGAGCCGTTAGGACGATGCCGAGCGGCGAGGTTTCCGAAACGATGCCAAGTGCCGACATGATGTCGAGCTGATAGCCAATGCAGAGAGCAAAGGCAAACAAAGCGGAGACGGCAACGGTGATATACTTGCCGTGCTTCAGCTCCGCCCACATAGGCTTGAAGCGGTCGATGATGTACCACATGATGACGGACGCAACGAGAATGATTTGCAACATTTTCATGTTCTCACCCCCTTATGCCTTGCCCATAAGCCGGGCTAAACGGTAGAGCATGACTGCGAGCTGCTCCCTTGTCAAGAGTTCCTGCCAGCCCATGTCGTCGCCGCCGAAGCCCGAAACAATGCCGTTCTTCTTTGCCCATGCAGTCGCTTCCGCTGCCCAGGAACTGGGCTTGTCGCCGGTGTTTTCGCCGGTCATAGCCTCTTTGAGGATTGCCTCACAGAGTGCTTTCACTTCTTTTTCGCTCATTTCGTTTTCCTCCTTTAAGATTGCAGCCACATCATTTCTGACGTCCTGCATGGTTTTTCCGTACTTCTCGAACCAGAGCAGCACATCTGAGTGATTGCTGCCAAGCCCGAGCTTATAGCTGTCGGCGTGGCACAGGACGGTCGGCACGGTGACGCCGTTGTAGCGCACCGTCCCCATGGGGTCAATGCCGTAGAGTTTACACAAATAGGCCGACAGTTCCACCGCTTCACGGTAGACTTTCTCGAAATACGCCCGGTCGCCGTAGCCGTCGTCGCAGATCTCAAACTGGATCCAGAAGGGGCTGTTTTTGACGCTTGCGCTGCCGTTGCACGAGCCGTTTTTTCCGGATCCGCAACCCCACGGACGATAGTTCCACGGCTGCGTCTGCGCCGTTGCAACGCTTCCGTCTGCGAGCTTTCCGATAAAGGCGTTGACGCCCGCCTGAATGCTGATGTGATTCCAGTCGTTGCCGTACTGATTTTTGCCGAGCTTGGCAAGAAGCTCCGCCCTGTCTGCGGCGTTGTCGTCCGGCTGAACGTAGCGTTTCAGGTTGGGATTTCCTGCGCCGGTGTCGTGAAAGAGAATGCCCACAGGCACCCCGACGGTCGTGCCCTGATAGCAGGTGGATTGCCGCATCATGCATTGAATAAGATTCACTGTTCATACCTCCTCAAAATGCTGCTCAGAGGAAATCGTGCTCCGCCAAGCAGCGTTGATAAATACTCTCGATGTGCCGCACCGTCATCACGGTCATTTCGTTCTTGAAATCCGGATGGTGCTCGCAGTAATTATTATACGCAGAAATGTCATCCATGATCTGGTCGAAGTATTCCTTGCTGTGGCGCACACCTTGATAAACCTCGTCGCCGAAGCGCAGAATTCGGTTCCGTGCCGCCTTGATCTCGCTCTCCTTGCTTTCCTTTTTCAGCTCGTCAATATCGGATTGGACGCTGCCCATTTTTCGGGAGAGATCCGCAATATCCCGCTTGACGTCTGCCATAAAGAGATCCCCGATCCAGCGAAACAGCCGCGACCACGGATTGATTTTGATTTTCGACACTTCCACAAGGGACAAGAGCGCAATCATGATCCACCACCAGTTATTGCCGATCAAATCCCCAATTTGCTGTAAAGTCACTGTAGTCACCTTTCCCGCCGCCTTGCGGTCGGCGCATTCGGTTCATAGAAAAAGCAGTACCGTCAATCGGCACTGCTTTCCGCATCGGTGTCCAGGATGTTGGCATACTCGCTTTCCATCCTGCCGATTTGTTTACTGCTCTCTGCGTCGAAAGCGTTCGCCTCTTCCAGCGCAAACGCCAGTTTGCGCAAAAGCTGCGTCTGCTGCTCGATCAGACCGCAAAGAGCCTCGACGATTTGAAGATTTGACACAAGACCGCCCCTTTCCTGCGAATTATAGCAAAAACAGGGCGGCCTTGCGTCCTTGCGTGAGGAAATAACGCTATCCGTTATTCCTCCGTCACAAGTTCTTCCATTCCGCTGTCGATCAGGATTTCCTTGACCTGTTCCTTAAGCAGACGGGGAACCTGCGCATAGGTCTTTTTGCCCAGCATGATCTGCTGCGCCCACAGCATGGCCATCATGTCCCTACCCCCTTTCCATGAAAATAAAATAAGCGTACAGGCAAGAATTCTGTACGCATATTCCCGAACGATGTTACGCATAGACCGCCTCCGACATTTCCAAAAGGCATTCCAGAAGCATGGCGTTTGTCTCCTCCAGCTCCGCAACTTTGGCGGTCAGCTCCGCACGGGTCAGTACCTCTGCAGTCTCGCCGGTGTCCGGAATGACCGGCGCATCGTCTTCGGGGTCTGCCGTCTCAAGCAGCGCATATTCGGCGGCATCGATCAGCACCGCCGTGTGTGTCAGCCCGGGAATCGGTTCTTTACCGTCAAGCTGATAAGTGACCGAGTGATCGGCAGAAAGAATGCCCTGCGCATGAAGCACGGGGCATTGGAGCAGAAGACTGTGTTTGCTTTGGTATCTCACATATACGGGTGTTTCGATTTTCTCGACGGCGGAGAAATGCCTGCCGGCGTCAAGAATTTTCAGATAGATCATGATAAAAATCCTCCGTAAAGACGAACAGCTCATCATAAAGCCGTTCCATAGATTTCAGCGTATGCTTAATTATAAATTAAAGCCCCACGCCAGATAAGCCATTCCGGAGGCAGACAGACTGATCACTGAGCCGCCGTTGTTGACCGCGCGAAAATACGAAGCATGCGACACCTCGGGAGTAACCAACCACCAGGAAACAGCAGAACCTTCGCCGTTAAAGAGCTTGCGGATTCGGCTGCCGCTACCGGTAAAGCATGGGAATGTGACATTCTCCGCCTCGGCGTCAACCTCGTCCTTATAAGGAATGCTCACCGCATCACCGACATATACCTCTGCGTGTGACAGCAGGGGCAAATGAACATCCGAGCAGGATATCTCCGTCGACATATCGCCGATGGAGGATTTTCGCTGCACCTGTTTGATAACGGATTGCCAGTGCAGGGGCAGATTTGCAAATACCGTTTCCTCCAAATAGGTTCGGATGTCCGATTCGGCATAGCCGCCCGTGTTAATGCTGTTCTGGTGGTGTCTGTATGGCGATGTCATTACGCCGACCATGAAAAAGAATGCCTTTGCCATGCCGCTGCCGTCGGAGAGGCGAAAATGATTGCAGTCCGTGAATGCAAGGATGATGCACGAATCCGAAAAGGCGTCGGTCGGCGTAACGATCTTGATCCGATCCCCGAGGTCGAACCATGTCGCCGCCTGTCCGGAGTTGATGATGCCCATGAATTCACCCAGCGTATAGGCACTGTTGTCCTCGGGGTCGTCGGAATAGAGGTAGTCGTAGTCCGTCGCCTTGACAGAGGGTGCAATCGCCGCTTCAAAGAGCGCATTGATGTTCAGATCCGCCTGCACATTCGTCGATACACGGTCCCAGCCGGTGAAGATATAGCCCTCCGAGCGTTGCGGCATCTCGGCGGTGTAATCGGCGTCGGAATAGACCTCGACGGTCTTTTCCTGCAACAGCGTCAGATTGTTCCACCATTTCACGGTGTAGAACCTTGCAGCCTCGGAATAGACCGCCGTTACCGTGATATCCTCCGTTACATAGATAAAGCTCCTGTCCCACGAGGTATAGGTGAATACCTTGTCGACGGTGGACTCCTTTTGCGGCGTCGGAATGCGGCCGCTCGTCACGGGATCGACCGCCGCAGTGAACTGCGAGACGATTTGCGTGTCGAGGACGGTGCCGTCCTCGTTTTGGAATGTCACGGTAAAGGTCGGCACGAACTCTCCGTAAGAAATTTGCAGTTGTGGGAACGCTTCTGCCAGCGCATCATATTCGACCTCTGAAATTCGGGCGACATAGGCAACACCGCTCAGGAAGAACCGCTCCGTATTTGCGCCGTTGCTGTCCAGCCCGGCCAAGGCAGACAGCCGCAGGAGCAGGGACGCATCCTGCAAATTCCAGTCCACCCCGGTAATGCGCCCACGAGCCAGATTGACCGCCTCCGTGCAAAGGCTCAAGGTGTCCGCAAGCGGTGTATCTTCGATCCACACGCTTGTCAGCTCACCGCCCGACAGGGAAAGCGTTTCCAGCTTTTTCAGCCCACGCATGACCAGCGTGCGAACCGCCGGAAGAAACGCCGTCTTGACGGGTGCGCCCACGGCAAAGGTGACGCCGGTGATCGCCGTGTTGTCGGCATAGAGTTCTTTCAGTGCCGTCAGACCGGACAGATTCAGGGGCTTCGTCAGTGCCGTTGCACCACGCAGGTCAAGCACCTCCAGCAGCTTGTTGTTCCCCACGGAGACGCCGCCGTATTCTGCCGTCATGCCGGTGTTTTCGTAACCCTCCGCATCGGAGCCGAGGCGGAGCTGCTGCAAGCGCACCGCCGAGGAAATGTCCGCAAACTTCGTGTACAATGCCGCCATGCTCCCGATCGAGCGCAGCACGGAGGAACGGTAGAGGTATGTCTCCAAATCGTTCAGCGCAACTCCCGACGGGCATTGCAGGGTATAGTTCTGCCCACGCTTGGCGCGGACGGAAACCTGCGCCGCATTGCCGAACTGCACCGACAGGTAGGTATCCGCATACGGAACCAGCCCGAGGATATCTCCGCAGGGCTTGATGCCGCTCCATTTCTCCGGCGCATTCAGACGGAGGCTGATCCGATCCGCCGTGGCGACGCTGCCCCGATACTTCGAAGCCATGTAGCCCTCCTGATAGATTTCAAACTGCCGCCGCTGATCCGCTTTTGTGCCGAGCATTTGATTGATGTAGCGTTCTTCCTCTGTGTTGTAGAGATACGCCGAGAAATATTTTCCCCACATATCCTCCGCCACAAGCGCCTCCGGCCGTGCCGCCTGATAATCGCTGTATTTGGCAAGGATACGGCTTGCGCTCCATGCTCCGGCAGATTCCCGATCGAGGAACATTGCCTCCAATTCTGGGGCGAACAGCGTCCGCAGGTTGACCCAAAGCACGCTGTCGTGGGCGTTGAACACGAAGGATGCGCCGACGGTGTCGTCGTCCTCCAAGCCGTAGCCGAAGGTCAAACCGCCGCTGTTGTCCGTGCCCTCGGCGGTGTCGTTGTCGTAGTCCTTGTTGAAATTCCAGCGATATACCCCGTCTTCGTCCGGCTCATAGCTGACAAAACAGTTTTTCGCACGGTTGTCCACCATACAATGACGCTCCGTGAACAGATAGTGGTAAAGCAGGCTGTCCACGTTGAAATGGTCGGCAAGCTCCGCCTTGAACTTTGCCGCACGGTATTCTGCAGTGTCGTCTGTGTAAGTCACGCCGTCATAGGCAACGGCTGCTTCCAGTGCATTTCCCGTCGCCGCCTCCGTGTCGGTGGAGACGACCCATGATAAAAGCGACTGCCATGCCGCTTTCTGTGCGCCGGATGGCTTTTTTGGGTAGCGGAATTCAAAATTGCCGTTGCCGTCCCATGTTTCGGCGGAAAGGTCGTCGGACTTGAAACGACACTGCGCATTGTTGTTGTTGCTGATTTCCACGCACATCACGTCGGCGTATTTCTCCGTCTGGCCGAAGACCTCGAAATTCTTTTTTGAATTATTGAGGTCGCCACAGCCGTAAAGGATCGTTTCGCCCGGCTGCACCGTCCGTGCGCCGACGGAGATTGCACCCTCGGCGGTCGATGTGAAGAAGATCGCGCAGGGAACGCCCTGCACCGTGTCACGCACGGCGGCATTCTCCGAGCGCAGCTTCGTGATGTTCGGCTGGAAGTTGTTGTAATCATCGGCAAGCACCACATTGTTGGCATTTTCCGAGGACGCAACATTGAGCTTTAGATTGAGATAGTTCACGGGGATTGCCCCTGTGCTCATGGCATAGCCGGTGATCGTGTTGCCGTTTCCGTCTGTCCATGTCGCATTCTTGAAATCAAGATCAAGGTTGAGTGCCGCCAGGATGTATTCCAGCGACGAGGTGCCCTGCGCTTTCATTGTGACGCCCGTCGCATGGAAATAGAAGTCGCTGCCGCCGCCCTGCCAGACGCATTCGACCGTGCAGGTCACTTCGTCGGACTTCGCCGTCGTCATGCGGTCTGCCCAGATGCGGATCACCCGAAGCTGCGGATTTGCTGCCGCAAGCGCAGTGAGGTCGATGGCACCGCTTGCGGAGAAGATGTCATTGCGCTCGTGCCGTGCGACCATTTCGGCAGGGTCGGCGCAGTCTGCAATGAAATTGTCCAGAATCTCATACCGTGTCAGGCTGTTGGCGTACATCTTCACCCGATAGAGCCAGACGTCCGCCTCATCCGAGCCGATCGTGACCGGATCGGCGTTGACCTGCGTCCAGTTGTCGCTGTCCGAATAGCCGAAGGCACGGGCAGGGGTGCCCTCCAGCCAAACGACCGCCAGCTTGTTCTCAGTCGCCGCCTCGATGTTGATGTCCATCTCGATCTTGCTGTCCTCGCAGTACGGAATCACACGGCTTTGCAACTCCGAGGAAAGCACACCCTGCTGTACATACAGTTCCAGCCCGATGCCGTCTGCCTTGCACGACAGGATCTTTGCATCGTAATCCCTGACCTCCGCCGCCTTAAAGACGAGCTTGATCTCCTTGCCGGCTGTCTTTGCGTTGTCGTCGAAGAACGAGCGGTCGAAGCGGATGTAGCAGCCACGTTTGATCACGAACGCTGTGACGCCCTCGTCGTCTTGACGAAAACCGCCGTTGATCCAGTCGAAATTCTCGCTGTAGACAAACGGATGATTGACGCCGTCTGCGTCCCGATAGCCGAACAGTGCCGCATTGTCCTCGGTGTTGACGTGCCCCGTGGGGTCAACGTCCAGCACCAGCCCGTTCGTGACCGGCGCAACGCTGTAGCCGATGGGCGTCACGGTCATAACGACGGAGGCGGACACATCGCCGTCCACAATGAGCAGATTCAGTGTGCCGCTCTGCGTGGGGCGGTATGACCACACCTGCACCGTTCGGTCGGCTGTGACCGTTGCAACGGCTTCAGAGCCGACACGGAGCTGTGCACTTGCCGTCTCGCTCTGTGGGTCGTAGAGCATCCACTTGATCTGTGCGGTTGCGAACTGCGTCACCGTCGGCGCAGGGTCAAGCACCGCAATGATCGGCGTCTGATTGCCGACTTCCGTCCAAATGCCGACGTGTACGAGAGCGTCCGTTTTCAAAACCACGCCGCCCGTGTCGACTTCCAGCCACGCCTTGACCGTGTGTGCGCCGTGGCTCTGCGCCTCGACCGTCACCGAGACAGTGCGTCCGCTCGTGCTGATCTCCTCGCTGTAGATTTCTTCCCCGTCCATGCTGATTTTCAGCGTCTTTGCGCCCGAGCCCGTCGGAACGAGGCGCAGAGGCAGAGAGCCGACGCCGTGTGCGGCGATTTCCTCAACGTTCCATGTCAAGCCGTAGGAAGCGACCGTGACCGCCCATGTCATACTGCGAGAGTTGCCGTAGGCGTCCTCAATGGTCAGCTTTACGGTGTTTTCTGCACCGTCGGTCAGATATTGCCGCACGTCAAAGGCGTTGTCGCCCTATGCGACCGTCTGCCGTGCAACGACCGTGCTGCCGACTTGCCAGACCGCCGAGCCGTCACCGGTCGCAGAGGCGTCCTCTTCGTCCGTGGAGCTCCACGCATACAGGATCGGGTAAAGCTCCAAGGAATCGTTGATCGTCAGCGTTCGGGACGCCATGCGATTGGTCAGACGCATCACGCTTCCAACGCCGCCGCCACCGCCGCCTCGAATTTCCCAGCCGTCGCCGATCGTCTCGTCGGTGCTGTTGTCGTAGAGATAGAGCGCCCCGTCAATTTCCCGAAGCGAGAGATTCGACAGGTCGACCTCCGGCTTGATCGTCTGCATCGTATCTTCCAGTGCACGCAGATAGTCGCCGACGGAGGGATATTCCGTCCCGTCCCTGTCCACTCTTGCGTCAAGCAGCTCTCCGAAGAACACGCTCAAGGGGATGCGCACGAATGTGTCACCCTGTTTGGCGTAAACATCCTCCGTGTTCAGGAGCTTTCCGACCTGTTCGACCTCCGTAATTTTCTTGCTGCTCAGTGCCATATTCTCGCCTCCTTAACGGCACAAACCATGCCAAATGTAGATGTGATTGATGTTGTTGCACTGCCTCGCCGGTGTCCCCAGCGAATACCAGCTCACCGTGTTTCCGCTCAGCGAAAGGTTCAGCCGATAGCACGGCGAGCCGGTGCCGTCGGTATCGGCAACGGAAAAGCCCTTTGCAATGTGCGGAAAGAGCAGCCCCAGCGTCACAACACTGTTGTTTGCGCACGCAATGACGATGATGTGCGGAATCCTGCCGTCCGAGAATGTGATGGAGTTCGGGTAGCTTTCGCCGCACTTGCCGAAGCCTGTGTATTCGCCGCTTATGACCGGCTTTTCCCAAAAGGGCGCGCCGACCGTGTTTTGACGCAGAATGCCGCCCTTGTAAGCCGACTGCTCAATTTGACCCAGCGCATTTATCTTTTCCGCATAAACCAGTCGATTAAGTCCCCATGCACTTTTCCCCGTACCGCCTCTTGCTACGCCGAGGACACCTTTGGTAATGTCGGCGGTAGCGTGGGTGTGGGAGTTTTTTGCCGCTCCGATCTGCGAGGCGGTGACGGCATGGGGATTGCTCTTGTTTGCAAGATGCGCAATCAGCCCTGCGACCGCCTTTTTGATCTTCCCGAACGCCACGGACAGCGTTTCGCCCGATGTCAGATCCGTGATCTCCGTCGGCTCCCTGTAGGTCGGCGTCTGGCCGTTGGTGCTCACGTTCGGAACATTCCCCAGCCCGACTTGCGCTTTTGTCACGCCGTGGGGATTGTTTTTGTCGTTCAAATGCGCCTCAAACTCCGTCCTTGTTGCGTAGGCAAGGGACTCGTTGATGATGGCCGAGATGTTCTCGGCATTGCCGACGAAGATGGAAAACTCCATTTTTGTCTCCAGGATGGAATCGGAATTGGCGGCGATATAGTCCGCCGTCTCCTCCGGTTCCGTGCCGTATGCGTAAAGGATGTCGCTGTCTGCGTCGTCCTGATTTTGCGCAAAAATGCCGACCTCCAGCAGGCGGAAGCCTGCCTCGATGTCGGCGTTGTTAAAGCTCGTTTCCAGTGTGGCGTTATTGCCGTTGACGCTGACGCTCGTGATGTCCAGCGTCTTTAAGGGGTTGGCGAGGTCGGTTGCCGAGGCGACATCCTGCGCCGCTGCGTTTCCGATCTTCACCGTGGTAAATACGATTCGGTCGCCGGACATGGCACGCAGAAGCGCATTCAGCCCGGCGTTTGTCAGTTGTAAGGTCATGTTGCCCTCCTTATTCCGTGAGCATATTGCCGTGCTCGTCGAGCAGGGCGTTTCCGTTTTCGTCCGTCAGCAGCGTCACCGAGGAGACATCCACCGTCTCGCAAGCGACGCTTTTGGATTTCATCATCTTCATCGCCATGCCGACGTGGATCTCCTGCCGATGGGCAAGCAGGGCGGTGATGTGATCGAGTACGGAGGAGCACCGTTTGACGGCATTGAGCACCGCAAGAAAGGTTTGGTATTGCGCCACAATGTTGGTGTTGTTACGGGACGCAATGCGGAAATGGTGCGGCTGACCGCCGTATTCAAACCATTCCTCGATCACACCGTCACCTAAGTAGTCCGAAATCGCCAGCTCCACGGCGGAGTGTGTGCCCAAATGCCGGTGGACGTACCAGCTTGCTTTCAGTGCCGCCCGTTTTTCGCCGAGGCTTGCGTCCGGTCTCCACCAGTCAATGCCGAAATCCGCCGCCAGTGCATCCAAAATCGGCTCGGAAAGGCTGTCAATGCGGCTGTAGAGCGTAGCATAGACAGGCTTTCCGAACAGCTCCTCCAGTTCGGCGGCGACGGCTTCGGCAAGGGCACGCAGATTGTCGTCATTTGCCAGTGCCGAGGGCAGGGTGTAGAGCAGATTTTCCTTCGTGACCGAATTATTCATCCTCATAGCCTCCGCTGACAATGTTGCTCCGCCCGAAAACGGCGATCTGCGGTGCGGTGTGGTCGCTGCCGTCACTCAGCTTCGTGAAGGTCGGCCGGCGCAGCTCCACACGCTTGACGCCGCAGCCCATCAGCAACGCCACCAGCTTTGACGGATTGATGTCCCGTCCGAGCTTGGCGCATTGCCAGCGGCGGTATTCTTTGACCGCTTCCTGTACCGCCGCTTCAATCTCACTTGCGGAGACGGAAGCGTCACGGGAGAGGTAATAGGTGAAATCGATGTCATATTCCGCCGTTTTCGGGTCTTCCACCCGCACCGTGTCCGTCAGAGGGCGCACCGTGTCGTCGTTGCAAGCGGCGAGGATCTGTGCCTTGATCTCCTGCGTGGCGGCAGTGCCGTCTTGCATGAGCGCATAGATGCAGACCGTCCCGGCTTCCTCGCATTTCAGCTCAATGTCAATGCTGTCGACCCCTGCAAGCTTGCCCCCGTCCGAAACGGTAATCGTCAGCAAGCCGTCTTCGTACTGTGCGCTGTAGTCATCTCCGACGCTTGCCCCTGCCACCGTCAGGGTCGAAAGGTCAAAATCCTCGCTGTAGAGATATGCGCATTTTCCGCTCAGCTTGACCGTCTTTCGGATCGTCCGCACGGGGCGTATCACCTTGACGTCTGCAATCCGCGTCGAAACCTGCTTTGCCCAGTAGGTGTATGCGCCGACCGGTCCTGCTGTGGAATAGGCGTCCATGGAGGCACGGAGGATTTCGTAAAACTCCGCATCGCTCGCCTCGTCCGCTCCGCCGTCCGATTCCGTAATATTTTCGCATCCGGCATAGTACGGAAACAGGTCAACGGCGGTATTGATCTGCCCGGCAAGATACCCGTTTCCCACCGTTCCGACCGTCTCGCAGTAGACCGCCGTCTCCGTACTCGTCTGCCCGATGGGAACATAGACGTCCTCCCGTGTCGCCCAGAAGAGCTTGCGATTGGAATCCGTCACCCGTGTGCCGGCAGGGATGAGGATGGCGGATGCCTGTCCCTCCGAGATGGTAAAACGCACGGTGCAGCTTGCCTCCTGCGCCTGCGGCCGCTCCTTTGCCCAGACCAGCTCGGCAAGGGCGTCCAGATTGCTCCCGACCGCACGGCTCGGGATATTCTGATTGGCGGCAATGTTGATATTTGCGTAAGTCTGAGCGATCACGTCTGCGATCCACAGGATAAACAGCCGTTCAGGGCTTGCCGGCTGAACGGTGATGCCGCACAGCTTTTCGTACGATGCCGTCAACCGCTCGACGATCTCGCTTGCGTCTGCGCTGATAAATTGATAGCTACTCGCCATGGATTTCCACCTCCACCGTCGGCAGAAGCCGTCCCTCTGCCTGTAGGAATGTCACCGCCCGTACCGTCGCACGAGGCTCGTATTTTTCGATCGTCTCCCGTAGCTGCGCCGTCAAGAGCGCACGGACGGCGCCGACGGGTCGGTCGACCGTCTCGGCGGAGATGCCAAGCTCTCTGTCCAGAGGCACCGTCCCACGAAAGGTCGACAAAATGATGCGGATGTTTTGCAGAACAGACGCTACCGTGTCCGTCTCGTTCAGGCGCAGTGCCCGTTTGTCCGCCGATACTTGATAAACCATCTGCCTCACCTCCGCTGATATTCTGTCAGGCTCACAGTGATCTGCACCGTGTCCAAATTCCCGAACGGATCAAAATTCTTTACTTTTACCGTGTGCGACTGGATGAGCCAGCGATATTTGCCGTAGCAGTGGTCGCCGAGAACCAGTTGCAGGGGCGTCCCGTTTCTCTCATACTCCCAGAGCTTTTCGCATTCCTCCATGGCGTTGACGCCGAGGGCGGAGGAGGCGAAAATGTCAAAGGAGATCGTGTCCTCGCCACTTCCGGTAAATTCCGTCAGGGGCTCGGATAAGTGCCGCTTGTGCACGGAGAGATTTGCCTTGCCTTTCCAGCTCAAGCCGCTCACCGTGCGCACCGTTTCGGCGGAGACTTCGAACACCATGTCTCCCAAACAGCCGACAATCATTGAATCACCCCCACAAGAAAGCCGTCGCCGTTAAAAATCGGCAGATACAGGCACAGAACCACCGCATTGACGCCCGGCAGCCATGCCCTGTCATGCTTCAGCACGCTCAACCATGCGGAGGTCATGCCGGAGTCGGGATAGAGCACACGCACCTTCTGCGCCGCAGGGTCAATATCCGTCACAATGCCGATTCGTACACTTCCGTTCATGTCGTGACCGCCTCCACCTTCCTTAAGTCGATCTGCGTCGTGTAGCCCGATGTGCTGACGCTGTGCTTTGCCTTGCTGATCATGTATTTCCCGTCCCAATAGCCCCAGCCCTGCAAGAGCACCGTCGCACCGGCGCAAAGATCGGGGTCGCCGGGCAGGGTGAAGGACGCCGTTCTTTCGTATTTGTTTTGCATTTTCAGCCGCTTTTTTGCCAATGCCTCCGCTTCGGAGACGGATGCGACCTTCGCAGTGATCTCCAACTGCTGATTGCTGTCCTTTCCGGCTTCATAGTCGTCGATGTATGCCGTGGCGGAGATGACCTGACCGTTGGGCAGCGTATAGCTGACACGGCAGGAGGAATATTCCTTGTCTGCCTTGCCGGATTTCATCGTGAATTTTTCATAGCTCCCGTCGCCGTAGGAGATGGTGCGCACCGCCGCTTTTGCCTCGTAGATTTCCTTGTCGAAAAGCACCAGCATCGCATTGCTTGCCTTGAGGGAAAGCCCTGCGTCGTGGCAGAGTGTCGAAAGAAAGGCAATGTCGCTGGATTGATACTGTTCCACCCGTTCATAATAGGGGTCAGTCTCCGCCTCAAAGAGGAAGGACATCCCGTTGCGCTCGGCGATTTCTTTCACGATGCCGGAGAGCCGATACGCCTCCCATGCCTGTGTTTTCTTCGTCTGCCGTACCGATGCCGTGTAGGGCAGGGCGGTCGCATCGAAGGTCACCGTGGCGGGCGGACCGTTCAGCTTGGTACTGTCCAGCTCAAATTGACCGCAGTCTAAGAGCTTCGCCGTCCCGTCCTCCTCCCACGCTTCGCAGAGGATGACGGCACGGATGAGCATACCGTTCGAAACGGTCTTGTCCCCACTTGGGGAAACGCCGTCTGCGCCGCTTCCTTTTTTCAGATAGTCGGCGCAGGCGTAAGCCTCCCTGCCATTGTAAGAAAACTTTGCCCAGCCGCCCGAAACGGCCTGAGCCGAGATCGTCGCCCCGTGGGATAAAGCCCCGAGCTTGGCGTAGCCCGTGCCGGGGCCTGTGCGCACATTCAGACCGATTTTTGCCGTGACCGAGTATTGACCTGCCGTCGAGTCGCCCGTTGCAGCAGCGTCCGTTTTTTGGCGTTGCAACGAGCTTTCCGAGGCAGTGCCCACGGCACGGGCGATCCAATCCTTTCGCCAGATGCCGCTTGCGTCGGCAAGCTTGATCTGCAGGTCGTCCGCCTCGTCCTCCTCGCTGTCCGTGTAGGTCATCGAGATGAGATATCCCTGCAAATCTTCGCTGATGTCCACGCCGTCAAAGAAAAGCTGCACTGCAGCTCTGCGACTTTTCATCCGGCCACCTGCTTCCACGGCGGAGCTTGCGTCCCGGACGCCGCCTGCTCGATCTCGGGGAGGGTCAAGACGATACCGGCAGGGAAAAGGTAAATGTCCGCATAGTCCTGATTGGCAAGCAAAAGCTGCGTCATTGCCGTCTCCGTGCCGTATTGTTCAAAGGCAATGCTGTCGAACATATCGCCCTGCTTCGTGGTGTAGGTGCTCATCGGTACGCCCTCCTTTGTGCGTTTTCCCGTTCCTCGGTCAAAAGCTCCCAAAGCTGCTGTAAGAGCTGCTCGTCGTGGGCGGCAAGCACCTGTCGTAGCTCTTCGGCGTCGGTCGGTCCCGAAATATCGTAAACCGGAGCAAAGTGCACCGTCACGCCGCCGTAGCTCTGCGCCGACGCCGCTTCGATCGGCTCGGCAAGATATGCGCCGGTCGATGCCGCCTGATACTCTCGCAGCATATCCCGTGTCTCCGATGCCGTGAAAACCCGTTCACCGCCGTAGAAGTACATCAATTCGGGTCCATTCTCGCCCGTCATGTGCCATCCACGCCGTGCACCGGAGGTGCCGACGGCAAAGCCGTAGCCGCTCAGGGATGTTGTCGGCCGTTCCGAGTAATAATCGTCAAGGACTGTACCCACGCCGGGTCTGTGTTTTAATGCGTTGGCAGCAATAGATGCAACATTGGAAAAAGCCGCCTCGACGCCCGGCAGAAGATCCGTCGCTCCGTTGATGTAGGACATGATCGTGTCATAGCCCTCTTGCTGTGCCACTTCGGACAAGTCTAAGTCTTCAACTGCTTGCATTGCCGTTTGCGTTATTTCCTCGGCGGATTTTTCGTAGTCCGTGATGTAATCCGCCAATGCGACTGAGGCAGCGTCTTCCATTCCCGCACGGTCACGCCACGAAGCGATGAAGTCCTCTACTTCCTCGTCGGAGGATTCCACCAAACCGGCAATCACGTTGGCGATGCTCTGGCCCGTCATGCCCTCTTCAAGCATATCCGCCAGTAGCTCATCCACGCCCTCAAAGCCGCGATCATGCAGCAATTGCAGATTTTGATTATAAGTCTCCCAGTAAGCAATCTGGTCTTTCTGCGACTTCGTCAACTCTTCGATTGATGTTGCTTCTATGTCCTCGACCTCAGACCACATTGAGAATTGCCCGTGGATGCTTTCATAAGCCGCTTCATAGACCGTATTATATGCCTCGGTCAGATCCTCCAGCGAAGAGAAGAGGTCATCTGTTATTCCCGTTATCACTGAAATTTCGTCAGCGTTAAGCATTTCCTCTATCGTCGGCAGTTCGCCATAGCCATGCCCGGAGATGAGCCTAGACAGAGATTCAATGCTGCTCTCGTTTTCGTCGATATCGCGAGCAATCTGTTCCCGCCACTCAGCAGCTGCATTATAATTTTTTGCAGCGTTATTGTTTCTTTCCAAAAGATATTCATGTGGTGTTTGAGAAGCAGGGGTGCTCGCGTTTATTTCTATCCACTCGGCTCCGCTCAGAGTGTTGTTTTTATAGGAAAGATATCTTTCATGTTCCGCTTCATAAAACGCGGCGGCGGCATTCGTTTCCTCGACCGCCTCCTCATACGATGTTTCCAGTGTTTGTCGCTGCGCAAGTCGGTTCTTGAGTTCCTCCCACCTTGCCGTATTTCGTTCCTGCTCGTAGCGTTGCTCAGAATATTCGATAATCTGCTCCGGCGTCATAGATAACATACCGGTGAGCGAATCGTAATTCAACCCCAACTCTGGCAAGCGCTCGTTCAACAGATCGACAATGGCAAGGATCTCGGTTTTTGCCTCTGCGCTCCGGTATTCTGCCGAGGTCAGCTCGTTGAGGAGTCCGATCAGATTCAGCGTGCTGTCGTATTCTAGGTTGATATTTTCAATCGTATCTTCACCCCGATTGCACATCTCCTCGTACGAATCATGCACATCCTGTAACGACTGACGGAACTCTTTTGCGGTCTGCTTGCTGGTTTCGAATGCCTCCGTTTCCTCGTCAAGCTGCTTTTTGAGAAGCTGCGCTTCGGCGGAACTCTCTCCCTGCGCCTCGCAGACAGCATCATATTCCGCTCTGAGGGATTCCAGCGCCTGTTGTTGCTTCTTCGATGTAGCGGAAAGCGCCTCCTCTTCCTCGGTTGCCGCCGCCGTCGTTGAGATAAGAGCGCCCAAGCCGACAACAAGGCCCGTGATGATTGATACCGGCAGCAGCCAAGAGCTTGACTCCACGACAAGCTTTAATTCCACTAACGCCTTTTTCACAAACTTTATTGCAACGGCCAAGGTGCCCAGCACGACAACGAACGCAGCGATACCAGCACCGATGGCAATGATCGCCTTGGTCACCACCGAATGTTCGGAAATAAATGTTGAAATCCCGTTCAAAATCGGTGTGAGGATTTCATACACCTTTGCCAGTGCCGGAGTAAACTGGTCACCGATTGCCGTCTTCACGTTGGCGTATGCGTTCTGCATCATAACGAGCTTCGACTGCGTTGTGCCGTACATAACGGATGCTTTCTGCCCGAGTGCCGTGTTTTCGTCCCAAGCCGCATTTGCCTGTTCAATGGTGTTGCTGAGGAGTCCGCCGGCCTGTGCAAGGCTCAAAATCGCCTTGACCTGTCGGACATTGTTGATGCCCAGTTCGTCGAGAAGAACGATGGCGGATTTGCCGTTTCGCTCCACGTCGGTCAAGCCCTGGATGAAGGTGTTCATTGCGCCGACGGCATCCGTGCCCCATGCCGTTGTGAATTCCTCTGCGCTCATGCCGGAAATGGCGGCGATCTCTTCGAGCTTTTCGCCCGTCTCTGTCGCCTTGTAGAGTGTGGAGATGAGCTGTGACATGGCGGTCGAGCCTGCGGCGGATTCAATGCCGAGTGAGCCGACCGCCGCAGCAATGGCCAGAATATCCCGCTCGCTCATGCCGGCAATGGATGCCGACGCCGCCATGCCGAGGGACATTTCCACAACCTTTGATGCCGTCGTCGCCGTAGCGTCGCCGAGGGCGGCAACGACCGAGCCGAGGCGTTCGTAGTCTGTGATGCCCGTGATGTTGGCAAACTGCGCCAGCATCGTCGCCGCTTCGTCGGCGGCAAGGTCGGTCGTCGTGCCCAGCTCTGCCATGACCAGCGTGAATTCCTCAACCAGCTCCTGCGCAATGCCGAGCTGACCGGCAGTCTCGGCAATGGTGCCAAGCTCTGTCGTCGTGATCGGAATCGTCGTGGACATTTCCTTGAACGAATCGCCCAAGTCAGAGAGGAAATCATCCGAACCGCCGACGGTTCTCTTGACACCGGCCATTGCCTGTTCAAACTCCATGGCGGCGGAGACGCATTCACTGAACCAAGCATAGGCTTTTTTCAGCATTTTGGTCAGGCCGAGCGTCGCAATCAGGGATTCCAGATTGGTGAGGCTTTCGCCAAATTTGTCCGCACCGTCTCCGCTTTCGTCGATCTTTTTCCTCAGCTCGTCCATTTCGGTTTTCAGACGTGAGGATTCGTTTTTCAAGTCGTCTGTGTTTGCTCCTGCCTCTTGCAGCTTTTTGCGGTAGTCATCCAGCTTCTCCATCTGAGACTGCAACGCCGCAGTCGTCTTATCGATCTGCGCCTGCTTATCTAACAGCTTGTTTTGCAGATTCGACGAGTGCGACCCCGTCTCGTCCATTTCTCGCTGAATATTATCGTACTGCTGTTGGAGCAGAGCCAGCTTATTTTTGGTATTTTCGACGGCTTGCTCCTGTTTTTCGTAACCGGCGACGTTTTTCAGCTCACCGGAAACACGAACATATTCCTCCCGATACTGCTGCATTGCAGACTGTGCGCCCTTGAACGCACTGCTGTAGCCTCCGCCCAGACGGGCATCGAGCAGAAATGTCATATCATATTGTTTGCCCAAATTCCGCACCTCCAACAGTACCGTTTATTTCTTCTTTCTTTCCTCGAACAGCCGATTGCTGTCATTGATCCACCGGCGGAAGCTGACGAGCGTCATGCTCTGCCAAAAAGGGATCGGCGTGTAGGTGTTCTGCGCCATTACGAGGAATTGACGGCGCAGCCACCCTCCGCCGTCTCCGATCAGCAGTCCGAGGCTTACAAAAAACGCTTTGCGGCGTTTGTGATCTTCGTGAAGTCCTTCAGGGGCATGACCTCAAAAATGTCGCTGCCGATTTGCTCCGTGCACGCACGGGCGCAGATGCGGATGAGATATTTCGAGTCGATGGAGCGAACGAAAACGGGCGTGTTCAGTGCCGACAGCTCCGCCTCGACCGCCAATGAATCACCGCCGGTCAGATTGCCGAAATCGAAGCTCAGCTTGTCGTAGGTCTTGTCGTTGTAGGAGACCGGACGGGAAAAGGTGTGCGCATAGGTGTCGCCCAAAGTGCCGCCCTGCGGATCGCCCAGAATACCGGCAAGGTCGCCGCTCCCGATGATGTTTTCGATTGCTTCCGTGTTTTCCATATTCTTTGCCATGATAAAAAACTCCTTTTTCGTTATGATGGATTGACTTTCGTCGTAATTTTTCGGTTATTTTTTGCTTTCGCAGGGCACGCCGCCTCGCATACACTTAAACAGCGTCATTCCGACTCGATAAGAGCCGCCGCAAGCGGCGGTTGCTCGCTGGACGCCCACTGCGGCGGGTGTGCGAGCGAAGCGTGGCAATCTGCATAAAACACACTCCCTGCGGCTTTCACCGCAGGGAGCATCGTGTCTTATACTGAGCTTCTTTCAAAAGTAGACATTTTCAAATGGCTGCTTTTGAAAGCCCGTCAGGGCGTAGAAACTCGCATGAGACGCTTTTTGTGCCACACGGCACAAAAAGATTCCATAAAAGTTGTCTGCTTTTTATGGAATAATAGTATTACATACCGAGTGCCGCACGGACGGCGGCCATGTGGTCAACGCCGTTGATGATGCAGATTCCGTTAAACGGGTCGATCTCGATGATCTTCTTGTTGTCCTTGTATGCCGCCCAGTAACGCACGGCGTACTGACCGGAAGACGTGCTGGTGCCTGCCGTTTCGATGGTCGCACCGGAGAGCGACTTCGGCACGACCACAAAGACGTGCTTCTCCGCCTGTACGCCGATGGTACCGGCAACGGGGTCTTCCACCTGATTGGCAATGCGCAGATCGATGTTGTGGCGGCGCATTTCGGCAAGCTGCAAAGCCTTGTCGGTCTGCGAGCTAAAATCCAGCTCCAAGGTCATCGCCTCGAGCTGACCCATCAAAACCGCCTCGATCTTTCCGGCGATACCGGCGCCGCTGACGTCCTGCGTCATGACTTTCAGGTCAGGCAGCTTGACTTTCGCAATGCCGAGCAAATCGGTGCTGTCCTCATATACACGGTATTGCAGAGTGCTTTCGGGATAGTTCATGTTCGTCCCTCCTTAGGTCGAAAGAGCCGACGTCGCATAGCTTGCGTCGTACTCGATCGTGAATTCAATGTCCTGCGCAGGGGTCGGGGAGGCGTAGCGGATGCGTGCCCGAACGATGCCCTGCTGTAAGTCCTCCGTGGGGTTGTCCTCGGCAGTTGCCTCGACGCTTGCGCCGTAGAGATACCCTGCGCCGACCAGCCCGTTGAGCCAGATGTTGGTCTGGTCGACGACGCTGTCGACGAAGCGACGGGTCACGGGTGCGTCCAGCTTCTCCCAGAAGGTGCGGATGAGCGTGTTTCCGATGTAGGCGGCTACACGGGAGTTGGAGATGAATGCCTCCTCCGTGGCGGTCTCCTCGGGGTATGCTGCGGTGTAGTTGCCCCATGCGACCAGCCGACCGCAGAAGTGGATCCCCGTCACGATGCCGTTGGCGTTGAGCTTGTTGGCGTCGGAAACGCTCTGCAAGCACGCTTCGCCCGACGGCAGAATGAACTCGTCGCAGGAGATCTCCTTGTTCGACGGGCTTTCGTAGGGGCAGCCCTCGTTTTCCGCATCGGTGCGGGCAAGAATACCGGCAATGTGCGTCGAAAGATGATACACCTTTCCGCCTTTTTTGCACATTGGCCAGCAGACCACGGCGTTCTTGTCGGCCACCGCCTCTTTTGCGGCGATTGCCGCCTCTGCTGTCTGCGCATCGAGGTCAAGGAGCGTCATCGCCCTAAACATTCCGTTGATCCCTGCGGCTTTCGTCGCCATTGCCGCCGCCACTGCGCTGTCCGAGGAATAGCCCGGGGCGCAGATGATGTCGGGGATGTAGTTTGCAGACGCCATGCACAGCTCGATGTTTTCCAGCCCTGCCGCAACGGTCGTCGCCGCGACGCTTTCCGGCGTTGCCTTGTCATAGCTGATGTTGAGCTGCGCAGCATCGGCGCACGCTCCGTCCTCCATAACGGTCAGCACGAGTGCACTGCCTCTCTCGTCATAGTGCAGCGTGTAGTCCGTGTCGAGCTTGTATGCGCTTCCCGTGCCGCCTGCGGCTTTTACGACGATGGTCGACGCCACCGCCTCAAAGGGCAGCGTGACCTGCTTTGCGCTCACGGTAAGATCGGCGGCGGCAACCGTCGCTTTCTGCTTATTCGCGTCGAGCATACAGCAGAAGACCACCGAGCTGACCCCGTAAAGCGTGAACAGGGCGTAGGCGAATTCGCACAGGGGATATTTTTCCCAGTCGTCCGAATAGCCGAATTTCTCGGTAAACTCCGTCAGGCTGCCGCACATGACGGGAATGCCGACAGCGGCGGGCTTTCTTGCGGCGTGGATGGGGGACACGCCGATGGCGAACGGGATGCCGCTGGTCGCAGCGACCGGCGTGCCTACGCCCCGCTGCCCCGAAACATAAATTCCGTGCTTCATTTTGTTCCTCCTTTGTTTACTCGGGCGAGTAACGCCGCATACTTCGTGTGCAGCAGCGTTCCCGTCCGTTGGATTTCTTTCCTTGCTTTGGCAAGATGTTTCCCCTCAATCACCAGATGACGCAGCTCGGGATAATCGGCGCAAACGCCGCTCATTTTCTCCAAAAGCTCCGCACGGGTGCAGGGGAAGAGTGTCCCACTTTGTACGATACCTCGGATCGTGGGCCCGATGTATGCGCAGAAGTCGGGCGTTTCCTCCCGTTTCTGCGTCCTTGCTTTCTTCACAGCCAATTGGGTACCTCTCTTTCCACGCCGGGCAGACGCCAGACAGACGCCATTTCTCCGGCGAAATACGGTGCAGTGTCCTCTGGATAGCACAGGCATTCCAGAGCCGATTCCATGTCGAGGGCATATCTGCTTGCAAGAGTGCGTTTTTTTAACAGCGCAATGCGCAGCCGCTCCATCAGCTCCAAAAGAAGCATACCGCCCTCCTGCTCGTCTTCACTGTAGACGCAGAAGATCGTCCGAACTGTCACGGTCGATGCCGTTTTCTGTTCGCCCGGCTTTTGCTGATCCTTTCCGGCAACGATCTGGTGCAGGATGTAGGGTGCTTTCTTCATGGCACTGCTTGCGTCGGGAATGCGCATTTTGTAGACGGCAGGTGCCCTCGGCTCCGGCTTCTTCTGGTCGCTCTTTTGATAGCGCACGGGAAGAAGGCTGTCCTTTACGACCGCCTCGGTGAATGCCTGTAGGCAGCATAAAAAATCCGTTCTGTCCATTTTTAACCTCCAAAGCCGTTCAGCAGACGGTAGACCTCATGATCCAGCCGTTCTTCAAATTTCTCCATTGCGCCCTCGTCAAGTCGCTGTGCGACTTCTTCGTTTCCGACCATCTGCGCAAAGGCAGAACCCATAACCTCGTGAGTCTCGTCCTTTCCGCCGGAAGTCATGCCGCCGGTGCGGTAGAAAATGCCCGTGTGACCGGATGCGAATCTGGCGACAAACGCCCCCTCTTTCGGGGTCGTTGGGGAAGAAGCGTTGAGCTGTCGTCCTTTTGCTCCAACGCCGGGATGTACTTTCCGCCAGTTTCCGTTGATGATGACATTGACCAGCTTTTGGCGGTCGTAGGCCGGAGCGGACGGACTTGCCCCACTGTAACGGTAAAGGGGAATTTTTTCGCCGTTGTAGAAAACCGTTGCTTGTACGCCGCCTCCACTGTAGGAGTAGCGGATCTTGCAGTTGTCCTCCGTGCGCAGATTGGCGGCGGAGATGGCGTAGCGTTTCCGAGTCTCCCGTACCGCATTCGTACGCAAATGCGCCGTGGCACGGTGCGCAGCGCTTTTAAGAACTCTTTGTGTGCCGTTGGGAATGCCTGCGAGCAGTTTTTCTGCTTCCGTCAGCTTCGCCCGTCCGACTTCCGCAAAGGTGATGTTCATTCGTCGATCGCCTCCAGACCGATTTTCAGCATTCCCATTTCGCAGACGGAGGAGGCGACATAGTAGCTTTGGAAAAAGCCACCGCCGCCCTCTCGGTCGTTGATTTGGAGCTTCTGCCCCTTTTCGGGAAGCTTGCCGCCGAGGTCATCTGCGCTGCAGTGCAAATTTGCAGTAGCAAGGTACAAGCCCTGCACATGGTCGTCATTCGGCACCTCACGTACCCGATCTTTCACGCTGCACAGTAGCACCCGAATGTCCGTGAATGTCTCTCCGTCGAGGATCACGGTGCGCCTGTCCGCAAAGGCGTTGTCGTCCAGGAATACCCGTCCGATGTCGCCTTGCACCATCTCCCGAAAGCCGCTCATACGACCGGTGCCTCCGCCGTGAGCGTGGGAGGCGGCTCATCGTCCGCCCCTGCGCTCACATCCTCTGCGGTGATCGCCTCGATGAGTTGCGCCTTCGTCCGCAGAGTGCCTGTCTCGATGCCCATTTCCTCCGCCAGCTCACGCAGCTTGCCGTTTGTCAGCGTTCGGAGCTGCTCGGGGTCGAGATGGGCGGTTTCCTCGCCCTGTGCGGCGTTTTCTTCCTCGGGGAGGTTCTCGCCCATCTGCGCCTCGTTTGTCTCGCAGAGGGGCGTTGCAACGGTTTTGAGGGGGCTTTCCTCAGCAAAGACTGCTACATCGAGTGAAACCAGACGGTTTTCCGTCTCGGGCGGAGCGGCAAAGCAGCCGTCCTTCGGCGTGATCAGCCGTTTACCGAGGCGTGTCACGCCCGAAATCATGCGAATCATGCCGCCTCCTCCTTTTAGCCCAGCACGCTCGTAGCAACACGCCACGGGTTACTGCGATTCGGCACGAAGAGCGGACGGCAACTGAGCTGCGTCTCCCGTGTGGGCGGACGGATGGTGAAGATGTGCTGCGGAATGCGCTTTCCTGCGTAGGTGTGGAAGTGACCGTCCGTCTCCATCTGCGTTACCGCACCGTACAGACCACGGCCGACCTTCGGGGCAATGACGATCACCGTGCCGTCGGGCACATAGGGCTTGTCGTCGCCGTTGTCGTCTTCATAGCTGCCGGAGGAGACGAGGATCGGCAGGGTGCGTCCCTTGAAGTTGAATGCGCCGAGCTGATAGACCCATTCGGTCAGCTCCGTCGGAGCCAGTCTGCCCATTTCGGCACGGCGGTTGTCCAGCATGGCGAGCACCCAGCCGTCTTCCATGAGGAATTCGCCCACATCCTGCGCCACGAGAATTTCGTGTGCAGGGCGACCGCTGCGAGTGAGGCTGTGGATCATGGCGCAGATGTCGTCGTACCACGAGCCGGGCGTCCATGTGCCGTTGGCGTAGGTCGAGTGCGTCCAGGTCGCCGCAGGGGTGAACTTTGCGGGATTGTCCGCCCCGTCGTAGAAATTCACGCCGATGTCCTCGTAGACGTCGGCTCGGTCGGTGCGGTGGCGCATGACCGTACCGTTGTTGAGGATGGTCTGCACCGCCAGCAGCTCTTCCGAACGGGAAATGCGTGCGGACAGATCGGCAAGGTCGTGTACGAGGAAGTGACGCTCTCTCTCCGCCGGGGTCGCCTGTGACAGCAGCGACTCTCCGAAGCCTCGTTTTTCGAGCTGATCCAGCGTCAGCGGCATGGAGACGGAGATATTCGCCGGTTCCAGCTCTGCCGTGCTGAAGCCGTCACGAGTGCCGGGGATGGAGCCGATACGGGGCAGGACGAACGGCGCGCGCTTCTGCGTCTCCTCCTTGTAGTCGGCCAGAACACGGCTCGTGCCGAAGATGTCCATGGCGTTGTCCGTGGGGAAGTATCGATCCTTGAAAAAGTGCTGTTCCGGCGGAATCTCACGCACCGCCGCCAGCATGAAATAAGTGCTGTAAATATCCATGATTTTCCCTCCTTTTACATCATATCAGTGAACAGAATGTTCATCGTGCGGAACATCTGCTCTTCTGCGCCGGAAATGGTGTGCCCATTTTCGGTGATCAGAGCGGCACGGTTGAAGTT
Organism: uncultured Oscillospiraceae bacterium; assembly: GCA_964555465.1. Classification (GTDB taxonomy): domain Bacteria; phylum Bacillota; class Clostridia; order Oscillospirales; family Oscillospiraceae; genus JAZOXB01. The sequence continues at coordinate 24,277 of CAZKSR010000012.1, forward strand.
ACCGCTGCGGTAGGCGACGGCGGCAGCGTCATTTTCGGTGCCGACGGTGACGTCGTCTGCGACAATGGCATACGGGGTCAGTGTTTCGCCGCCGGACGCAGCCGTGCCGAGCACCACGCAGGCTTCGTCGGCATCGGACCATGCCAGCACGGTGCCTCTTTTCAGAACGGTTTCGGCTGCGCCCTTTCGAATTGTCACGCCGAATGTCTCCGCAGGCGGCGTGAGCTTCGCAATCAGGTTATCTTGTTCGCTCTTGCCGATGGGTCTGATCAGATTCTTGTTCATGGCTTATTTGCCCTCCTTTCTGCCCAAAAAAGCGGAAACGGCAGCCCTCGCCGCCGCTTCGATGTCTTCTGCGCCGCCCGTCTCGTCAGCCTTGCCGGGTGCGGCTGGGACGCTCTGTGCGCCGCTGTCGGCGGCGTCTGCGCTCATGCTCGCCAGAAACGCCTTGCCCTGTGTTGCGGCTTTCTGTGCCGCACGGTAGGCAAGCTCCTGCGCAGAGCACTTCTTTTCGCCGTACTTCGCCTCCTGTACCAGCTCGTCGGGGAACAGTGCGGCAACGGCGTCGATCTCTTGCAAACGGCGTTCCTCCGCTTGCACGGCGTTGGCGACGGCCGTGTCGATGTTCACGGCGGCACGAGCCTCCGCTTCGATCTGAGCGACCGATTCGGGATATTTCGCCCGAAGCTCTTCCATGGTCATAGAGTTCATTCCTCCTTCGTTTACGCCTGTGACCACAGGCGGATTATCTATCGCAGCCGACGCTTTCGCCTCGGATGTGATCGTTGGGATGCTGTCGGGCAGCATCATACCGGGGCAAAGATGCATTTTGCGTCCCTGCACGAAAAGGCACCGCCCGTCTGCGCTTGCGGCAAGGTTGAGCGGCTCTGCGTCCTCGATCAGCTCGTCGGCGAAGCCCTTTTCCACGGCCTCCCTGCCGGTCATGTAGGTTTCGTCGCTCATCATGTGGGAGATCACCGTTTCCGATAGACCGCTCTTGCGCTTGTAAATGCTGACCATTGCCTTGTCGTAGCTGTCCATGCTCTCGGCGTTCTTTCGCAGATCGTCGGCGTTGTAGCCGCCGTATAAAAATACCCAGCCCTTGTGGATCATCACAAGGGAGGACGGATTGACCCGAACCGTGTCACAGGCGCACATGATGACGCTTCCTGCGCTCATGGCGACGCCGTCGACGATGCACGTCAGCTTCACGCCCTTTGCCGCCAGCTCACGCAGACGGTTGTGGATCAGAATGCCGACAACGGCATCGCCGCCGTAGCTGTTCAGTCGGATGGTGACATCGTGGCAGCCCTCCACCGCTTTCAGGTCACGCAAAAATTCATCCTGCGTAATGTAGCTTCCCTCCAGCCGTTCTCCCGTCCACCAGTCGGTCGGCCAGACTTCCACCACGTCACCGTACATTTGTATTTCCGCCGATACACCGTCTTGACTGGACATGGCGTAAAAATTTCGCTTGATTTCAAAACCTTTCATCTTCGTGGTTCCTCCTTCCACACGCTGCTCGAGGGGATATAGGGAGCGCAAAGCCACTCTCTCAGTCCTGCTCGGCAGTCCTCGTTGCACCGCCGCTCTCTGTCGCAGGGACAGTAGGCGCAGGTGTCTGACATTAAATTCCACAGGGCGTTCGCCGTTTTCCAGACGCCCAATTCCAACAGATGCTCATAATTCGTCTTCTTCATCCTCATTCCTCCAACGGGGAGGCGGTCTGTGCTCGGTGCTTCCGGCGTCGGTCAGCAGGGCGTTTTCCGCCTTGAGCTGCTCCACATTCTCCGTCCAGTCGCCGCCACCCAGCTCACGGGTGACCTGCTCGTGGGTCTTGATGCCGCAGTCGGTCAGGATCAAAGCAGCCTCGGCCTCCTTTTTCGGGTCGAGCTGTCCCTGCACGGGGCCGATCCACCGTGCCGAGCACCATGCCGCACGGGTCAGGGGATCATCAAAGAAGCCCGGAGCTTTCACGCGTCCCAAGGCGACTGCCTCGGCAAGCCACGCTTCATAGATTGGCTGACAGAAGCTGTCGGCAAACCAGCCACGGCGCATTTTGAAAGCCTCCCATGCTTCCAGCAGTGCGCCTCGGCTTGCCGAATAGCTTGCGTCGAATTCCTTGACCAGCACATCATAAGGAATTTCCAGCGCAGAGCCGACCAGTCGGCAGACGGTTTTCACGAACGTCTCAAAGCCGGCAGTCGGAATGTTCGGATTGCCGAAATGCACCTTTTCGCCCTTTTGCAGATGGAGCACTGCACCGGGGCTCATCTCATACTCGTTTTCGTCACGGGAGAGATCATCCCTTGCGCCATCGCCGCCCATCCCGGCAATATCTCCGGCGCCGACCTCGTTGAACGGCGTCTCGGACGGGTCTGCCTCCGTCTCGATCCACGCCGTGAAAAAGCTCTGCACCAGCGCCGCCATCAGCTCGCTTTCGGTGTAACGGCGGAGCTGCAAGAGCGGCTCGACCACCTGCGCCAGGTACGGAACGCCTCGGTATTGGTCGGGTCGTTCACTGTCCATCACATGGAGAATGTTCGGCAACCCCGTCTTTTCTCCGTAGACAATGACCCGTGTCCACTTGCGTTCTTCCACGGCGGTGGTCGTGTCGGGATAGGTGTTGCATACATGGTAGGCGACCACCCGTCCGTTCTCATCCACTTCCACGCCGTCATGGATTCTGTGCCCTGCGCCGGGCATTCCCTTCGGAACGATCCCGTCCGTCACATTCAAAAAGCCATAGCCGCCGTAGGTGTCCGGCGTGCAGATGCGGTCAGCCTCCACAAGGTGAATGCGCAAGGTGTAGGGATTTTGCGGAGATGCCGGATAGCGTTTCAGAAGCGGAAATACATCACCGCTGAGCAGCCACGATTTCAGCGCAAGCTGCTGCAAGCCCGTGAAATTGTTCAGCCCCAATGCGTCACAGTTTTGCTTTTTCCCTGCCCAGAGCTTGAATTCCGCCTCCGTTTTCCGTTGCCACTGCTTCGTCGCCTCAGCCGAAAGCCCCAAAAGCTCACGGTTGACGGTCGATTTCAGCGTCAGCCCCGTGCCGATGACCTTCGTGCGGTTCGTGTTGATGGCACTTGTCGCAAGGGGCGTTGACATATAGAGCATTCTCGCCCTCTGCCGCAGTGTGGCATTGTTGCGGTCAATGTCGTCCTTCGGTGCGCCGCTGTCGGGAATAAACCCACGCAACGCCCGACGGCTCAAACTCGCCCCCGCCTCGCTGTAGCCCTTTGCCTGTATTTTCCTTTCATTTTTCAAAGCATATCGCCTCCATTCATGTCATTGCCCCTGCCGCTCACTGTGTCAACCTCCGCACCAGTAGGGTGAGGGCTTGCCCTCGCCGCCGTTCGCCCTCGGCGGACGCAATCTGTGCTTCGATCTCGCACCGCACCCATCGGCTCCCCTGTGTAAGGGGAGCTGTCAAAAATCCTCGATTTTTGACTGAGGGGTTGCCGCACTCCTTCGCCCCCGTCGGCTCCCCGTAGGGCACGCCGACCCCGGCGTGCCGCCTGCACCGCACCCGTAGGGGACGGCGTCCCCTACGACCCACATCGCACTCGCTCCAATAGCGTCATTCCGACTCGATAAGAGCCGCCGCAAGCGGCGGTTGCTCGCTGGACGCCCGTTGCGGCGAGTGTGCGAGGCCGCTCTGCGGCCGTGGCAATCCGCACCTCGATCTTGTACCTCCGTCCTCTCCTATCCCTTTGGGAGAGGTGGCACCGCCAAAGGCGGTGCCGGAGAGGGTGACCGCACCCCTCAGCTCTGCTCCGCCGCCCTATAATACGGGCACGGTGTGTTTTTCCGAATTTCTTCGCATTTACAGCCCCAATACCAATGCATCGAGCATTTTGTGGGGCTGGTGCAATCCGTCCTGCCCTTACATTCACGCTGTCGGGCGCACTTGTCGCACAGATCGGGTGTCTTAATGGGATTATCTTCCCCCGTCCTCGTTTTCGCCGGTTTCCTCACTTTTTGTTTCATTCCGTACCCCTCCAATCACCAATCTCTCGGAATTACGCCGAACATCTTCCGCCGCTTTTTCCCGTTCAGCTCGGCGGTCAGTGCGTCGATCTCGCTCTCGGTCGCCCGTATTTCCTCGGCCAGTGCGGAAATATCCAGCCTTGTCAATTGCCTGTCGTCGATCATATACGATTTGACACCGCCGTTGACCAGTGCTGTGTATGCGTCATAGAGCCGTTCCAGTGTCTTTTCACGGAACGCAAGACGCTTTTGCAGTATCGTTTTACTTGCCATACTGTGACCTCCTACCAATCGTCGTAATATCTGCTTGCGCTGCGACCGTTCCGCCGTTTTGCTGTGATTCCGGCAGCCGTCGGCGCAAAATCCTTTCCTCCGGCGGCAAGGCGGATTTGCCGTGCGACCTCGTCCAGATTCTTCGGCAGAGCAGAAAATGCCGCCAGCGCATAGTTGCGACAGTCCAACGCCTCATTGCGCTCATGCCCGGGGATCTTCTTCCATGCCCACGGATTTTTCTTTTTCGGGTCATAGACCTTCGTTTCCGACAGCAGTCCCGTGAAATACCGTTCCCCATAGTCGTCCCGCTCGGGGAAGTGGCAGTATTTCGGCCCCGGACGCTGCACTTTCAGATTGTCCATGATGATCTCCTTGCCGGAATCTACGCCGATCTGATACTGCCAGCACGTTCCGACCGTCACATTGTTGACCAAAATCCGCTGCTTCTTCGGCGGAGCGGTAAAGGGCTTGTCCATGCCGGCGTAGCCCTTGATGCAGAATACCTTTTTGCCGAGACGGGCACAGCTCTGTCGCCTCACATCCATGGTAAAATGTCCGCCCTCGTCGACAAATGACATGGAGACTTTCAGTCCAACGCCGTTTTTGAAGCGCAGCACACGGTCAAAGACCAGTTCGTCCAGTACCGTCCATGTTGCCTCGTCGTCGGGACGCCCCATGACCAGCCCTTTTTCGATCCCCCACGTCTCTCCGGCGTAGCCGTGGCCGACGATCTCATATTCCATGCGGTCGTCCTGCGTGTCGACCCCTGCCGTCAGGATAAGAACGCCCTGCGGCAGCTCGACGGGCGTTCCGTTCGCCAGCGTCCCGTAGTCCTCCCTGCGTGAGAGCAAATTATCCTCGTGCTCAATGTCGCCCCGATCCTCCCAGGCCTCGCCGAAGCAGGTGTTGAACACGACCTGCATCGCCCGTGTATTGCCGATTGCGTTAAGAAATTTCAGAATGATGGATTCCCACGATGCCCAGCGTGAAACAAAAGCGTTGAGCCAAAAGGAGCGGACGCCCTGTGTATAAGCCTCGGGATTTTCCGCCTCCCAGCGGGCAGGCGCACGCTTCATCTCCGTTTCCTCGCTGACGCCGCCGCAGTCGGGGCAGACATAGTAATATTCCTGCACCTTATAGGTCGTTTTCCCTGCGATCTGCGTGCTTTCGTATTCAAAGCGGATATCCGCCCATCTGATTTCGTGGTATTCGCCGCAGTGCGGACAGCGTGATTTCCACCGCTCCATGGTGCCGAGCGCAAAGGATGCCTCAATTGCGCTGGCGTTGTGCACCGTCGGCGTGGAGACCTCCACCGCCTTTGCGTTATAGAACGTCGTCTGTCGTGCCATGGCCAGCCCCCACGGGTCGCCCTCGTTGCCGGCGGAAAGTGCCCAGCGGTCACGCTCGTCGCCGAAGATATATCGGATGGGCTTCGATGCCAGGGCGTGCGCTTCCGTCGAGCCGCACATGGTCAGAATGCCGCCGGGATAGGTCTTTTGCAGAATGGTGTTGCCGCTGTCCCTGCTTTTCGGTGCGCTGACTTTATCGCGCAATGTCGGTGTGTCTCGTATCATCGGCGCAATTCGGAGCTTAGAGTATTCCTTGGCATCAACGGTCGTCGGTTGGATGAACAGAATCGAGCCGGGGTCTTGATCAATGATGTACCCAATGCAGTTATTAAGCAGTTCGGATTTCCCGACCTGGGATGCCGCCGCCATGATGATATGCCGTACTTTCGGATCGGTAAAAGCATCCATCGGTTCTTTCAGATAGGGCGTGCGCTCCATGCGCCACGGCCCCGGCTCTGCGGAGCTTTCCGCCGAAAGGCGGCGTTTTGCCGTTGCCCACTGCGATACCGTCAAGTCCTCCGGCGGCATCATGCCGAGCAGCGCCTTTTTCAGCGCACGGTTGAGCCGCACGGCGGCTTTCCTGCGTTCGGCCGCTTCCTTACGTTCGGCGGTGTTGCTCCGGTCATTCGTCGTCATATTCTGCGCTCCACCCCCGACGCTCGTTTGCCCTCTGCGCATATTTTTCAGGGTCGTAACGGTAGGCGGCAAGCTCCCGCATGACGTTGTGGACTTCCTTGCGGATGACCTCAGCAGCCTCAGCAGGCGTGCCCACCGCCGCAACATCGACGGAAAGTCTGCCCGGCAGTGCCAAAAGTGCGCCTCGCATGGTGTAGATCAGATCCTCCGTAAAGGCTTCCACGTCCTCCGCTCGGTGCATCTTGCCCTGCATTTCCTCCGCTTCCATCCTCGCCATGATCGCCTTGGACGATTTCAGAGACGCCTCAGACTTCCGCTTTGTCAGTTCGATTTTCGCCTCATCCTCGCTCAAAACGGGCTTGGAAAGGAAATTGATATATCGCTGAACCGCATCGCCCAGTAAAAAATATCCACGCCGCACGGGAACGATCGTCCCGTCCTGCGCCATCTGCTGGATTCGCCGTGCCGTCACGCCGAGAATCGCCGCCAGCTCCGTCGTCGTCACTTCGCTCTCCGCACCAACTCTCACAGCTTCCGCTTTCCCGTTCTTCCGTTCAGCCATATAGCAATCTCCCTTCTTTCAAAATCCGATTTCCCACTTGTTTCTTATTCTTTCTGCGCCTAACATATTCTCAGCTCAAACGCCCTCATATCAGCTCAAACGCCCTCATATCAGCTCAAACGCCCTCATATCAGCTCAAACGCCCTCATATCAGCTCAAATTTTGTTTCAAATCTCATCTCGGGTCAAATCCTGTTTTTGAGTGGAGGCTCACCGGAATTGCACCGGAGCACCCGTGCGACACGGGCGTGACCCTTACCTCCTTGTGATCATATGCAGGAGTGGAGCGTGCTTCATGCCACAGCACGCTCAAAAAGAATCGCACAGGCAACCGCATATGAGCGGCAGCCTGTGACACATCATCAAATGAAATCTTGCGTTCCCAGCACCAATTCACAAGCCGCGGAAAAGGCAAGGAGCTAAGGAGTATACGGAACACAAAATCGTAACGAAACGGTCGGAATTTTCCATACCTAACTACCCGTTTTTTGGGCTCGTCGCACCCGCAAGGGATGCCCCACCCCCGTCACAGTACCTTTCGGCTCGTTGCAACGGCCGAGGTGTGCCCTCTGTGCTGCTTTCCGACGTTGAACGGTCGTCTGCACACCTTTTGACGTTTCTCTCTCAAAATCGAAAGAAAAGCTTTCTGCGCCGCTATATGCGTGACAGGATGACCGCCCTGCTGTAGGTGTTGCCCTTTGCCATGAGCGCAATGAATTCTTCTTTCGAGAAATCGGAGAGCCGGAACACTTCCTCCGGACGCATTCCCAGTTGCTTGCCGATCTCCCTGACACTCTTACCTTCGTCCATGAGATTCTTGACGATGGCTTTCATCGGTTCGAGCAAATGCGTTCCTCGAGCTCGGTTGTGCGTGATTGTGCCGTACATATCCTCTGCCTTATCGGTATGCGCAACAATGACAACTGGGACTTTCCCCCCGAGCTTCGTGCGAAGCGGTTCACGCCCTGCGA